>NZ_LMRM01000062.1:0-189074 GCF_001426045.1 Methylobacterium sp. Leaf94
CGCCGGATTGGGTAGTAGGCGCGCGCCGGCTCGGCCGCGCGCCGCGCGACGAACCCCAGCCACGAACACAGCAAGGACAACCATCATGGTCGACACGGATCGCATCACGGGCGCCGCCAAGGAGCTCGGCGGCAAGGTTCAGGGCACGGTGGGCGATCTCACCGGCTCGAAGCGGGACTCGCTCGAGGGCCGTGCCCGCGAGGCGCAAGGCGCCGCCGAGACCCTCTACGGTCAGGCCAAGGACACCGTCCGCGACGCCGCCGAGCACGTGGCCGACACCGCTCGCGAGATCGGCGGCAGGGTTCGCGACACRGTCRGCAACCTGATCGACTCCGACGACGTCGAGGACCGCGCGCGCCGCGCCCAGGGGGCAGCCGGCGACACCTACGACCGCGCCGAGCGGTCCGTGCGCCGGGCCGGCCGCGAGGCCTACGACMGGGCCGAGGACGCCTACGAGACCGGYGGCCGCTCTCTGCGCCAGGGCGGGCGCGAGGTGAGCCACCAAGTCGCCGAGCATCCCGTGGCCGCCCTGCTGGTGGCCGGCCTTCTCGGCTACGGCCTCGGCCTCCTCATCCACGGCCGCGACTGATCCGCAGAGCCGCGACAGATCGATCCCACCGCGCCGGGACTGCGCGGTGGGATCGGCGAACACCCCCGACTGACCCCTCGAACGACCGAACGTCTCGGACGACCGACCACCCGGAGTACCTATCCCGTGTCCACTTCCCCCCTTCTCGCGACCCCGGCCGTCTCGGCCGACACCCCTGGTGACCCAGGTCATCCTCAACATGGTCGGGGTGGGCGTCGGCCTGTCCAGCGTCGGACCCGTGGCCGCCGACAACCCGGCCGCCTCGACGCTCTCGMTGRGCGCCGGCCTCTGGTTCGTGGGCTCGGGCGTGGTCGCTTCCCTGGCGGGCGGCCTCATCGCCGGGCGCCTCTCGGGCAAGCCCGTCACGGGCGCGGCCGGCCTGCACGGGCTGGTCTCCTGGGCGGTGACCACCCTGGTGGTGCTCTACCTCCTGACCTCGGCCGCCGGCGGCCTCATCGGGGGCGCCTTCTCGGGCGTGACCAGCACGCTGGGCGGGGCCGGCTCGCTGGTGGGCGGCACGGTGCAGACCGCCGCGCAGGCCGCGGCTCCGTCGCTGTCGAAGATCTCCAACCCCCTGGACGGCATCGANTGGGCGGAGAAGGTCCCGGCCGAGGCGACGTGACCAGCACGCTGGGCGGGGCCGGCTCGCTGGTGGGCGGCACGGTGCAGACCGCCGCGCAGGCCGCGGCTCCGTCGCTGTCGAAGATCTCCAACCCCCTGGACGGCATCGAGCAGTCGGTGCGCAACCAGGCGGCCGGCCAGGACCCGCARGCGGCCAAGGACGCGGCCGTGGCCGCCATCCGGGCGCTGTTCACCGGTGACCCGGCCCAGAAGGCCCAGGCCGAGACCCGCGCGGCCGAYGCCCTGGCCAAGGCCCAGGGCATCCCGGTCGACCAGGCCAAGGCCCAGATCCAGGACTACCGCAAGCAGTACGACGAGACCGTCGCGACCGCCAAGGTGAAGGCGGAAGCCGCGGCCGTCGCCGCCAAGTCCGCCGCCACCCAGGGCGCCTTCTACGGCGCGCTCGCCCTGATCCTGGGCGCCCTCGCCGGCTTCTTCGGCGGACGCCTCGGCGCTCCCAAGGCCGCCACCGTCGTGGCCGGTTACGACGCCCGCCGCGTCTGAACGGACGGGGCTGACCGACGCCGGCCAGCCCCGCCCCCTCCGATCGGGCGCCCCCGTCAGGCACGCACCGTGCCTCGGGGTCTCCTGCCGCCGACGTGTCCTTGCCTCCGCGACAGGCCACCGTTGCCGCCCAAGCCGCTGGCCCGCGATAGCCTGTTCGCTGCACATCGAGATCCCGGATCGGAGGCGCCGGGCGGCACGGTGGACATCGGCCGCCGGTCTGTTCGCCGGGCGAGGCTCCGCCAACGCGAGTGGTACGGTACGGATGCCTCGCCAGCCGGATTCGAGAGCAAGGATCGGGATGCGGCTCCGGGGATTTCGGGGCAGGACAGGCTGCGACGCGGCCACAACAAGCGGGGGCCGCCCCTGGACGACGGAGGACGTTTCCCCATGCGGCGCGCTGACACCCATCCGGAGTGGGACGACCCGAGCGCCCCCGATGACGCGGACGCGCAGCGATGGGCCGCGCTCACCGCCCGCGACGCGCGGGCCGACGGCACCTTCGTCTACGCCGTTCGCACCACGGGCGTGTATTGTCGCCCCAGTTGCCCCTCTCGCGCGGCCAACCCGGAGAACGTGAGCTTCCACGCCACCTGCGATGCAGCCGAGGCCGCGGGCTTCCGCCCGTGCCGGCGCTGTCGGCCCAACGACGTGACCCCGGCCGAACGGCACGCCGCGGCCATCGTCCGGGCCTGCCGCCTGATCGACGCGGCCGAGACCATGCCGACACTCGAAGGCCTCGCCGCGGAAGCGGGCCTGAGCGCCTTCCACTTCCACCGCGTCTTCCGAAGGGTCACCGGCATCACGCCGAAGGCCTACGCGACGGCCAAGCGGGCCGAGCGCGTGGCGCAGCGCCTGCCCGAGGCCGGGACGGTGACCGAAGCGATCTTCGCGGCCGGCTTCAACGCGTCGAGCCGCTTCTACGCTGAAGGCCCGGATCGGCTCGGGATGCACCCATCGGCCTATCGCACGGGAGGCGCCGGGACGGCGATCCGCTTCGCGGTGGCCGCGTGCTTCCTCGGCGCGCTCCTGGTGGCGGCGACCCCCCGGGGCCTCTGCGCGATTCTCCTGGGCGACGATCCCGACGCCCTGGTCCGCGATCTCCAGGACCGCTTCCCCAGGGCCGACCTGGCGCCCGGCGATCCAGCCTTCGACGGGTGGGTGGCGACGGTCGTCGGTTTCGTCGAGGCGCCGGGCCGCGGCCTCGACTTGCCCCTCGACATCGGCGGCACCATCTTCCAGCAGCGGGTCTGGGCCGCCCTTCGCGCCGTCCCGATCGGCACCACGACGACCTACGGCGCGATCGCCCAGGCCATCGGCGCCCCGACATCCATGCGGGCCGTGGCCCAGGCCTGCGGCGCCAACCCGCTGGCGGTCGCCATCCCGTGCCACCGGGTGGTCCGCGCGGACGGGTCGCTCTCCGGTTATCGCTGGGGCGTCGCGCGCAAGCGCCAGCTCCTCGACCGCGAGGCGGATGCGCGCTGAAGGTCTCGCCGCGCGCCTGACGGTTTGAGAGAGCAGGTTCGACGTGTCGGGTTCGACGTGGCATGGGAGCCACAGGTCACGACCACAGGGTGTCCGACCCGTCGCGCCCCCTCGGTCCACGGGGTAGAAGCGACTTCGGCATTCCCGGACGCGCGATGCGCATGAATGGACGTCGCGGTTCGCGTCCGGCCCGACCGGCCTCCCTCCCTACGGCGTGACCCGCCCCCGCTCCCGTGGTCGAAACCGGCATGGCCGCTGTTCCCCGTTCTCCGCGTTCCCAGGCCGTCGCGCCCCGAACTGCGGCCCCGCGAACCGGAGCCGTCCGGCTTGCCCTCGTCGCCGTCCTTCTCTCCGCGTCGGAGGTGCGCGCCGAGGAGGCGGGCGGGATCGTGCTGGAGGAGCTCTCGATCACGGCCGAGGGTCGCCCGGCACCGGCCGGGGTGCCGTTCGGTGTCTCGGCGCCCCCCGGTTCCAGCCCGAGCGTGATCGAACAGCCCCTGGGCGCCACCGCCACGCGCGTCGGCCGCACCGACACGATCGAGAACCGGCCCGCCACAAGCCTCGGATCGGTGCTGGTGAACAGTCCCGGCGTCACCGTGCGCCCGGGCAATGGCGGGCGCGACGTGGTGATCTCCATCCGCGGCAACAATGCCCGCTCCACCGGTGTCATCCGGAACATGGTTGTGCTGGAGGACGGCTTTCTCCTGACCCAGCCGGACGGCGCCTCGCGCTTCGACCTCGTCGATCCGCGCGCCTACGGCCGCATCGACGTGTTCCGCGGTCCGCAATCAGCGCTCTTCGGCAACTACGCCACCGGCGGCGCGCTCGCCTTCCGCACCCGGACGGGCCGCGAGATCGACGGCTTCGAGATCTCTTCGGCAACTACGCCACCGGCGGCGCGCTCGCCTTCCGCACCCGGACGGGCCGCGAGATCGACGGCTTCGAGATCGGCACCGATGCGGGCAGCTTCGGCTATCTGAGCAACTATTTCACGGTCGGCGGCGTCAGCGGCCCCGTCGAGATCAGCCTGTTCGCAAGCGACGTCCGCGCCAACGGCTACCAGGATAACAGCGCCTACGACACGCAGACGATCAACCTGCTGGCCAGCTACACGCCGACGCCGGACAACCGCTTCACCCTGAAGGTAATCAACAACCGGTTGCAGGCGGACCTACCGGGGCGCGCCTCCCTCGACCAGTACCAGATCAATCCCTACCAGCGCGGATGCGGCACGGTGGCGACGGCGGCACCGGGCTGTACCCTGACGAACCTGTTCGCCAACGGGGCCTTCGGCCGGACCGTCGGCGTGACCGCCACCGAGGGCGGGTTCGGACGGGACGACCGGCGCACCGTCGTGGCCCTGCGCTGGGAGCACGACCTCGACGCACAGACGACCTGGCGGACCCAGCTCGGCTTCGACGAGCGCAACTTCGACCAGCCGTTCTACACCTCCGCCGTCCGGGGCAGTTACCCGTCCCTGACCCTCCTCACGGACCTGACCCGACGCTACGACCTGATGGGCCTGCCGGCCGTGGGCTACGTGGCCTTCACCTCCGAGATCCTCGACAACCACGTGACCACGTTCAACCGGGCGCCGGGGGCGGGACGACCGGCCCTGGGCGCCCTGATCGGAGACCTGCGCGGCGACCAGACCAATCTCGGCGGGCGCGCCCGCACGGAGGTGGCACTTTCCGACCAGTGGAGCGGGCTCCTCGGACTCAGCGCGACGAACACCACGATCACCGGACGCAACAGCGCCTATACCTATTCGGAAGCCGGACGGACGGCCTCGGTGGTCGATGCCGCGCGCAGCTTCCTCAACGTCGCGCCGGAACTGGCCGTGGTCTATCGGCCCCGGGACGCCTGGAGCGTCCGCGGGCGCGTCGCCACCGGCTACGCCACGCCGACGGGCAGCAACCTGTTCGTCACCAGCGCGGGGCTGCCGGGCAACAACACGCAGCTTCAGGCACAGACGAACCTCGGCTTCGACCTCGGCGTCGACTGGACGCCGGTGGACTCCCTGCGGATCAGCCTCACGGGCTTCTACGAGTTCTTCCGCAACGAACTCCTGTCGCAATCACCGGGTGGGGGCCGGCTGAGCTACTTCATCAACGCCCCGGCCTCGGAGCATCGCGGCGTCGAACTCGGCGGCGACTGGGCCTTCGCGCCGGGCTGGCGCGGAACGCTGGCCTACAGCTTCGACGATCAGATCTACACGCGGTTCACCGAGCTGCTGAGCGCCGGTGCCGTCACCGCCCGTTTGGACCGGGCGGGCAAGTCCATTCCCGGCGTCCCCGCGCACCAGCTCCTGGCGCGGGTCGGCTACGATCAGGTCGGCGGCCCCCTGGACGGGCTCGGCGCCTTCGTGGAGACCGTGGTTCAGGACGGCGTCCTCATCGACAACGGAAACCGCCTGAGGACCCCCGGCTACGCCATCCTCAACGCGAACGTCCACTACGCCACGGAGCTTACCGGGGGCTACGCCAAGCGCCTCAGCCTGTACCTGGAAGTCCGCAACCTGCTCGACACGACCTTCATCGCCTCCGCCCTGAACCTGACGAGCACCCTCAGCCGGACTACCGGCCTGGAAAATGGAGCAGCCACCCTGGCGGGCACGGCCGGATCGATCCTCGCGGGCGCGCCGCGCAACGTCGTCGGAGGGCTGAAGCTCGCGTTCTGAGATCCTGCGGCTCGCGAGTCTGCGGCTCCGGCGGGCAGAGCGCGGGATTGCCTATATTTTAGGCGTTTGATGGGAGGTTTCTGGAGAGCGGCAAGGTCTCTGCGTGTCTTTGAGGCAATGCCTGGCCGCGTACCCGGCGACCCGGACAGCATTGTGGTGTCCTCGGCCGGTGCAGCACAGAATCGGGATCGTGGGCGGCAAGACATGATCAGGCGGCGTGTTCGTCTCGGGCGACCGGGAGCGGCGCGAGGGGTTGGCCGATGGATTGCATTCACGGTTCCGTCACGCCGTCTCCAGCCCATGGAAACCCGTCCGCGCATGTTTGCTTCCGTTTCCCGATGGTCGAAGTCCCGCCTTCTCGCCGCCGCCCTGCTGTCCGGGGTGCTGATGCCCACGGCCTTCGCGCAGGGCGTCCTTAAGATCGGTATGACGGCTTCCGACATCCCGCTCACCACGGGCCAAGCCGACAATGGCGGCGAGGGCATGCGGTTCACGGGCTATACGGTCTATGACGGGCTCATCAATTGGGACCTCTCCTCCGCCACCAAGCCCTCCGTGCTGGTGCCGGGCCTCGCCACGAGCTGGGCCGTCGATCCCGCCGACAACACCAAGTGGACCTTCAAGCTGCGCGAGGGCGTGACCTTCCACGACGGCTCGCCCTTCACCGCCGAGTCGGTGGTGTGGAACCTCGACAAGCTCCTGAAGACCGACGCGCCGCAATTCGACCCGCGCCAGTCGGCCCAGGGGCGCTCGCGCATCCCGGCGGTGGCGAGCTACCGCGCCATCGACCCGACCACCCTCGAAATCGTCACCAAGAACCCCGACGCGACGCTGCCCTACCAGATCGCGTGGATCATGATCTCGTCGCCGGCCCAGTGGGAGAAGGTCGGCAAGAGCTGGGACGCCTTCGCCAAGACCCCGGCCGGCACCGGCCCATGGAAGCTCACCCTGTTCGCCCCGCGCGAGCGCGCCGAGATGGTGCCCAACAAGGAGTACTGGGACAAGGCCCGGGTGCCCAAGCTCGACAAGCTCGTGCTCGTGCCGCTGCCCGAGGCCAATGCCCGCGTGGCGGCCCTCCGTTCGGGTCAGGTCGACTGGATCGAGGCGCCCCCGCCGGATGCCGTCGCGTCCCTGAAGGCCGCCGGCTTCGGCATCGTCACCAACGCCTACCCGCACAACTGGACCTGGCACCTCTCCCGCGTCGAGGGCTCGCCCTGGAACGACATCCGCGTGCGCAAGGCCGCCAACCTCGCGGTGGACCGCGAGGGCATGAAGGAGCTGCTGAACGGGCTGATGATCCCGGCGCAGGGCTTCATGCCGCCGGGCTCGGCCTGGTTCGGCCACCCGACCTTCAAGCCGACCTACGACCCCGAAGCCGCCAAGAAGCTCCTGGCCGAGGCCGGCTACGGCCCGAACAAGCCCATCGTCACCAAGATCCTGATCGCGCCGTCGGGCTCGGGCCAGATGCAGCCCCTGCCGATGAACGAGTTCATCCAGCAGAACCTCGCGGATGTCGGCATCAAGGTCGAGTTCGAGGTGGTCGAGTGGAACACGCTCATCAACCTGTGGCGCGCGGGCGCCAAGTCCGACATGTCGCGCAAGGCGACGGGGATGAACTTCTCCTACTTCATCCAGGACCCCTTCACGGGCTTCATCCGCCACCTCCAGTGCAACCTCGCGGCGCCCAACGGCACCAACTGGGGCCATTACTGCGACCCCGAGATGGACAAGCTCTTCGACCAGGTCCGCACCACCTTCGACCCGGCCGAGCAGACCAAGGTCCTGGAGAAGGTGCACGAGAAGTACGTCGACGACGCCCTGTTCCTGATGGTGGCCCACGACACCAATCCGCGTGCCATGAGCCCCAAGGTGAAGGGCTTCGTGCAGGCGCAGAACTGGTTCCAGGACTTCTCGCCGATCTCGATGGGCAAGTGATCGGGCAAGTGGTTGAGCAAGTGACGATGAAGGTCGCGGTCATGAACCCTCCCCCGCTGCGGGGGGAGGGTGGTCGCGCAGGAACCGGGGGAGGGGCATGCCGCATCCGGCAAAGTCGCCTCCGCTCCCGCCTGCTCCGCAGGTACCCTCTTCCGCAGAGGAGAGAGGGCTGAGAACATGCTGAAGTTCATCCTCAAGCGCCTGCTCACCGTGACGCCGGTGGCGCTCGGCGTGAGCGTCGTCTGCTTCATGCTGGTCCACCTCGCCCCCGGCGATCCCTTGAGCGCGGTGCTCCCGGTGGACGCCACGCAGGAGACCATCGACGCCATGCGGGCGGCCTACGGCTACGACAAGCCACTGCCCGTCCAGTACGTGATCTGGCTCTGGCACGTGCTTCAGGGCGATCTCGGCATCTCCATCGCCACCGGCCGCCCCGTGGTGCAGGAGGTCGGGCGGGCCGTGGTGAACAGCCTGATCCTGGCCTCCGTGGCGACGCTGATCGGCTTCACCTTCGGGTGCCTGTTCGGCTTCGTGGCCGGCTACTTCCGCAACTCGGTCCTGGACCGGCTCGCCTCGGCGGTCTCGGTCTTCGGGGTGAGCGTGCCGCATTACTGGCTCGGCATGGTGCTGGTCATCGTGTTCTCGGCCCAACTCGGCTGGCTGCCGCCCACCGGGGCCGGGCCCGACGGCTCGGGCAACTGGCGGCCCGATCTCGACCACCTGCGCTACATCATCCTGCCGGCCCTCACGATGTCGGTGATTCCCATGGGCGTCATCGCCCGCACCATCCGGGCGCTGGTGGGCGACATCCTCGCGCAGGACTTCGTCGGTGCGCTCCGGGCCAAGGGCATGAGCGAGTTCGGCGTGTTCCGGCACGTCGTCAAGAACGCGGCCCCGACGGCGCTGGCCATCATGGGCCTGCAACTCGGCTACCTGCTGGGCGGCTCGATCCTGATCGAGACCGTGTTCGCCTGGCCCGGCACCGGCTTCCTCCTGAACGCCGCGATCTTCCAGCGCGACCTGCCCCTGCTGCAGGGCTCGATTCTCGTCCTGGCGATGTTCTTCGTCGCCCTCAACCTCATCGTCGACGTCGTCCAGACGGCGCTCGACCCGCGCATCGAGAGGGGCTGATGGCACGCGCGACACAGGCCGCCGCACCGATCCTCGACATCGCCGGCGGGGCCGCCCCGGCGCCGACGGCGCCGGACGCCTTCGTGCCCTCGCGGGGGTTCTGGGGGCAGGTCGGCCACAAGCTCCTGCGCGATCCCGTAGCGATGGCCGCCGCCGGCATCATCCTGGCGATCGTGGCGGTGGCGCTGCTCTCGCCCTGGATCACCCCGATGGACCCCTATCGCGGCTCGATGCTGCGGCGCCTGAAGCCCATCGGCGACGCCACCTACCTCCTGGGCTCGGACGAACTCGGCCGCGACATGCTGAGTCGCCTGATGATGGGCGGGCGCCTGTCCCTGTTCATCGGGGTCACCCCCGTCATCCTCGCCTTCGTCATCGGGTCCGGCATCGGCATCCTGGCCGGCTACGTCGGCGGCTGGGTCAACACCGTGCTGATGCGCACGGTGGACGTGTTCTTCGCGTTCCCCTCGGTGCTGCTCGCCATCGCGCTCTCTGGCGCCCTGGGCGCGGGCATCTTCAACTCGATCGTGTCGCTGACCTGCGTGTTCGTGCCCCAGATCGCCCGCGTGGCCGAGAGCGTGACCACCCAGATCCGCGCCCGCGACTACGTCGACGCCGCCCGCCTCTCCGGCGCCTCGACCCTGACGATCCTGCGCGTGCAGGTGCTCGGCAACGTGCTGGGGCCGATCTTCGTCTACGCCACCAGCCTCATCAGCGTATCGATGATCCTGGCCTCCGGCCTCTCCTTCCTCGGCCTCGGCGTGAAGCCGCCGGAGCCCGAATGGGGCCTGATGCTGAACACCCTGCGCACGGCGATCTACGTGAACCCGATGGTCGCGGCCCTGCCGGGGCTGGCCATCTTCATCGTCTCGATCTCGTTCAACCTGTTCTCCGACGGCCTGCGGTCCGCCATGGAGGTGAAAGCATGAGCCAGCCCATCGGCCTCGCCACCGTCCCGATCGCCCGCGACCGGGGCGGCCCGGCTCAGCCCCTCCTCACCGTCGACCGACTTGTGAAGCACTTCCCCGTCAAGAAGGGCATCGGCGGCACCAAGGCGGTGGTGCGAGCGGTGGACGGCGTCGATTTCGAAATCCTGAAGGGCGAGACCCTCGGCGTGGTCGGCGAGTCGGGCTGCGGCAAGTCCACTACCGCCCGGCTCATCATGGGCCTGATCCGCCACGATTCCGGCGACCTGCTGTTCGACGGCGAGCGCATCGGCAGCCGGGCGCTGCCCCTGCGGGACTTCCGGGCCCAGGCCCAGATGGTGTTTCAGGACAGCTACTCCTCCCTGAATCCGCGCATGACCGTCGAGGGGTCCATCGCCTTCGGGCCACAGGTGCACGGGATCCCGAAGCGCCAGGCCATCGAGCGCGCCCGCAGCCTGCTCGCCCGGGTGGGGCTGGAGCCGGCGCGCTTCGCGGCGCGCTACCCGCACGAGCTCTCAGGCGGCCAGCGCCAGCGGGTGAACATCGCCCGGGCGCTCGCCCTCGAACCCCGCCTCGTGGTGCTCGACGAGGCGGTCTCGGCCCTCGACAAGTCGGTGGAGGCGCAGGTGCTGAACCTGCTGATGGATCTGAAACAGGAGTTCAACCTCACCTACCTGTTCATCAGCCACGACCTCAACGTGGTGCGCTTCATCTGCGACCGGGTGGCGGTGATGTATCTCGGTCAGGTGGTGGAGATCGGCCCCGCCGACACGGTGCTGGCCGCTCCGGCTCATCCCTACACGGCCGCGCTCCTGTCCTCGATGCCCTCGATGGACCCGGATGCGCGGACCACGGTGGCGCCGCTTGCCGGCGACCCGCCGAACCCCATCGACCCGCCCGCCGGCTGCCGCTTCCACCCGCGCTGCGCCCTCGTCGAAGAGGTCTGCCGCGGCACGGTCCCGCCCCTCGACGGCCGCGATGCGCGCCACCGCGTCGCCTGCCTCGCCCGCCAGCCCGGCTCGGGCCATTCCCTGTCGCCCAGCCTGACGGTGGCCGCATGAGCGTATCGGCACCCGAGCCGGCCGTCGCGATCCGCGGCCTGACGGTGGTCTTCGGCGGCGTGGTCGAGGCCGTGGACGGGGTCGACCTCACCCTCGAGCGCGGCCAGGCCGTGGCGCTGATCGGCGAGTCCGGCTCCGGCAAGAGCGTCACCCTTCGGGCGATCATGCGCCTGAACCCGGAGCGCCGGACGCGGATCGGCGGCACGATCCGGGTTGGCGGCGCGGACGTGATGGCCCTGTCGCCCAAAGCCCTGCGGGCCCTGCGCGGCCGGGCCGTGGCGATGATCTTCCAGGAGCCGCTCCTGGCCCTCGATCCCGTCTACACGGTGGGCCAGCAGATCACCGAGGCGATCCGCCAGCACGAGCGGATCAGCGCCGGGGCGGCCCGCCAGCGCGCCCTGGCCCTGTTCGAGCGGGTCCGCATTCCGAGCCCGGAGCGGCGCCTCGACGCCTATCCGCACGAGATGTCGGGGGGCATGCGCCAGCGCGCGATGATCGCTCTGGCGCTCGCCTGCCGGCCGCAGGTCCTGCTCGCCGACGAGCCGACCACGGCGCTCGACGCCACCGTTCAGATCCAGATCCTGCTGCTCCTGCGCGAATTGCAGGCGGAACTCGGCCTCTCGACGATCTTCGTCACCCACGACCTCGGCGCCGCCGTGGAGGTCGCGGACCGGATCGCGGTGATGTATGCCGGCCGCATCGTCGAGGAGGGCTCCGCCCGGGACGTGGTGCTCGCCCCCCACCACCCCTACACGATCGGCCTCCTGCGCAGCCGCGCCGATGGGGCGCTCGCCAAGGGCACGCGCCTGAAGACGATCCCCGGCAGCCCGCCCGACCTCGCCAACCGCCCGCCGGGCTGCCCCTTCGCCCCGCGCTGCTTCCTCGCCGAAGCGCGCTGCCGGGTCGAGGTGCCACCCTCCGTGGCCGTGCAGCCCGGCCACCGGGCCGCCTGCTGGCGCACCGACGCGGCAGAGGCGGCGTTCCAGGAAGACCGGGCGGCGGTGATGGCGGACGCGACGGTGTGAGACCGGAAACCCTCTCCCCCCATTGCGGGGGGGGGGAGGGTGGTCGCGGAGCGACCGGGAGAGGCGGCGACGAGTCCGGATCACGCGCATCCCTCATCCGACCCGCTGACGCGGGCCACCTTCTCCCGCAAAGGTGAGAAGGAAGCGGGGCTCACCCGAGCCGCAGCCCAGCCTTCGCCTTGCGCCGCTGCAGGTACAGGCTCGTCCCCAGCGCCAGTCCGATCACCGCAAGGGACAGGCCGGTGGTGAGGGTACCGAGCGCGTAGATCTCCGGCGTGGTCACGGTGGTGGTCAGGCCCTGCAGCTCCAGTGGCAGGGTGTTGCGGCCGCCGATGGCCTGGCTGGTGCGGGCGAGCTCGTCGAAGGACAGGGTGAAGCCGAACAACGCGACGCCGACCAGCGAGGGGCCGAGGATCGGCACCACCACGTGACGCAGGGTCTGAGACCCGGTGGCGCCGAGGTCGCGGGCGGCCTCCTCGTAGGCCGGGTCGAACCGGTTGAAGACCGCGAACATGATCAGGAGGCCGAAGGGCAGAGTCCAGGTGAGGTGGGCGCCCAGCGCCGAGGTGTAGAGCCCCATCAGGGTACCGTGCTCCTGCAGCCAGCCCCATCCGGTCTCGGCGGCGGCCCATTTCACCGCCTCGTCGAGAAGCCGGAATTCCAACCCGATGCCGAGCGAGACCACGATCGAGGGGACGATCAGGCTCGCGACCGCAAGGGTGAACAGCGCGCCCTCGCCGCGAAAGCGCTTGCGGAAGGCGAGGCCGGCGTAGAACGCGATGACGACGGTGAGCCCCATCACCACGAGGCCAAGTCGCAGGGAGCGCCAGAGGGCGCCCCAGATGTCGACAATCCCGAGCCCGGCCCAGAGCTTGCCGAACCAGTGCGTCGAGACCCCGTTCATCGGGAAGGTGAGGCCCCCCTGCGGCCCCTGGAAGCTGAGGACGAGGATGGTCAGCGTCGGCCCGTACAGGAAGGCCACGAAGAGGGCGAAGAACGCCGCCAGGGCGTAGAA
This sequence comes from Methylobacterium sp. Leaf94, assembly GCF_001426045.1. NCBI lineage: Bacteria > Pseudomonadati > Pseudomonadota > Alphaproteobacteria > Hyphomicrobiales > Methylobacteriaceae > Methylobacterium > Methylobacterium sp. Leaf94. The sequence continues at coordinate 12,973 of NZ_LMRM01000062.1, forward strand.
GGCCGGGGAGCGGGGGCGGTCGCTCACGTCTAGAGTTCCTTCCGCAAGTCAATGAGCCGGGTCATGGCCACGATCATCAGCATCACGGCGCCCAGCAGGACCACCGCGTTGGCCGCGGCCGCCGGCAGCTGCAGGGCCGACATCTGGACCTGGATGACCTTGCCGACCGAGGCGATCTGCTGGCCGCCCATGACGCCGACGGTGACGAAGTCGCCCATCACCAGGGTCACCACGAAGATCGACCCGATGGCGATGCCGGGCTTGGCCAGGGGCACCACCACGTTCCAGAGGGTCTGCCAGCCGGTGGCGCCGGAATCATAGGCCGCCTCGATCAGCGACCGGTCGATGCGCGCCATGCTGTTGAAGATCGGCACGATCATGAAGACCGTGTTGAGGTGCACGAAGGCGAGCACCACCGAGAAGTCGGAATAGAGCAGGCCCTCGATGGGCGTCTTGATCAGTCCCATCCCCATCAGGGTGTCGTTGACGAGGCCGTTGCGGCCCAGCAGCGGGATCCAGGAGATCATCCGGATCACGTTCGAGGTCCAGAACGGAATCGTGCAGACGAGGAACAGCGCCATCTGCATGGTGCGCGAGCGGACGTGGAAGGCGACGAAGTAGGCCACCGTGAAGCCGATCCCCAGGGTGAAGGCCCAGGTCAGCGCGCAGAATTTCAGGGTCGAGAGGTAGGTCCGCACGGTGGTGCAGGCATCCGCCGTGTTGAGGCAGCCCTCGAACACGTCGATGTAATTCTGCACCGTGAAGGCGGGAATGATCTCGTACTCGTTGTACTCCCAGAAGCTGACGATCAGGGTCAGGCCCAGGGGCACCACGAAGAACACCAGGAAGACGAGCGCCATCGGCGCGGCCTGGAGGTAGGCCAGCGCCTGCCGGCGGCGGGTCCTCGTCGTAAGGCTGGCGGCGGGGGCCTTGGCGGGCGGCGCCTCCGTCACGGCGGCCGGAAGGGCGATGTCGGTCATGGCGCAACCCTCGTGACAGGCGAAACCCTCCCCCCCTCTGCGGGGGAGGGCGTTCGCATCGTCGCCCCGCTTACGCGGCGATGAACTCGTTCCACTTGCGGACCATGTAGGTGTTCTCGTCCATCACGGCGTTCCAGCAGGCGACGCTGCCCATGCGGGTCTCGAAAGAGCCGCCGTCGCGGGTGGCGCCGGCCTTCTCCAGCACGCTGCCGTCCGGTCCCTTGATGTCCTTCTCGGCGGGCTTGCCCTCCATCCAGTACGCCCACTCGTAGGGCTCCATGTGCGCCTTGGCCGTCTCCAGCACGGCCGAGTAGTAGCCCTGTCGGTTGAGGTAGGCGCCGGCCCAGCCGGAGAGGAACCAGTTGATGAAGTCGTAGGCCGCATCCAGCTTGCGGCCCGTCAGGGTCTTGGGCAGGCCGAAGCCGGTGGCCCAGGCCCGGTAGCCCTCCTTGAGGGGCTGGTAGGTGCAGGCCACGCCCTGGCTGCGGACCTTGGTGACGGCGGGCGACCACATCGACTGGATCACGGTCTCGCCCGATGCCATCAGGTTCACGGATTCGTTGAAGTCCTGCCAGAAGGCGCGGAACTGACCGGCGCGCTTGGCCTCGATCAGCAGCTTGATGGTGCGATCGATCTCGGCCTTCGTCATGTTGCCCTTGTCGGGATAGGTGTAGTCGCCCGTGGCCTCGATCACCATGGCGGCATCCATGATGCCGATGGAGGGGATGTTGAGGATCGAGGCCTTCCCCTTGAATTCGGGGTTCAGGAGTTCCTTCCAGCTCGCGATCGGGCGTTTGATCAGGTCCGGGCGGATGCCGAGGGTGTCGGCGTTGTAGGTGGTGGGGATCAGGGTGATCCACTCGGTGGGCGAACCCGCGAAGGTCTTCGCGTTTTGCCCCTCGAGATAGAAGACCTTCTTGGGCGCCGTGCCCTGGTCGCCGATCGTCTTGCCCCCGACCTGGCCCTTGGTGAAGACCGGAGTGATGTTGTCGGCCTGCTTGATCCGACGGGCATCCATGCCCTGGATGTTGCCCGAGGGGATAAGCTTCTTCAGACTGAAGAACTCGGTGTCGAGGAGGTCGAAGGAATTCGGCTGCGTCACCACGCGCTTGGTCACCTCGTCGGTGACGACGGGGATGTACTCGATGGTGATCCCGAGATCCTCCTTCACCTTGCGGGCGATGTCGCCGGACTGGTTCACGGCGGTGCCGAGGTAGCGCAGGGTCACGGGTTCGGCCGCGATCACGTTGGGAAAGCCGGTGATCGGACCGGCGCCGAGGGCCAGTCCGGTGGCACCCGCGCCCTGGAGCAGGGTGCGGCGGCTCAGCTTGATCGTGGTCGTCATGCAGGCTCCTCTGAGGAAACGCGGTCGGGTCAGGCGCTCAGGCGATGGGCGGCGTCGGCGTCCCAGCCCAGCGGCACGGTCTGGCCGAGGGCGAGGGGGGCGCCCGCATAGGCCGCGTCATCGATCACCGCCGTCAGCGCGGTGGCGGGTCCTCCGCCGAGGCCGTCGGCCGCGAAGCCCACATGCACGCTGGTGCCCTGGTACTCCACCGAGACGACGCGGGCCGGCACCGCGTCCGGGCCGGCTTGCGCGCCGAGGCGCATCCGGTCGGCGCGCACCGCCACCTCGCTCGCGTCGGCCAGGCGGATGACGTTGTGGCCGCCGATGAAGCGGGCGACGAAGGCGGTGGCCGGGCGTTCGAACACGGTGCGGGGGGCGGCCGCCTGCTCGATGCGTCCACCATTCATCACCACCACGAGGTCGGAGAGCGCCATCGCCTCCTCCTGGCTGTGGGTGACGTGGATGAAGGTGATGCCGAGTTCGGCCTGCAGCCGCTTCAGCTCGGTCCGCATCCGCACCCTCAGGAACGGATCGAGGGCCGAGAGCGGCTCGTCGAGGAGCAGGACCTTGGGTCCGGTGACCAGCGCGCGGGCGAGCGCCACGCGCTGCTGCTGGCCACCGGAGAGTTGCGCCGGCAAGCGCTCCGCCAGATGGGCCATCTGAACGAGGTCGAGCATCGCCAGCGCCTTGGCGCGGCGCTCGGCCTTCGCGATGCCCCGCATCTTCAGGCTGAAGGCGACGTTGTCGCGGCAATTCAGGTGGGGAAACAGGGCGTAGCTCTGGAACATCATCGCCGTGCCGCGCTCGGCCGGCGTGGCATCTCCCACGGAGCGCGGGCCGATGACCACGTCGCCGCCGGACACGGTCTCGTGGCCGCCGATCATCCGAAGGGTGGTGGTCTTCCCGCAGCCCGAGGGGCCGAGCAGGCAGCAATAGGCGCCCGAGCGCACCTTCAGATCGATGCCGTCCACGGCGGTCGTGTGGCCGTAGCGCTTGGTCAGGCGGATCAGCTCGACGTCCATGCGTTGTCTCCCCGCCCGATCCCCAGCAAGGGACGGGCCAGACGATCCCCGTTTCGCCACCCAAACCGTCTCCGGTCGACCGCAACCGGGCTGGCGCGCGCCGCCCGGGGGCGGCCGGCCGGATCAGACGGCAGTCCCCGGCCCCGGCGTCCGGTCGAGGACCCGTCCGCGCCCGGGCGGCCCGGTCACCCGCCCATCCTCGGCGACGACCTCGCCCCGCGCGAGGGTCATCACCGGCCAGCCCGTCACGGAAAACCCCTCCCAGGGGGTGTAGTCCGCCCCGTGGTGGAGGTTGGCCTGCCGGATCGTCTCGCGGCGGTTCGGGTCCCACAGCGTCAGGTCGGCGTCGAAGCCGATTCCGATCGAGCCCTTACGCGGGTAGAGCCCATAGAGCTTGGCGTGGTTGGTGGCGGTGAGTTCCACGAAGCGATTGAGGGAGATGCGCCCCGCCGAGACGCCTTCCGAGAACAGGATGGGCAGACGGGTCTCGATGCCCGGGATGCCGTTGGGCACCCAGCGGAAGGAGGTCCGGCCCTTCGGATTCAGCTTGCCGGCGGGATCGTCGTAGCGGAAGGGGCAATGGTCGGAGGAGACCACGTCGAACAATCCGGTCTGGATCCCGCGCCAGATCGCGGCCTGGTTGGAGGCCTCCCGCGGCGGTGGCGAGCAGACGTATTTCGCCCCGGCCATCGGGTCGTCGGAGCTGAGGCCCTTCATGTGGTCGGCGGTCAGGGTCAGGTATTGCGGGCAGGTCTCGGCGTGGATCTTCAGGCCGCGCTCCCGGCCCCAGGCGATCTGCTCCATGGCCTGCTGGCCCGAGACGTGGACGATGACGATCGGCAGGTCGACGAGCTCGGCGTGGCTGATGGCCCGGTGCGCCGCCTCGCGCTCGACCACCTGCGGCCGGGACAGGGCATGTCCGAAGGGGCGCGTCTCGCCGGCCTTCTCCAGACGCTCGGTCATATACCGGATGGCGTCGTAGCCCTCCGCATGGACCATGACGCGCGCGCCCTCCCGCCGCGCCAGGTCGAACACGTCGAGGATCTGGCGGTCGTTCAGGACGAGGTCGTCATAGGTCATAAATACTTTGAAGGAGGTGTAACCCTCCGCGATCAGGGCTGGCAGCTCCTGGCCGAGCACCGCCGGCGTCGGGTCCGAGACAATGAGGTGGATGGCGACATCGATGTGGCACTGCCCCTCCGCCAGCGCCCGGTAGGCATGGGTCGCCGCGCGGAGCGACGCGCCGCGAGGCTGGAGCGCGAAGGGCATCACGCAGGTGTTTCCGCCGGCGGCCGCCGCGCGGGTCGCGGAGGCGAAGTCGTCCGCCATGACGATGCCGGGGCCGGACGCCTGCGCGATATGGACGTGGCTGTCGATGCCCCCGGGCAGGACGAGGAGGCCGGAGGCGTCGATCGTGCGGGCCGCATCGGCGATCCGCTCGCCGATCGCCGCGATGCGGCCGCCGCGGATGCCGAGATCGGCGGCGAACGTGTCGGTGGCGGTGACCAGCGTGCCGCCCCGGATGGCGAGGTCGAAGTCGGGCATGGCGTCAGTCCCTCACACGGCCGATGATCGCCACCGGGCCGCCGCCGTCCGGTCCCTGATGCTCGGCACCGCCCGAGACGAACAGATCGGTGCGCCCGATCGCGGCGGCGGCGACCCCGCCCACGAGGGCGCGGGCGTGCCGGGTGGCGTTGATGTCGCTGTCGTCGTTCATGATGTGGCGCCGGCCCCGGATCAGCCCGTCATGCGAGGGCTCCGCCTTGGCGAGCAGGGCGACCACGCGCTCCGACATCCCGGGAGCCAGCTGACCCGACGAGGAAAACCCGAGATCCGCCAGGACACCCTGGATCGCGTCGAAATCGATGCCGTCGCGCATGACCCGGTGGGCGATGGCGTGGGGGCCGGACCAGCCGGGGGCATTGCCCAGGACAATGACCTCATTGCGCATCAGCTCGATGCCGGCTGACGCACTCGCGCGCCCGGAATAGAGGTCGCGCCGCGTGCCGACGGCCGCGTCCGAAAGCTCTTCGCCCGAGACCTCTCCCAGGGCCAGGGCGATGCCCAGGGCCGAGGCGCCGCGCGACAAGCCCATGGAGGCGTAGGTGTCGTGGGTGGCCACACTTTCCCCGCGCTCGGCGGCCTCATGGATGCGGGCGCTGGTGAGGAGCGGGCACTTCACCTGCACGAAGTGGACGTCCTCCGGCGTGTCCAGCCCGGCCTGGACCATGGCTTCGCCGACCGCCGCGGCCGTCGCCCGCACCTGTGCCATCCGGCCGATCGCCTCGGGCCGGAAATCGGCCGTGAAGGCGGTGCCGATCGCCAGCGCCGACGCACCTTCGGCCTCGGGACCATCGCGGCGCGCCAGCACGAGGAGATGGGGAGAGAGCCCGCCCTCGGTGCCGCCCGACATGACCAGGGCGACCCGTGCGCCGACCGCCGCGGGCGTGCAGCCCATCGCGCCGGCGAGGGCGGTCTCCAGCGCCATCACGGCGAGCGGGCGGGTGAAGTCGTTGACGCAGCCGTTGCCCTCGGTCTTGCCAAAGATCGCCACGATCTCGTCCGCCGCCACGGCGCCGGCGGCGATGAGGTCCATCACCCCCGAGACGTCGGCGGGATGCCGGGTCGGCACGCGGAAGACGAGGCATTCGGGCATGGCGGGTTCGCGTCTGGATGAGAGGACGGGCCAAGCTAGGCCGCGCGTCCGGCCCGCGCGAGTGCTGGTTTGCGCACGCCGCGCTCCCGAACGGGCAACGGTCGGGATGGACCGAACGGTACGGCTCTTGCCGGGCCGGGGGCGACAAGGTGGTCGATGGCAGCGCGACCCGGTTTGGAGCTGCACGATTTGTGGCTTTCTGCCCCCGAGGGTGGCGCTCAATTGTCCGATCTGACCAAGCGGACGGCAATCGCGCCCTCGATCGACGGCGATGACCGATCTGTGGGTTTTGTTGGCATTGCTTTTGCCAAGCTGGATTTCGCGAGGCCCTGACAGCGTCCGGCGGCGGACACGGCCTCCCGCCGGCAATCCTGAGGAGCACGAACGCATGACAGACCCGACGATCAGCCGGCGCAGCGCGCTCAAGCTCGGCACGGCCGCCGCGGCGGGCGCCCTCGCGACGCCGTTCCTCGCCCGCCACGGCCTCGCCGCCGAGGAACCGATCAAGCTCGGGAGCCTCCTCGACGGCAGCGGCGCCCTCGGCCTCGAGGGCAAGCGGATGATCCAGACAACCGAATACGCGGTGGAACTGATCAACAAGGCCGGCGGCCTCCTCGGACGGCCGATCAAGATCATCGCCTACGACACCCAGTCGAGCATGCAGCTCTACACGCAGTACGCCCAGCAACTCGCACTGAAGGAGAAGGTCGACGTCATCCAGGGTGGCATCACATCGGCCTCGCGCGAGGCGATTCGGCCGATCTTCGGCCGGTCCAAGACCCTGTACTTCTACAACACCCAATACGAGGGCGGCGTCTGCGACCGCAACGTGTTCTGCACCGGCACGACGCCGGCCCAGACCGTGAATCACCTCGTCGACTATGCGCTGAAGACCTGGGGGAAGAAGGCCTACATCATCGCGGCCGACTACAATTACGGCCATATCACCGCGAGCTGGATGACGAAGTTCATGAAGGAGGGCGGCGGCTCGGTCGCCGGCACCGACTTCTTCCCCCTCGACGTGACGAATTTCTCCTCCGCGATCAGCCGAATCCAGCAGGCCCAGCCCGACCTCGTGCTCTCGGCCCTGGTGGGCGCCAACCATTCGGGCTTCTACCGCCAGTGGGACGCCGCCGGGATGAAGGGCCGGATTCCCGTGGCTTCCTCGGTCTTCGGGCTCGGCGACGAACTCACCACCATGGATGCTTCGACCACCACCGGCATCGTCACATGCTACGGCTGGTACAACGACCTGCCCGACGCCCGGAGCGTCGCGTTCGTCAAGGGGATGCAGGCCAAGTTCGGCGCCGACGTCACCGACCTCAGCGAACTCGACACCGCCACCTACGACGGCATCATGCTCTGGGCCGAGGGGGTGAAGAAGGCCGGCTCCCTCGACCGCGACAAGGTCATCGCCGCCCTGGAATCCGGCATCTCCTACGAGGGTCCGACCGGCAAGGTGACCATGGACGGGGCGACCCACCATACCATCCGCAACACCTACCTCGCCCGGCCCAAGGACAAGAAGTGGGAGATCCTCGCGAGCTTCCCGGAACAGTTCCCCGCCGACACGGCCGGCGCCTGCGACCTCCTGAAGAATCCGAAGACCAACAAGCAGTTCACCCCCGACCTGAAGGGTTGAGGGTGAGCATGGCGCCCGATCTCGTCGGCCTCCTCGCCTTCAACGTCCTGGCGGGCATCGCGACACTCGCGCTGATCACCCTCGGCCTCGGGGTGATCTACGGAATGATGCGGATCATCAACCTCGCCCATGGCGAGTTCATGATGCTCGGCGCCTACACGGCGGTGGCCGCCTCCGATGCCGGCCTCAACATCTGGGTCGCCATGCTGGTGCTGCCGCCCCTCGTGGTCGGCCTCATCGGCCTCGTCCTCGAGCGCACCGTCATCCGCTTCCTCTACGGGCGCATGATGGACACGATGCTGGCGACCTGGGGGATCAGCCTCGGGCTGATCGGCCTCGTCACGTCGATCTACGGCAACGTGGTCCGGGGCGTGTCCACGCCGGTCGGGAGCTTCGAGATCGGGCGCTACGGCGCGAGCCTCTACAGCCTGGTCATCGTGGCGGTGGCCTGCGCGGCCCTAGCCGGCCTCTACCTGCTCCTGCGCCTGACCAGGTTCGGGCTGATCCTGCGGGCGACGATGCAGAACCCGCGCATGGCGGCCTCCCTGGGGGTTTCGCCGGACCGGATCTACATGGCGACCTTCGCCCTCGGGGCCGGCCTGGCGGGTCTCGCCGGCGGGGTGCTCGCACCGATCTCCGGCATCTCGCCGGCCATGGGGGCGGCCTACATCTCGCGCGCCTTCATCACGGTGCTGGGCGGCGGCCCGGCGATCCTCACCGGCACGGGGCTCGCCTCGACCCTATTCGGGGTCATCAACGAGCTCGTCTCGTTCAAGACCACCCCCGTCATCGGCGACGTGGCCCTTCTGGTCGCCGCAGTCCTGCTCATCCGCGTGCTGCCCCAGGGCATCACCGGCCGCTACCTGAGGCGCAGCCTATGACCCGTCCCCCGTCGCCGCTCCGAGCCCTGGTCCGTCCGGCGGCCCTGAGCTTCCTCGCCATGGTCGCCTCGGGCCTCGTCATCCTGTTCGGAGCCCCCCACCTCCTCGACACCTTCGGCCTCGTGCAGATGACGGGCTTCGTGGCCATGGCGATGTTCGCCCTCAGCCAGGGCTTCATCTGGGGCTATGGCGGCGTGATGTCGTTCGGGCAGGCCGCCTTCCTGGGCCTCGGCGGCTACGCCTACGCCGTCGCGGTCCTGAACCTCGGTGACTCGACCCTGCCGGTTCTGCTCGCCATCGTGGTGCCGATGCTGTTCGCGGGATTGCTCGGCTACTTCATGTTCTACGGCCGAATCTCGGACGCCTATATCGGGGTGATCACCCTGACGGTCTCGGTGATCCTGTTCCAGCTCGTGAACACCACCTCGGGCAGCCAGTACCGGATCGGCGAGGCCGAACTCGGCGGCTTCAACGGCATCCCGGCCATCCCGGCCCTCAACCTGCCGGGCGATGCCGGCAACCCGCTCGACCCCGAGGGGATCTGGTATGCCGCGATGGGGAGCCTCATCCTCGTCTACGTGGTCCTGCGCGCCATCCTGGCGAGCCGGTTCGGCCGCGTGGTCGTGGCGATCCGCGAGAACGAGACCCGGGCGCAGCTCATCGGCTACGATCCGCGCCTTTACAAGCTCCTGGCCTTCATGATCTCGGCCGGCATCGCCGGCCTCGGTGGCTGCCTGTTCGCGAATTGGGGCGGTTTCATCAGCCCCACGGTCTTCGGCCTCACCATGTCGGCCCAGGTGATCATCTTCGTTCTCGTCGGCGGACTCGGCACCCTGCTCGGCCCGATCCTCGGGGCGGTACTGATACAGTGGCTGACCATCGAGGCCGGCGCCCAGAGCCTCATCGATTCCAACCTCGGCCTCGGCGCGATCCTGGTCACCTTCGTGCTGCTGATCCCGCAGGGTCTGGTGCCGGTGGCCCGCAACCTCTTCCTGCGCCTCGGCACGGCGCTCATCGGCCGGCGGATGCGGGCCAAGCCCCTCGGGCCCGCCCCGGGCGCGGCCCTGGCCGGGGAGGTCCGTCGATGAGCGTGTCCCCCGCGGCGAAACCCCTCCGCCCCCTGCTGGAAGCCAAGGGCGCCACCATGCGCTTCGGCGGCGTCACCGCCGTCAACGCGGTCGACTTCGTCCTCGGGGAGGTGGAGCTGCGCTGTCTCATCGGTCCGAACGGCGCAGGAAAGAGCACCTTCTTCAAGATGCTCACCGGCCAGCTCACGGCGAGCGCCGGGCGCATCCACTTCCGCGACACCGACATCACGGCCGCGCACCCGCACGAGATCGCCCGCCTCGGGGTCGGCATCAAGACGCAGGTTCCCAACGTCTTCAACGGCCTGTCGGTGCGCGAGAACGTCTTCGTCGCGGCGGGCCGCAAGAAGTCGCTCGCCCGCACCCGCGCCATCGTCGAGGAGACGCTGACCCGCCTCAAGCTCACCGAGATCGCCACCCGCCTCGTCGGGCAGCTCGCCCACGGCCAGCGTCAATGGGTCGAGATCGCCACGGTCCTGGCCCAGGAGCCGGAGCTGATCCTCCTCGACGAGCCCGCCGCCGGGATGACGAAGGAGGAGGTCGAGCGCACCGCCGCCCTCATCCGCGAGATCAACCGCACCCATGCGGTCATCGTGGTGGAGCACGACATGCCGTTCATCCGGATGATCGCCAAGACCGTGACCGTGTTCAACCAGGGCCGCATCCTGATCGAGGGCGATGTCGACACGGTACTGTCCGACGCCCGCGTCCGCGACGTCTATCTGGGCAAGCAGGCCGCATGACCGCTCCCCTCCTCGCCGTCGACGACCTGCATTCCGGCTACGGCCGCATCCCGATCCTCGGCGGCGTGTCGCTGCAGGTGAATGAGGGCGCGTTCGTCGGCATCCTCGGCCATAACGGCATGGGCAAGTCGACCCTGCTGCGGACGCTCACCGGCAACCTGCCCGCCACGGCCGGATCGATCACCTTCGACGGGCGCGACATCACCCGGCTCTCCCCGACCGCCCGGGCCCGGGCCGGCATCGGCTACGTGCCGCAGGGGCGCGAGATCTTTCCGGCGCTCAGCGTCCACGAGAACCTGCGGATGGGCTGCCTTCTGTCGCACGACAGGGAGGAGGCGGTGATCGCCGACATCCTCACCTTGTTCCCGCGCCTGAAGGCCTATCTCGACCGGCCGGGCGGTGCCCTCTCGGGGGGCGAACAGCAGCTGCTGGCCCTGGCCCGCTGCCTCTGCGGGGCCCCCCGCATCATCCTCCTCGACGAGCCCACCGAGGGCATCCAGCCCTCGATCATCGAGGAGATCATCGAGACGCTCCGGGCGATCGGCCGGCAACGGGGCCTCGCGGTGCTGCTGGTGGAGCAGAACCTGAACTTCATCGCGTCCCTCTCGCAGCGCGTGCTGATCCTGCAGAAGGGCCGCATCACCCGCGAGGTCCCGCCCGATGTCGCCCGCGACCGGGCGATGATCGACGAGTTCGTCGGCATGGCCTGAGGGCCACACCCCCGTTTTTTCCAGTCAGGAGACGTCCGGCATGGATGCCACGACACGCAGCCCCTTCGACGTGGTCGAGATGACCCTGGCCGATGCGGCCGACGCCTTTGCCAGCGGTGTGACCTCCGAGGCGCTGACGCAGGCCTTCCTCGATCGCATCGCGGCGCACAACCCGCACTACAACGCCCTCATCGTCATGAACCCGGACGCCCTGGCCGATGCCCGCGCCATCGATGTCCGGCGCGCGGCCGGCGAGGCCCTGGGGCCGCTGGCCGGCGTGCCCGTGGTGATCAAGGACCCGATGGACATGGCCGGGCTGCCGACCACCGCCGGCTGGCACTTCCTGAGCGCCCGGACCGGCGGCGTCGACCTCATCCCGGAGACCGACTCGCCCGTGGTGGCGCGGATGCGGGCCGCCGGCTGCGTCATGCTCGGCAAGACCAACGTGCCGGTGCTGAGCGCTACCGGCAGCCACGCCAACGACAGCTGGGCCGGCCCGACCTTGAACGCGGCCGCGCCCGAGAGCCTGCCCGGCGGCAGCAGCGCCGGGACGGCGACTGCCGTCGGCGCCAGCTTCGCGGTGCTGGGCCTCGCCGAGGAAACGGGCGGGTCGATCCAGAATCCCGCTTCGGCGCAGGGGCTGGTCGGCATCAAGCCGACCTTCGCCCTGGTGCCCAATGCCGGCGTGGTGCCGCTCGCCGGCAGCACCCGCGACGTGGTCGGTCCCATCGCCCGCTGCGTACGCGACGCCGCGCTGACCCTCGACGTGCTGGCAGGCTACACCCCCGCGGATCCGAAGACCGTGGCGGGCATCGGCAAACGCCCGCGGGGCGGCTACACCGCCCACCTCGACACCGGAGCGCTGAAGGGCAAGCGCCTCGGCCTGTTCGGCCCGGGCTGGCGCGACCTGCCGCTCTCCCCGGAGGCGGGCACGCTCTATGCCCGCGCACAGGACGAGATCGCCGCCCGCAGCGCCACGCTGGTGGCCGATCCCTTCGCCGGGACCGGCTTCGCGGCGTTGGGCCGCCCTACGCCGGGCCTGAATCACTTCGATGCCCGCGGCATGGAGTCGGTCCCCTACGACCTGCACCTCTATCTGCAGCGCCTCGGCCCGAGCGCCGCCATCCGCAGCGTCGAGGCCTTCGCCGCGGCCACTGAGGCCGAGGACGCCTTCGGCCCCATCGGCGTGCTGCGCTATCTGCATGCCATCCCGGCCTTCGCGCCGATCCTCGCCAACCCGACCGTGCCACCGGATCTCTCCGCCTTCCTCACCCTGCGGGAGGCCTACCTGGCGATCTTCGACGCGGTGATGGACGCGAGCGGCCTCGACGGCCTCGTCTTCCCGCAGATGCGGAACGAACTTCCGCCCCTTCACGGCGACGAGGCGATCAACGAGACCACGGTGTGCGAGATCAACATCGCCGGATTGCCCGGCGTGACGGTCCCGGCCGGATTCTACGCCTCGGGGTCGCCGTTCAACCTGATCTTCGTCGGCCGGATGTGGAGCGAGGCCGACCTCCTCGGCTTCGCCTACGACTACGAACAGGCGACGCGTCACCGCCGCGCTCCCGACCTGGTCGGCTGAGGCTCGGACGCGGGTATCCCGCGGGCAGGACTGCCCAAGGGATCGGCAAACGGCCCCGGCAATGAGCAGTAAAGCCACAGAAACCACAAAACACAGATTTCCCGATTGACCCACCTCGCCAGTCGCGGCGTAATCAAAACGCTGAACGTTTTCCTTGGGAATTCCGGCAGACATACGCGTCGGGCGACGTGCGGACCATGCCGGGGTGGGGGTTCGATTGCATCCGGCGATGCCGTAGGATTTCGGGAAACGACCTGTGTCTGTGGTTTTTGACCGACCGGTCACACGCGCCGACGGCGCAAGGCGAGATTCGATGCATCATTCCAGTTGCAGGACAACGCGAACGAGCATGGGATACCGGATGCCGCGTCCGCATTCCCGCGCGACCGCGGCCACGGATCACCGTTATCATCGGGTGAACGGTAGGACGGCCATCGAGCATGCTGACGGATCATCGCCACCAGGAAATCCTGTCCCGCCTCCATGGGACGGGCCGGGTCGGCGTCGCGGATGTGGCCCTCTTCCTGAAGGTGTCCGAAGAAACCATCCGCCGCGATCTGAAGATGCTGGAGGAACGCGGCCTGCTCCGGCGCATCCACGGCGGCGCGGTGCCGCCGCGCCTCGATCAGGAGCGCCCCCTGCAGGAGCGCGGCAAGCTCAACACCCGCGAGAAGGGGCGCGTGGCGGTTCTGGCCGAGGCCCTAGTGCTGGACGGGATGTCGGTCTTCATCGACACGGGCACCACCACGCTTGCCCTCGCCCGGCGGCTCACCGGGCGCAACCTCACCATCACGACCAACTCGGTGGACGTGGCCCTGCATCTCGGCAGCGGCCCGGCCCGGGTCAACCTGACGCCCGGCACCCTGCGGAGCAACGACAACGCGCTGGTGGGCTACGAGACCGTGGCCTACGCCCGGCGCTACTTCTTCGACATCGCCTTCATGGGGATCGCCGCCTGCGATCTCGAGCACGGCTGGATGGATTACGAGGAGCACGAATCGGTGCTGCGCCGGACGCTGAAGGGTCAGTCGCGCAGGGCCGTCCTGCTCGCCGATTCCCGCAAGTTCGGCCGGCAGGCCAATCTCTGCACCTTCGGTCTCGGCGAGAAGCTCAGCATCGTCACCGACAAGCCGCCGCCGGAGGCGTTCCAGGACGCGTTCGCCGGGCATGAGATCGAGACCATCCATACCTGAGGCCGGCGAGGCGCGGGCCCTCGCGGACCTGCTCGACCGGTTCTTCGCCTGCGGCGCCACCCCCGGGGGCGGCGTGACCCGCCTCTGCGCAAGCCCCGCGGACGGCGCCGCCCGCGCCGTGTTCGCGGAGATGGTCCGGGCGGCCGGCGGCACCCTGCGGGTCGACGCGACGGGCAACCAGTTCGGCCTGTTTTCGCTGACGGATCAGGAAGATGCGCCCCTCGTCATGATGGGCTCGCACCTCGACAGCCAGAGCCGCGCCGGCCGCCTCGACGGTACCTACGGCGTCGCCGCCGCCCTACGGGTGGGTGCCGGCCTGATGGCGGCCCGGCGGGCCGGAGGGCGCTTCAACGCCGATTTCTGCGCCGTGAACTGGACCAACGAGGAGGGCGCCCGCTTCCGGCCGAGCCTCCTCGGCAGCGGTACCTATGTCGGCCGACACACGGTGGCGGAGGCGCTGGCCTGCCGCGACGACGACGGCATCCGCCTGGGGGCGGCGCTGGCGGCGATCGGCCAGGCGGGCGGCGACGCACCGCCGCCGCAGCCGGCCTGCTACCTCGAGATCCACGTGGAGCAGGGCACCGCGCTGGAGGAGGCCGGACGGACCATCGGCATCGTCACCCGCAACTGGGGGGCGACCAAGATCGAGGCGGCCTTCACCGGCGTCCAGGCCCATACGGGGCCCGGGCGGATGGAGCGCCGGCGCGACGCGCTGCTCGCCGCCGCCTATGCCATCGCGGACATCCGGGCGCTGGCCGATGCGTGGCCCGGCCTGCTGTATACCGCGGTGGGTCGTGTCGAGGTCGCGCCGAATTCCGCCAACGTGGTCGCCGCACACGTCGCGATCTCGGTGGAGCTCCGGTCCGCCGACGACGCCATCCTGGCCGAGGCCGGGCGCCGGGCCGACCGCCTCCTCGCCGGGGCCGCCGACCGGGCCGGCACCGGGCTGACGATCACGAGCCGGGGCGAGCGCCCGATCCGGGCGATGCCCGAGGCGGTCTGCGACCTCGTCGCCGCCTGCGCCGCGGCGCAGGGCCTCGAAACCTTGCGGATGGACACGGTGGCGGGGCACGACGCCCTGAGCTTCCTCGGGATCTGCCCGACGGGACTCGTCTTCGTGCCGAGCATCGACGGCATCGCCCACAACGAGGCCGAGGCCACCGACCCGGCCGACCTCGCGGCGGGCCTCGCCCTGATGCGGGAGGCGGCCAGGCGCCTGTGCCGCCGGGGCGGCGACCCGGTGCGGGCCGCGCAACCGGAGCCGACAGGATGATGGCCCCCGAACCGGACTTCGCGACGCGCATCGCCGCCGCCCTCGCGCGCCTCCCGGGCTGGGAGGCCGGGGCGGCGGAGATCGCCCTGGCGGCGGCGCCGGTCGCCTCCCCGACCCACCGGGCGGTGGCCTCGGACTGCGCCCGGGTCCGGCGCGACGGCGCCGATCCCGTCTTCGTCAAGCGGCGCCACGCCGACATGGCCGCCGACATCCGCCCCGCCATGGCGGAGGCGACGCGCCGGGCCGGGGCCCTCGGCCTCGGCCCGGCCCTGCTGGCCCAGGGCGAGGACGTGGTCGTGCTGGCCGACCTGCCCGAGCCCTGGCGCTACGCCCGAGTCGGCGACCTGCAGGAGGCGGACACGATGGCGCAGGTCCTCGGCGCCCTGCGGCGGCTGCACGGGGCGGAGCCCCTCGGCCAGAGCTTCTGCCCGTTCGGGCGGATCGCCGCCCTCGCGGCGGAGGCCCGGGCCTGCGCCGCCCCGGTGCCCGACGACTTCGCGGTGCTCCTGGCGGAGGCCGAGCTGATCCGCGCGGCGATCGCGGCGGCGGGCTTCGACCGGCGGTTCTGCCGCAACGACGGCACCGCCTCGAACCTCATGCTGCGCTTCGACGGGGGCGGCCTCGCGCCCGACGGCGTCCGCCTCGTGGATTTCGACCTCGCGGGCGATTTCGACCCCTGGTTCGAGATCGGCGCGCTCCTCAACGAGGCCTATGTCTTCGAGCCCGAGCGCCGGCAAGCCATCGAGACCTATGCCGGGCGCTGCACCGACGCCCTGCTCGCCCGCTGCCGGCTCTACGGCGCGGTGGACGACCTGATGTGGGGCCTCTGGGGGATCACCCGGGCGGTGACCTCGCGCCGGCCCGGCATCGAGTTCTTCAAGTACGGCCAGTGGCGGCTGCGGCACGCGCGCACCACGATGGCGGCGCCGGACTTCGAGCTCTGGCTGCGCCGGCTGTGACGGACCGGACGGCTGCGGGGAGGACGCGATGAGCTGGACACGGATGGGCGAGGGGCGGGGCGCCCCCGAGCAGGCCCTGGAGGCGATCCTCGCCCGGGTGCCGGCCTGGGCCGGCACGCCCCTGCGCTACCGCGCCGTCTCGGGCGGCATCAGCAACACCAACTGGCGGGTCCAGGCGGGGGAGGGGATCGACGTCTTCCTCAAGGTGCCCGGGCGCGGCACCAAGATGTTCATCGCGCGGGACGCCGCCCACGAGGCCAGCCGGCGGGCCGAGGCCTGCGGCTTCGGGGTGGCGGTGCTCGACTACCTGCCGGAGGACGGCGTCGAGATCTTCGCCTTCCTGGACGACTTCCGGGCGTCCTCGAACCTCGACTTCCTGCGCCCGGTCGTGCGCCAGAACGCGGTCCGGGCCCTGCGGGCCTTCAACGACGCCCCGGCCCTGACCCTGACCAAGACGATCTTCGACATGATCGAGGAGCATGTCGGGCAGGTGGAGGCCGTCGGCGGCCGGGTGCCGCAGGATGCGGCCTTCCTGATGCGGCGCTATGGCCAGGCCAAGGCCGCGCTCCTGGCCTCGGGCCTCGACCTCGTGCCCTGCATGAACGACACCCTGGCCGGCAACTTCATGCTCGACGGGCAGGACCAAGTCCGCCTCGTCGACTTCGAGTACGCCTCGAACAACGAGCGCGCCTACGAGCTCGCCCTGTGGTTCGACGAGATGGCGTTCCCGGCCGCGGTCGAGCGCGAGATGATCGAGGCCTATTGGGGCCGCTGGACCCCGCAGATCGACGCCCGCACCGCGGTGCTGAAGGCGCTGGGCGACCTCAAATGGGCGACCTGGGCGATGATCCAGGAGCGCGTCTCGACCCTCGACTTCGACTATTACAAGTACGGGACCTGGAAGCTCGCGCGGGCCCGGACCCTGTTCCACCATCCCGACTGGCCGCGCTGGCTGCACTTGCTGTGACCGCCGCCCTCCCGTTCCCGCGTTCCCCGTCGCCCAAGGCCGATCCCATGTTTCCGACCCTCGCCCCACCGGCGGGCTTCGACGCCACGCCCGACGGGCTGATGGCCTTCGCCCACCACCTCGCCAACAGCGTGCGCCCCCTGGCGCGCCGCCACTTCCGCACGCCGCTCGCCGTGGAGGCCAAGGCCGATGCGAGCCCCGTCACCGAGGCCGACCGCGGCATCGAGGCCCGCCTGCGGGCCGAGATCCGCCAGGCCTACCCGGCGCACGGCATCCTCGGCGAGGAGGAGGGCGGCGACTTCAGCCACGACCTGACCTGGGTGGTGGACCCCATCGACGGGACCCAGAGCTTCATCACCGGCATGCCGCTCTTCGGCACCCTGATCGCCCTGGTGCGGGGCGGGCGGCCGCTCCTCGGCCTCATCGACATGCCGGCCCTGGCCGAGCGCTGGCACGGCAACGGCAGCAGCGCCTGGTTCGGCGGCAAGCCGATCCGCACCAGCCGGCGCGCCCTCGCCGAGGCCCGGCTGTTCGCGACCTCCCCCGACCTGTTCCGGGGGGCCGACGCCGAGGCCTTCGCGGCCCTGAGCGCCGCCGTGGGCCTGCGCCGCTTCGGCGGCGACTGCTACGCCTACGGCCTCCTCGCCTCGGGCCATTGCGACCTCGTCGTCGAGGCCGGCCTCAAGGTCTACGACGTCATGGCCCTGGCCCCCGTGGTGGAGGGCGCCGGGGGCGTGATGACCGACTGGGCCGGTCGCCCGCTCACCCCGGATTTCGACGGCCGCGTCATCGCCGCCGCCAACCCGGAGCTGCACGCGGCGGCCCTGCGCCACCTGACGGGATTTGCCTGAGGCGCGGCGACCGGAAGGGCGGCGAATCCCGGGAGCGCCCCCTCCGCCTGGTCATCGGGGGGCCGGTTGCGACCCGACCTTGCCGTTTAAGCTACCCTACGCCATCCGCCGAAAGCGGTCGTTCGTCGCTCCGTGATGTCGGCAGCAGCGCCACGTCTGCGGGCCTTCGCCTGCAAGCAGGAGATGGGCTGCCTCCGGTGCAGCCGTGAGCCCTGATGCGAATGGCCTCGATGGCGTCTGGTCGAAGTCGCCCACTCGTCCAAGGTCGAGATCCGGCTCGGCGGCTTCCTGCCGGGGGGCTGAAACTTCTCGGGGACCGACTCCGTATCAATAGCCGAGGATAGGATCGCGCCCAGGCCAAAAGCCTTGATTTGAGCGCGGAATATCTATTGCTTAATTATCATAGTATAGGAAAGTCATTCTTTAATTGTTAGGAACAACGATACAATCATGATGTTGTAGTGTGGGTTGGATAAGATGTTCACCTCCACAGGAGATCCTACATGAAGAAGTTCACTCTTGCGCTGACCGCCTTGACCGCTCTCGGCGGCATCGCCCTCGCCGCCGGTTCGGCCACGGCCGCCCCGATGTCCGTCAACGGCATGCAGTCCGAGAGCGGCGTCACCCAGGTCCGCATGGACCGCGGCGAGCGGATGATGATGAAGAAGCGCATGATGCGGAAGAACATGATGAAGCGCCGCATGATGAAGAAGCGGATGATGAACCGCGGGATGTGATCCCAAGCGCCATGCGCTTTCGGAGGCCCCGACATGGGGCCTCCACCCCGATGGCCATGACTTCAAGGAAGACCGTTTGGCTCGAACCTACCTGACCCGTTCCGCGCCCGAGACCGGCGAGGTCGAGCGCCGTCGTTGGATGTTCCGGCACCCCGCCGTCATCCGCGTCACGCACTGGGTCAACGCGGTCTGCCTGCTGGTCCTGCTCATGAGCGGCCTGCAGATCTTCAACGCCCATCCGGCTCTGTACTGGGGCAACGTCTCGACCTTCGATACGCCGCTGATGGCGATGTCCTCCACCGAGGACGACCCGCCCAAGGGCGTCACCACGATCTTCGGAACGACATTCGACACCACCGGCTGGCTCGGCTCCTCGGTCGGTGCGAACGGCGAGCCGGCCGACCGTGGCTTCCCGGCCTGGACGACCCTGCCGAGCGACCAGGACCTCACCGGCGGTCGTAGCTGGCACTTCTTCTTCGCCTGGGCCTTCGTCCTGAACGGGCTCGCCTACCTCCTCTACGGGTTGGTCAGCGGACAGCTTCGGTTCCGGGTGATCCCGTCGCGCGACCAAGTCCGGCACTTCGGCGCGTCAGTGTGGGAGCACCTGACGCTGCGCTTCCCCCAGGGCGACGAGGCCAAGCGCTACAACGTCATCCAGAAGCTCACCTACCTCGTCGTGTTGTTCGTGCTCCTGCCGGTTCAGGTGCTGGCTGGGCTCGCGATGTCGCCGGCGATGAACGCGGCCTTCCCGTTCCTGCTGACCCTGTTCGACGGGCGCCAGTCTGCCCGTACGATTCACTTCGTCGTGGCGGCGCTGCTGGTCCTGTTCGTCGTCGTGCACGTCGCACTCGTCCTGCTCTCCGGGTTCTGGAACAACATGCGCGGCATGCTCACCGGCTGGTTCGTGATCGAGCGCAAGGTCGAGCCGGTCGCCGTCGCCGCGGAGCCCCGGTCATGAACTCCCTTCCGAGCCGACGTGCCCTCCTAACGGGAGCGTCCGCCACGGCCGCGGCGGCCATGCTCGGCGGGTGCGACCGCCTAGGCAACGCTGACTGGTTCCAGCGCACGATCAAGACCGGCGAGGACGCCAACCTGTTCGTCCAACGCCTGCTCCTGACCGACCGGACGCTGGCGCCGGAATACGCCGAGTCCGACATCTCGCCGTGGTTCAAGCCGAACGGCACCGAGGATCCGCTGGACAAAGACTACAAGGCCCTGGCGAAGGGCAAGTTCGCCAAGTACCACCTTGAGGTCGGCGGCCTCGTGGAGGTACCCTTCCGGCTGTCCCTGGCCGAGCTTAGCACGCTTCCCGCCCGCACCCAGGTCACCCGGCACGATTGCGTCGAGGGCTGGAGCGCCATCGGCAAATGGACCGGCGTGCCGCTCGCCGACCTCCTGTCCCGCGCCAAGCTGAAGCCCGAGGCGCGCTACGTGGTGTTTCATTGCGCGGACACCATGGACCAGGGCAGTGCGCTCGAAGGCGGCGGAGACGGTGAGGATACCGACGAGGCGCCCCCCGCCGGCAATACCAACCCGGCCATGACCAAGCAGTCGGGCGGAGGGGAGAGTAGGAAGGATTCCGGCGGCCAACAGGCGCCGGAGGACACCGCGGCCAGCGGCGGGACGTCCGTCCGGTACTACGAGAGTATCGACCTCGTGGACGCGTTCCACCCGCAGACGATCCTCGCCTACGACATGAACGGCAAGGCGCTTCCTATCGCGAACGGCGCCCCGCTGCGCCTACGGGTCGAACGCAACCTCGGCTACAAGCAGGCCAAGTACGTAATGCGCATCGAGGTGGTCGAGAGCTTC
This sequence comes from Methylobacterium sp. Leaf94, assembly GCF_001426045.1. Taxonomy (NCBI): domain Bacteria; kingdom Pseudomonadati; phylum Pseudomonadota; class Alphaproteobacteria; order Hyphomicrobiales; family Methylobacteriaceae; genus Methylobacterium; species Methylobacterium sp. Leaf94. The sequence goes on from NZ_LMRM01000062.1 coordinate 33,414, forward strand.
GCCCATTTTGGCGAGGGCAAGGGTGGCTACTGGGAGGACCAGGGCTACGCTTGGTATGCGGGCATCTGAGCCGCTCGCGTGCAGCCGGCTTCGAAAGGTGAACTCGATCAACATCTTACGGGCGGCGGCGGACAATGAAAACCTGGCCGATCAGAATGGCTGTTAGCCCCATTCTCCGTCCAGAAGCGGACGGGCAGAACCCCACCCGACACGGTTGTAGCGCGGACGGGCAGGTACCGACCCAACTACGCCGTAGAAGTTGGTCGATAGCAAACCCGAAAGCAGCCCTTCATCCGGCGGCTGGAGGCGTCCGAGCGCTTGGCTGACTACGCCATAGACACAGCGATCCACTCCCGTCGCGTGGCCAGACGTGGTTAGATGCTTCATCGACAAAATCGCCCAGTCTTCCCCGGCGACCAGAGGTGGCATTCTTATCCGGAAACGCGAGCGCCTCCATCACCCGGGCTCTTGCTTTTCCTTCGATCACCCCGAGCCAGCCCCCGATGCCGAACTTGATGGAGTCCAGCCTGCGTGCCGCCGCCGAGGGCCTTGTCGCGCTGGTGGCGGCCTGCAATCGATTGCGCCTTCCGAGGACGCAGCACCCCTTCGTGGTCGGTGTCCACGCGCCGATGCGCGAGGAATTGACCCTGCGGGATTTGCCCGTGACCGGGACGATCCCGGCGGGGCTCGAGGGCCGATACCTGAAGATGGGCGCCAACCCCGCCCGCCCGACGACGCGCGGCCACGATTGGTTCCTGGGCGACGGCATGGTGCACGGTCTCCGCATTGAGGACGGAAAGGCCATGTGGTACCGTAACCGTTTGATCGGCTCGCATGCAGCTTCCGCAGCGCTCGGCCGGCCCGCTGCCCCGGGACCGCGCCGCGGCGACGACACCGTCAACACCAACGTCGTCGCGATCGGCGGCCGCGCTTTTGCCGTGGTCGAAGCCGGCAGCTTTCCCGTCTTTTTATCCGAGGACTTGGAGACGCAGCGCTACGATACGTTCGACGGCACCCTCGCCGGTTCCTTCACGGGGCATCCGCATCGCGATCCGGCGACCGGTGAAACACATGCCATCGCCTATGACGGCCGCGTCTGGGACAGCGTGCGCCACGTCGTTATCTCGCCCGCCGGTCGCGTTGTGCGGGACGTCTCAATTCCGGTCGAACACGGCCCCTGCATCCACGATTGCGCGATCACGACCCGCTTCGTCGTCGTGCTAGACCTGCCCGTCACCTTCTCGATGCGGGCGGTGCTGGCAGGACACCGCTTCCCGTTCCGCTGGAACCCGGCCCACCGCGCCCGCGTCGGCCTGCTCCCGCGGCATGGCACGGCCGCCGACATCATCTGGTGCGCGGTCGAGCCGTGCTTCGTTTTCCACGTCGCCAATGCCTACGACAACGCTGATGGGCGGGTGATCCTCGACGTCGTCACCTACGAGAGGGTGTTTGCCTCGGCAGGTGGTGGCCTCGATGCACCGGGGCGGCTGGAGCGCTGGACAGCCCACCCCACGACGGGGCGGGTCGACCGCCGGGTGATCGATTCCGCGGCGCAGGAGTTCCCCCGGATCGACGAGCGTCGCTTTGGGCAGCACCACCGATACGTCTATACGGGCTCGGTCCCCGCCGACGGCAACACTCAGCTCGTGGGCGCGACGCAACTCTACAAGCACGATCTGGAGACACGGGAGCGGCGCGTTCACGAGTTCGGCCCCGACAGTGTCCCGGGCGAGTTCGTGTTCGTGCCTGCGAGGCCCGAGGCTGAAGAAGACGAGGGCTGGCTCGTTGGGCTCGTCGTCGACACGGTGAGTGACACGACCGACTTCGTCATCCTCGACGCGCGCGCATTCGAGGCGGCGCCCGTCGCCGCGGTGCACCTGGGGCATCGGATCCCGCCAGGCTTTCATGGGAACTGGTTTCCAAAGTCGTGGACCGAGTGACCGTCTCTGGATGCTTCGGCACTCGATCCGCTTTCCTCTGTAATATCGCATGGGGCGCAGGATTGTCCCGTGATGCCCGGGAAGCCGAAATGCCTGTCGCGAGCGACCCGAAGCCTGCCGATATCCAGGATCACGGAGGAAAGCCGTTCCTCCCCGGCTTCGTGCCCGGACCGCTGGGACCAACAGGTCTCGCTGTCATCGATGCCTACCAGCGGGCAGAAAACTACCTCTTGGTCGGCCAGATCTACCTGCTCGACAACCCGCTGCTGCGGGAGCCCCTGTCCTTGGGATGGCTACCGCTGCATCACCGCGCTGCTGCAGGCAGCGGGGTGGCAGGTTGGGCAAGGACCGGGTTCAGCGGATCTGGCGTCGTGAGCACGCGGATCAGCTGACAGAGCTGAGGGTATCCGGCGCCCCTCCTCAGAAAGCCGCGCATCGAATCACATCTGCGCTCCCTTCGAAACCCCGGTCGATGTAAGCCGGTCGGGCACCGCTCTAGGCGCAGGCTCCAGTCGGGCGCGACGAGAGGCGGCTAAAGACCAATGCCCCAACAACCCCGATGATTGCCCCGACCGCCTTCACGGCGAAATCAGCCACGCGGCCATGCCGAGAGGGATCGAGCATCTGGGATGCCTCTAGGGCGCCGGCCGCGATGACGATCAGCATGCCAACCTGCCAGCGGTACCGAGGGTAGCCAACCGCAAAGAGGAACCCGATGAGGGCGAAGGCGCCCAGCCGCTCAACCGTGACAGGGAAGCCTGGTGGATGCGGCCGGTACTCGATCGGGCAGACGGTCACGAAGACCAGGGCGGCGAGCAGCATCCAAGCAAGAACGCGGGCAGATTTGATCATCGTGTTCGGGCTGGTCCGCTTGCGAGACTGTGTGGCGCTTCATGCAAGCGGTAAGCCGGCAACATTAAGGTCGCTCTAACCAAAGCGCTGCAGGCTGAGTGACAACCTCAGGAACGCACAATGCTCTTCGCCTTCGGCCGACTCTGGACGGTTCTGAAAGCTGCGCTGGCGATTGGCCTGCTCGCGGTGGGGTCTCTCTACTCGGCCAACGTGGTTGACCAGAAAGGCCTAAATCCTTTCGCCGCTGCCCTGGGCGAGCCGGTGATAACGGGATCGATCAAGACGAGCCAAATCAGGTAGCGGTGCCTAATAACGCGTCTCACTGGGATTGCCCCGTTTCTGTGGACGGTTAGGGGGCTTGGCTGAGCCGGGTCTCAGGTGACGGGTGCGGCCGGGTCTCCTGCTCGTATACGACGGGCGAGCGGTATCCGAGCGCCGAGTGCCGGCGCAGCGGGTTATAGAAGCCCTCGATGTAGCTGAAGCAGGCATTCGTGCCTCGGCCTGCGAACGGAAGCGGCGGCGGGCGAGCAACTCGCATTCGAGGGTCGAGAAGAAGCTCTCGGCCATGGCGTTGTCGTAGGCGTCGCCGACCGAACCCATCGAGGGTCGCACGCCCGCCTCCTGGCAGCGGCTGCCGAAGGCCAGCGACGTGTACTGCGATCCTTGGTCCGAGTGATGGATCACGTCGCGGGGCCTGCGCTGTGTCACGGCCATCTCCAAAGCGTCCAGAACCAACTCCGAACGCAGGTGATTGGCCATGGCCCAGCCGACGATCCGGCGGCTGAAGGCGTCAAGCACGATGCTGAGGTAGAGGAAGCCCGCAGCAGTCGGCACGTAGGTGATATCCGCTACTCAGAGCCGGTTCGGGGCAGCGGCGGCAAAGTTACGGTCGACCAGGTCGGGAGCCGGGCGCGCCTCTCGATCTCGCCGCGTCGTGACAGGGCCACCACGCCGATGACTGGCTCCGACAAGGCCAGCCTCGCGCATCAACCGGGCTATGCGTTTGCGAGAGTGCCGCTCGCCCTGTTCGCGCAGGTCGGCGTGGACGCGTGGCGCGCCATAAGTCTCGTGCGAGCCGAGATGGACGGTGCGGATTCGCTTGAGCAGGGCTGCGTCCGCTGTCCGACGCGCCGAGGGCTGCCGGCCAGCCCAGGCATAGTATCCCGCCTTCGACACGCCGAGCATGTGTGCCATGGCAGCGATCGGGAAGTCGGCCTGGTTCGCGTTCATGAACCGGAAGACCCCGACGGCAGAACCCCGGTCTCCCGAGCAAACCAGGCCGTCGCGCGAGAGAGGATATCGCGCTCCAGCTTCAGCTGCCGGTTCTCGCGCCGTAGCCGGACGAGTTCATCGCGCTCAACCGCTGTCAGGCCGGGGTCGGCAGGCGGTGGCTTCGCATCACGCCGTCCTTCGCTGCGGTCGGCCTCGGCCACCCAGTTGCGGATGGCCTGTGCGGAGGGCTCGAACTCGCGAGCCAGATCGTTCGGATCACGGCCGGCGCGGACCAACTCGACCATCTGTCGGCGGAACTCGGCGGGGTATGGGGGATGGCTCTTGGGCATCGGATAAACACCTCACGCGAAAGCGTTGTCGGTGTCCACCAAACCGGGGCAATCCCAATCTGTGCGTTGTCCGTGTGCGCCCGCTCGCCGGTGCGCGACAGGCCGACATCGACCGAGCCGTAGCCCGCCGCGATGCCGAGCACCGTTCCGGGCTGGGTGTGGGCGTCGATGCCACCCGCAAAGCCCGCGATGGTCTCGGTGCGACCGGCCGCGTTCGCGGTGCCGTCCACCGTGCCGAACTGACCGTAGCCCGTGGCCCAGACGCCGTAGCCGCGGTTCGTCGGGACGAAGCGCGCCTCCGGCACCGACCGACGCTGCGGCAGGTCGGCGGCGTAGACGGCGGGCGGCAGGGTGAAGCCGTCCTGGCCCGGTTCGAAGATGGCGGTGTAGCCGCGCTGGACGAGCTGGTCCGCGAAGGCCCGGCCGGCCCGCAGCTGCGGATCGGCGACGGATGCGTAGCCCTGGCCGGCCACGCGGTCGAGCAGCGCCGCGTTGGCGCCGTCGCTCTGGTAGTCGAGGGTGGTCAAGGCGCCCGTATTGCCGGCGAGGGCCGCATCGAGGCCCCGGGCGGCACTGGCCTGGTTCTGCGTCCGCGCCACGAGGCCGAAGCTCTGCTGGGCCAGCGTGACGTAGGCGTTGGTGGCATCGCTCGAGGCCACGGCACGGATCAGCGTCGGCAGGGCATTGCTGGTGGTCACGGCGCTGAAGCCCCCGGTGATGCCGCCCTGGGCCGTCACGAGGGTGTAGCGCGTGCCCGGACGGTACTGACCGTCGGCTTGAACGAGGCTGGCCGTGCCCGCGAGCGTCGCGGTGCCGTCGACGCTGAGGCGGGCGGCCTCGCCGGTCGCCGCGACGGCCGTGCTGAGCGTCGCCCCGGCGGTCTGGGCGAAGGCGCCCGAAACCGAGAGGGTCCCGTAGGCCGCCGTGGCGTTGCCGGGCGCGACGGTCCCGCCATTGGTCAGCGTGCCGCCGATGCGCCCGGTTCCGAGGAGCGTCCCGCCGGCGGCGACTTGCGTGTCGGCATTGAGCGTCGAATTCACCATGAGGGATCCGCCGGCGACCGTCGCACCGCCCGAGAAGCTCTGGGTGGTGCCGGCGGCCAGGGTGTAGGCATCGCCCTGCGCCGAGAGGGTGGTGAAGCCCGAGACGTTGCTCGCGAGGGTGCCGGCCCCGGTCAGGACGAGGGCGTTGCGGCCGCGGCCCTGCGCGACGATGTTGCCCTGGATCACCGAGCCGGTGCCGAGGGTGATGGTGTTCCGGCTGGCGGCGACGTCGTTCAGGGTGATGCCGCCGGTGATCGTACCGGTGTTCGCGAGGGCGTGGCTGCCCATGCCGTAGAGCAGGCTGCCGTCGATGCGCCCGGCATTGGTGGTGCTGCTGTTGCGCCGCGCGGTGCTGGTGGCGACCTGCGGGTCAGAATCGGTGAAGCGGACGTCGCCGCCGATCGTCCCCGTGGCCGCGTTGGTGAGCGTCGCGGTGCCGTTGCCTTAGACCACGATCGCCTGCCCGCCGGCCGGCCCCGCGATCGTGCCCGCATTGGCGATGGTGAAGCTCTGCGCACGGCCCTGGATCGCGCGCGTTCCGGTGCCGGTGGCCGAGATCCGGCCCCCGGCCTGGTTGGTCACGGTGAGGGACGCCACGTCGTCGTCGGAATCGATGGCCGCCACCGCGGCGGTGCCGGTGCTGGTCGAGGCCCGGGTCGCCGAGATGGTGCCCGCGTTGACCACCGACATCGAGGCGATGTTCTCGCCGGCATAGATGCCGCGGGAGACGCCGATGCCGTTCTCCGTCACCGCGATGGTGCCCTGATTCACCACCGCGACGTTGCTGAAATCGGCCCCCGTCGAGTTGGCGAGTACGCCGTAGACCCGGTTGGCCGCCGTGTTGGTGCGCCCCGCGGCCCCGGTTCCGGTGATCGTGCCGAGATTGACCACCGTCGTGTTCGAGCCCGACAGGTTGACGGCCTTGTTCGTGAGGGTGTTGGCGACGGTGAGCTGGCCCCCCGAGCCCGTGACCTGCACGACGCCGCCGACGGTCTGGGTAGAGCCGGCCCCGAGGGTCAGGGTTCCGCCCGCCACGGTGAGGTTTCCGGACAGCGCCTGCGTGGAGCCGGCGCCCGTCGTCCAGGCGCCGCCGGCCTGGGTCAGGCTCGTGAAGCCGGTCACCGCCCCCATGAGGGTCCCGGTGCCGGAGAGCGTGAGGGTGTTGGTGCCGAGGCCCCGGGCGGTGATGTTGCCGCCGATACTGGAGCCGGTGCCGAGGCTGACCGCGTTCACGGTTCCGGCGACGTCGAGGAAGCTGATGCTCCCGCCGATCCGGCCCGTGTTGGTCACCACCGCGTTGCCGCCACCGAAGGCGACCGTGCCGGTGATCGTTCCGGCGTTGGCGACGGTGCCGGAGCGGCGCAGGTTCACCAGGGTGGCGCCAGTCTGGAGATCTTGATCGAACAGCCGGATATCGCCCGAGACGACGCCGGTGGCGGTGTTTGTGAGGGTGGTGCTGTAGGCGCGCGGCGTCGTGGCATCGCCCGCGTTCCCGGCGTTCAGCGCGTAGGTGGCGATCGCCGCCTCTCCGGCCGTGGTGTTCTGGATCGTGCCGCTGTTGTTGATCACGAGATCGGCCGCGCGCCCGTTGATCGCGCGGGTGTTGACCCCCGTCGCCGTGATGCGCCCGCCGGCCGCGTTGTTCACCACCAGGCGGTCGGTGTCGTCGTCGGAATCGACGCCCGCGACGAGCGCGGTGGTGGCGGTTGCGGTCGGGGCCCGGGTGGCGCTGATGAGGCCCGTGTTGGTGATCGTGAAGAGCGTCGTGTTCTCGCCCGAGTAGATTCCGCGCGCGATGCCGTTTCCGTTCTGGACGACGCTGATCGTGCCGCCATTGGTCACGGTCGTGCTGGCGTATTGGGCGCCGTTGGGTGCGCTCGAATAGGCGCCATAGAGCCGGGTCGTGGCGTTCCCCGCAGGTGCGACGAGGCTGATCGTGCCGGTATTGTTCAAGGTCGAGAGGTCGCCCGCGAGGTTGACGCCGAAATTGTCGCGCGCCTGGCCGGCCGGATTCGTGATCGTGCCCGCGTTGTTGACGAGGCTGCCGCCGACGACACGAATGTTGGTGAAGCTGGGATTGGCGCCGCCACTCGTCTGAACCGGCGTGACCGTCGCGCCGGGAGCGACGGTCACGGTCAGGCCCGTGGCGGCTGCGGGCGCGACGTACCCCGTCGACGTCCCGAAGCAGGCAATGGTCTGGCCGCTCGTCGGTGTCCCCGGTTGGCAATCGGCGCTCGCCTCAGAGACGAGGACAGACCAGGCCGGAACAGTCAGAAGCAACGAACGGCGCAACGTCAAGCCTAGGCCTGCCATCGATTCACTCACCAGAGTTTTGATTCTCTCATACCGTTTTTTTACCGGCTAAGCGAGCAAAAAACTCTACGGAGTGTGCGAGTCAAATGTAATCCACGTGATCTACAAAGAATCGATCCCAAGAAACAAAAATATCACATCGACTTCGCAACAAGACATCGGCATCACGCGGGCTCGGGAAAGTCAAGTAATATTGGAATGGTCTTTCGGAAAGAACGGCAGGACGATCTGGCATTCTGCGGTCAGGCCGGCGGCCCCCCCCCCGACACGTCGAAGCGCGCGGTCGGCGGCGGCCATCGGGACGGCTCCCATGTCAGGTCCCATCGAGCGCCGGGATCAGGGCTTCGCGGAAGCCCGCGAACTCGACCGTGCGCCAGCGGTAGCACTGATAGAATTGGACGCGCCCGCTGGTGACGGCCTGGACGGGGATCATGAGGTCGAAGCCGGCGGAGCGTGCCAGCGCGGTCCCGAGATGCGCCTCGATGTCCGGCCGTTCGAGAGGCGCGCCGATGCAGATCCGGCTTCGCCCGTTCTCCTCCCAGCGCGCCACCACGCACAGGGCGGAGCCGAGCCCGCGCAGGAACGCCCAGCCCTGGCACCGGATGGACCGGACGTCGTCCTCGGCGGTGAGCGCGACCGCGTTGAGGTTCGGCGCCCGGCGGATCACCTTGATGAAACGCCGCCGGAAGGCCGCGGGGAGGGTCTCGGTGTCCCGACAGCGCCCGTGCCCCTCGCGGACCTGAAGCCGGTCGGGCAGCGCGATCGCCGGGCCGGTCCCGCGGCCGGTGCGCAGGAGGACCTCGTAGGGGTCCGGCCGCAGGCCATTCAGCGCCGCGACGAAGCGGAGTGTTCCGTCCGAGGCGGCATGCGCGTCCGCGTCGAGCCGGAGCGTCGCGCCATCGGAACTCTGGAGCCAGACCTGGACCGCCTCCGCTGGGACGTCGGGCAGGCAGGCCTCGAAGGCCCAGACCTCCGCGGCCGAACCGACGAGCACGCCGTCGCAATTGGGCAGGCTCTGCCGGATCCGCCGGGGCACGCCTCTGCGCGGAGTCTCCCAGTCCGGGCCGGCCCCCTGCGCCGCCCGGAAGTGGCCCGCCCGCGCCGCGCCGAGATCGCTCGCGGCGAAGATCCGCAGCAGCCCGCGGGTGACGATCCGGTGGGTCGCCGTCACCTGGATCAGGTCCACCGCGTGACTTCCGAAACTCAGACCCGCGAGGTCGACCTGTCCGGCGAAGCCCGCGTCCCGCGCCGCGAGGGTCCGTAGATGGTCCAGCACGTCCTGCCGGCTCTCGGTCGCAAGGGGGGCGTAGGACGTGCTCGTGCCGTCGCTGAAGCGCAGATAGGTCCGGTAGGGTCCCCGGCTCTCCGACAGGTGCATCCAGCCGCGCAGGGAGAGGCTCTGGAACACGACGGCGTTCCCGCTGCGATCCAGGCGCCGGCGCTGATCGGTCCAGAGGGCGTCGATGGCCCAGGCGAGGGCCGGATGGCTCAGCGGACGTTCCAGGGCGGGCTTGGCCGCGTCCGCCTCCGGCAGGGCGTCGATGTGGGCGACCGCCGGGAAGGTCTCGGGGAAGCCGCCGCCATCCGAGAGACGGCTCCGGTCCCAGAGGATGTCGTTGCTGACCCAGGACGGCGCGTTCACCTGAAGCGCGAGGTCGTCGAGGGACAGGTCGTAGGCGCCCGGGCGCCGGTTCGGGACCCGCTCGTGCGGGCAGGGCCGCTGCGCGATCAGGCCGGCATACAGCCGGTGCAGAGCGTCGAGATGCGCGTCCACCGACGGGAAGGCCTTGCGCCGGATGGTGGTGCGCATCGCCGCGAGCTGCTCCCGGTCGAAGAGGAGGGCCAGGAGCTTCGCCCGGACCGCGCCGGGATCATGCGGCGGCACCCGGAAGCCATCGATCCCGTCGCGGACCCGTTCGGCGGGCGCGCCGAGGTCGCTGACGATGGGCACGAGGCCGGCCTGCCAGGCCTCCGTGAGTGCGATGAGGAAGGTCTCGGGCCAGGTCGAGAGGTGGAGGGAGACGTCGCACCCCTGCAGCTGGGCGACGATGCCGCGCTGCTCGTAGGGGCCGTGGACCGTCACGCGCTCCGCCGGCAGGCCGCGCAGGCGGCCCGCATGGTGGGGGCTGACCTGGCCGTGGATCCGGAACCGGATGGGATAGCCCTCGCAGGTGCGGATCAGCTCGATCACGTCGTCCCCGCCCTTGTGGTGGGTGAAGTTGCCGATCACCGCGACCACGAGGGACGCGGGGGCCTCCGCCGCGGGAGGTGCCTCGGGGGGGGCGGCGGCCGGCGTCGGGACCAGCATCGCGATCTCGACGACGCGGTCGGGGGCGATCTGCGGATGGAAGGCCCGCAGGTAGGCACCGGTGGCCGGGGTGCTCGTCACGAAGGCGTCCACCGCGCCGACCACCTGCCCCAGGAACGCATCCCGGCGCGCCTTGGCGCCGGCGGGATAGTTGTGGCTGGCGGCGAGGCACGCGTCGCATTGCTCCCGGCCGCGATGAACGACGTCGCAGAAGCGGCCGTTGTGGTCGAGCAGGAGCCAGCGCTCGCAGATCAGGTAATGGTCGTGGAGGTGCTGGACCACCGGAACGCCGCAGGCGCGCGCGATGAGCGGCAGGCTCAAGGGCCAATGCAGCAGATGGTGGATGTGCAGCAGGTCCACCCGATGCTCGAACAGGATGCGGGCGAACTGCCCCTCAACGTTCGGGTCGGTGAGCCGGGGCAGGCCGACGGCCCCGCCGGGCAGGTTGAGCGCGACACCGGGGCCTTCGAGGCGCATCTCCCAGGTCTCGCCGCGGAAGACCGGAAACAGGAAGAGCAAGTCGTAGCGGTCGCCGAGCCCGGCGAGGGCCTCCTGGTAGACCTCGACGCCGCCGCCCTCGCGATGGCCCAGGCGGTTGTGCGTGAGGATGAGCACGGTCCTGCGCGGGGCCGAGGCGGGGGGGCGCTCGCCGCGGGCGGAGGCCGTGCGCCGGTCGGGGACGGCCCGCTCCAGCATCGTGGCGATGCGATGGTCGTAGAGGTGCTCGGCCAGCGTCCGGGCGCGCGCGGCGCGGGCCTGGGCGAGCCGTTCCTCGGGGACCGACAGCATGCGGGCGATGGTCTCTGCGGCCTGCGCGTCGTCCGTGCAGAGCTGGAATTCCGTGCCGGCGGCATAATAGTCCCGCACCTCCGGCTCGGGCGACACCATAACCTGGAAGCCGCCGGCGAGAGCGGTCTCGAACAGGCGCGGGGGCGGGGTCGATCCGGCCGCCTGCTCGGCGGCGCTGCCGGAGAAGACGCGCGGCAGGGTGAGGACGACGCGGCTGCGGTTGGCCAAGCGTGCGAAGTCGAGATTGCCGCAGCGCCAATCCGTGGCGAGGGAGCGGTCATGCAGGTCGGGCGGCCCGATATGGACGTTCCAGGGCAGGGCGATCTTGACCCGCAGGTCGGCGGGCAGGAGCCCCAGGATCGTGTTCAGGCTCGCGACCCGGTTGGGCCAGGCGGTCCCGACGAAGAGCAGGTCGTAGCGGTAATGGCGGTCGTCCGCGCCGACCGCGAAATTTTGGAAGAGCGGGCTCGCGGCCAGAGGCAGGTGGACGGCGCGGCCCTCGTAGGCGGCGACGCTTCCGCGGTCGTTGGTGAAGACGATGTCGAAGCAGTCGGAGAAGCGGACGTTGGACGCACGCTCGTAGGGATCCTCGGTGGTCCACAGGATGCTGAGGCGGGCCAGGCGCGCGAGCCGGCCGAGCAGGGGCGCCTGCATCCGGGCGCCGCCGAAGGCCAGGACCGTGTCAAGCCCCTCCGCCAGGAAGGTCGCGAGGGCGTCGCCGTGATGCGCGACCACGACGCGCGCCACGCCGGGGTGGCGCCGCAGCGCGTCCGCGATGGCCAGGACGATGTAGTGGTTGTGCGTCCGCGGCTCGGTATCGAGGAGCAGGATCGAGAGATCCGTCATGCGCGCGCCGATCCGCGCGGCTCCGGACGGGGCACGGCAAGCAGATCTTCCAGGTTCTCCGGCGCGGGGCGGGCCGGGAGGCCGCAGAGTTCGAGGATGCGCCCGGCACGGCACGCATAGGTGTGATCTCTCAGAGCGCGCCGCTGCGCCCGCTCGGCGATGGCGAGGATCGCGGCCGGCTCGTCCCGAATCCGCTCGAGGGCCCGGGCGATGTCGCGGGAGCCGTCGACGAGTAGAATCTCCTCGTCCGGCTCGAAGGCGTCGCAGATCTCCAGACCGGTCGCGAAGTAGAGTTGCGTCGAGCCCGACAGCGCCACCTCGAAGGTGCGCGGTCCCGGCGTCGCCTGCGGCAGGGCGAAGCGCCGGTTTGCGATGTCGAGATCGCGGCCGATGTTCAGCGTCAGCCAGGCGGCGGCGGCGTGGTCGGCCATCTCGTCCGCGGTCAGGCGTCGGTTGTGCGCGCAACGCAAGTCGGCCGGCCAGTCGCAGCCGAGAATCTCCACCGGGTGGCGGGACAGCAGATCGTCCGCCCGCCGGAGGAGCGCGACCCGGTTCGGATAGGCGACGCCGCAGAAGAAGATCGCGATGTCGCGCGGCAGGCTCGGGTGGATGGGACGCAGGTGCCGCGTCGGGGACGCGGCCAGCGGCAGGTGGTGCACCGACCCGTGCCGGTAGTGATGGACCGCCCAGCTGTCGTTGGAGAGGACGATGTCGGCCAGGAGCTCCGCCTTGAAAGCGTAGTCGAACTCGTAGGGATCCTCGGTCAGCCAGAAGGCGAGCTGGGCTCCCACGGCGTCGACGGATCGGCGCAAGGCACCGAGGCCGGCCGCATCCGGCACGAGGCTGCCGACGGCGACCACCAGCTTCGGACGCAGGCGACGCACCCTCTCGCAGGCGAGCTCTAGGGGCGCCTGCCCGACTGCGGCGCCTCCCAAGCGCTCGCTCAGTCCTTCGACAAGGTAAGTTCTGATGGCAGGATTGATATTGACCGCATCAGATGTCGTGCCAGTTACGAGAACTTCGATCGTATCCGGATAAATGTGAGATGCGAAATTCATTTATTCCGTCGATTGGCGTGTGGCGTTGCGAGGGTTTGACTTCCTTCTTAGAAAAGCAATAACTTCGTTTTCGAAAGCTGTCTATGTAAACGAGTGTCGACAACGTAATCGGGAAAGATGAGTAAGAGCGGTATTGCTTTTCGGCAAGACGATCGGGAGAATTCGGCAATCGGAAGCGGGTCCGGTGCGCAGGGAGCGGGCGGCGTTGCCGGGACGGGCGGCCCGGGCACCCTCACGGCAGCCAATATCCTCCTGCCGGTCGCGGAGGCTGTGTCCGGAGACGTTCTCCTGCTCGGATCGGTGGCGCCGAGCCTCCACGCCCATGCCGCGGCGCTGGCCGGATCGCTGACTGCCCACGCGCGGCGGCCGCCGGAGGCCGACCCGGTCGACGGCCCCCCCGCCTATGATACGATCCTAGCCTTCGATCTCTTCGCCCCGGCCGACGAGGCCGTCCCGCTTGCGCTGCGTGCGCTGCGGCGAAGCCTGCGGCGGGACGGACGGCTGATCCTGGCGCTGGGGACGAAGCCGCCGGGACGCGGCGCCTCCGCCGCGGGGCAGCACGGATCCCGAGATCCGGGCGGCGGGCCGGGCGCCTGGGCCTGCCTGCGCCGAGCCCTGGAGGCGGCCGGATTCCCGCACCAGCACTGGTGGTATCCGTTTCCGGACCATCGCGGCGCCCGCACCGTCCTGTTCGAACGCGGCCTGGCTCTCGGGTCCGGGCTGGATGCCGCGGCCCTGGCGGGGGACGCCTCCGGCGAACGCCGCGCTTGGCGGCGCATCGCAGAGGCCGGCGGACTAGCGGACCATGCGCCGTCCGCGCTCGTCCTGGCCTCGGCCGTCGGGCTCCCGGCGGAGGAGCGCCTCGCCCTGCAGATCGGCCACGAACGGCGGCCGGAATTCAACAAGGTCGCCACGATCCTGACCCGGGCGGAGGGTCCACCGGAGGTTCGGCGCGTGCCGCGCCGGCCCGGATTGCCGCGCTGCGTGGCCGGCGTCACCAATCGATTCCCGTCCGAGGCCCTCGCGCCCGGCCAGCCCTGGCCCGAGGCCCTCGAGGCGGTGCTGGCCCGCGACGGCTGGACCGAGTCCGACGTGGCGACCTGGGCCGAACGCTGGATCACCGCCGTCCGGGCCGCGTTTCCGGAGGCCGATCCGGGCGGCCGGTCGCCGGATGCCGCCACGCTCCTGCCCGGTCATGCCTTCGATGCCATCCCGCGCAACCTGCTGGTTCATGGAGGGGAGGCCACCTTCATCGACCTGGAATGGACGCTCGACGCGCCCCTCGACCTCGGGCACCTGCTCGTGCGCGGTCTCGTCGACACCTTCCTCACCACGCCGATTCGGGGCTGTCCCGCACCGGGGCTCGACCCGACCTTCCTGACCTTGCTGCGCGCGTGCACCGAACCGCTCGGAGACGGCCTCTCCGATGCCGGGATCGCCGAGCGCCTCGACCGCGAGGCCCGTTTCCAGCGAGTCGTGGGCGGGCATGACCCGAAGCGCAACTTCGCGTGGCTCGCGGCCACCCATCCCCTGTCCCGCTCGCAGCTGCTCCTGCGCGCGACGACCCTGGCGGACGAGGTCGCTGGGCTGCGGAGCGAGCGCGCCGCGCTCGTCGACGCCCGTGACTCGGCGCAGGCGCAGACCGACCGCGTCATCGTCTATGCGGCGGAACGGGATCGCGAGGCGGAGCGCCTGGAGGCCGCGCTGGCCGCAGCCGAGGCCCGTCTCGCGGGGCCGCCGCCCAGGCCCCCCGGCCCGGCCATCCGCCTCGGCCGGGCCGTCCGGGGCCTCGTCCCGTGGAAGCGGACCTAGCGCGATGCGCCTCCTGGTTGCCTGCGATCATCTGGCCCTGACCGGAGGCCTGATGCGGTTCGAGCGCGTCGGGCAGGTGCTGGCGCGTTGGGGCGGCGAACTCGCCTTCCTGTGCCTCGGCGAGGGCGTCGACGATCGGCCGGCCGGCTTCGCGAGCACGCTCCGGCACCTGTCGCGCGCGGCGGCGCTGGAGGAGACCTGGGACGCCGTCATGGTCCCAGGCGGCGGCTTTCCCGATGCCATCGTGGCGCGCCTCGCGAGCCTGCGAGACCCTCGCCTGGGCCTGCGCGTCCAACATTTCCTGAACGGTCCCGGCCGCCGTGACGCCTATCAGCGCGTGACGCAGGCCTTTGAGCCCGACCTGATCGTCGTCAACAACGCGCATTGGCCGGAGGCGGATCTCGCCGCGTTTGGCCGGCCGTTCCGCCGGGTCGTCGGCGGGGTCGACTCAACCCTGTTCGCGCCACCCGTCGCCCGGCCGCCGCGCACCGGGCGATATCGTCTCGGCGCCATCGCGAACAAGAATCCGGCAGCCCTCTTGGACGCCCTTCGCGCGCTCGGCGCCGCGTGGGAGCTGCACTGGTTCGGCCGTCCCGACCCGCGCGAGCCGGCGCCTCCGGACGACCTCCTGGCATCGGGCCGGATCGTTCGGCACGGTGCCTTGTTCGGCGAGGCGCTGGCCGCGTTCTACGCCGGCCTCGACGTGTTCTGCAGCGCCGAGTTGCAGGCGGGCTGGTGCAACCCGGCCGCCGAAGCCATGGCCAGCGGAACGCCCCTCGTCACCACGCCGCACGGCACCCTGGCCTTCGCCGAGCACGACATTACCGCGCGGGTGATCGAGATCGCCACGGGTCCCGCCATCGCGGCGGCCGTCGAAGCCGTGCGGACCGATCCCGAACGCGCCGCGCGATGCGCCCGTGCCGGGCGCGCCCGCATCCGCGACCTTACCTGGGAGGCCTATACGGCCGATCTCCTGGCGGCGATCCGCGGCGGGCTCGCGGATGGGACCGCTCCGGCCTGGGCCACGGCGCGCATCGCCGCGCTCGTGGCCGAACACGGTCCGGCACCGGACGATTTCGACGCCGCCGGATACCTTCGCCTGCACGCAGATCTCGCGGCCCTATTCGGGCGCCCGTGGCAGGGCCTGCTGCACTACCTCGAGCATGGACGCCGCGAGGGCCGCCTCCATCCCTCGACGCGAAGCCGCGCGCAGGAGAAGGCCGCGCAGGCCGGGCGCATCGCCCTCGTCCTCGACGGGCTCGACGGCTCCGGCAAGTCCAGCATCGCCCGGGAAGTCGCCGGACGGATTGGCGCGACGGTGCTCGATCCCTTCGGCGGCCGGATCGGCGGCCTCATGGTCCTCCTCGCCGAGCGGGGCGCGCATGCCCTGGCCGACGACGTCGCGCATGCCGCCGTAGCGCTGGCCCTGCAGCAGGCCCCCGACGGCCCGGTGGTCTTCGATCGGCACTGGTTCACCGCGTCGCAGCTCCTGTCGCCGGCCTACCGGGCCGGCTGGGCACCCCACCCCCGCACGGTCATGTGCTGGGCGGATCGGCCAACGACGGTGGCCCGCCTGGTCGCGCGCGGGGATGCCCAGGCCCGCGCGCGCATGAGCGTTGAGCGGATCGAGACCTACCGGCGCCTGGCGGACGAGCTCGGTCTTCCCCTCCTCGACACCTCGCGCATCTCTCCGGCGCTGGCCGCCGAGCGGATCCTCCGGGACTGGTGGGCGAGCCCGCCCCCGCCATCTGGGAGCGACTCGCAGGCGCACCCGCCGCCTCCGCGGGCGGGGGACCAGGAGGGGCCGTTCGGCCCCCGCGCGGGCGGCGCCGGCCCACCCTAACGGTCACGCCGTCCGCCGCGTCCGCCGTTCAGCGGACGCTCGGATCGGCGGCGAGACGAGCGCGGATGGCTTCCTTCAGCCCGCCCTCGAACAGCAGCGCCGAGCCTTAATGGTACTCGATGTCGAAGGCGCGGCGCGAGTTCATGGACAGGAAGGCGCTGTGCTGGGCGAGGAGGCGGCCCTCGGCATCGAACACAACCCAAGCCGGAGCCGCCATAGCCGTTGTTGCAGTCGTGGCGGACGCGCCGGATCGCATCCTCGCTCGGCGGGTCGACCCGGTGGATTGCCAGCCACCTATCGATGTCTCCGACGCAAGCGTCGGCTTTCTCAACTCGGTACCCGAAAGCGGACCGGCAGATATCCACCCGACTCGGACGTAGATCGGTCGGACGGGACCCACCCCATCCTGGCTGTTCGTCGCAGTTTGGCTGCACTTCCGAAGCGGGTATCGGCGGACGGAAAGGTTCAGGGGACGAGCGGCGGTTGATGGGATTGAAGCCGTGTATCGATCAGGCTCGTTCGCTCGACGGATTGCCTGGGATCTTGTTCATGCCGGCGCGGTCGCCGCCATCCGGACTTGGCCGACCCCGACCTAACCGGCCGCGTCACGCTGCGCCCCGTCGGCCGGGCATCGAGGGCCACAGGCAGATCCGGGCCGACCCCGGCAGGTTCGCGATGCTCGATCCTCACGGCCTAATGCACCTGTGCAGGGAGGGACGCCGAGAAGACAGATTTTAGCCCGTCGATGAATCGACGCACCCGGGCCGGCATGTGCTGCCGCGTCGGGAGTACGGCCCAGATGGCCAACGGTTCGGGCTCGGCGTCCGTGAGGGCGACGGCCCTGAGCGTGCCGTCGGCGAGGTCCTGCGCCACGTCCCAGTAGGTCAGCAACGCAAGCCCCGCCCCGGCGATGCAGGCGGCGTGCACCGTATCGACGCTGCTCGCCGCCAGCCTACCCTTGATGCGCCTGGCGACCGGGTGCCCGTCCTGGTGGAACGGCCAGGCATCCATCGCATGTAGCGTCAGGCAGGCGTGCGCATCGAGGTCGGCGAGCCGCTTCGGATAGCCGTGCGCCGTCAGGTAGCCTGGTGCTGCGCATAGGATACGCGGGTTGTCGGCCAGTCGCACGGCGACCAGCTCGGAGGCCTGCAGCGTCGCCACTCGCAGCGCCACGTCGATCCCGGCGGCCACGATGTCCACGATCCCGTCCGAGAAGGTCAGGTCCACCTTGAGGCGTGGGTTTTCGGCCATCAGCCGAACGATCAAAGGAACGACGAGGGCCCGCCCGATGCGGTGGGGCGCGGTCACGCGCAGGACCCCGCTCAGGCCCTCGTGTCGTTCGGAGAAGGCCACGGTCGCGGCCTCCCGCGCCTCCAGCATCGTCTGCGCGAGCGGCAGGAACGTCTCGCCGTCCGCCGTCAGGGCGACCGAGCGCGTGGTGCGATGGATCAGGCGTACCCCGAGTTCGTGCTCCAGCGCCGCCAGGCGCCGGCTGACCGCCATCGGGGATAGTCCCACCTGTCGCCCGGCGGCCGAGAGGCTGCCCGTCGTGACGATGGCGCTGAACAGGACGACATCCGAAAGGTTCATCGGCATATCACTGGACGATAAAATGCTTATCGTCCACCTCCGGTATCGAATGGCAGGTCCTGCGCCTACGTTGCTGTCACAAGGGCAGCGAAAGCAGATCGGAAGCCGCGCATGAACACGAACGCAAACGACCTTCTCACGGCCACCGATATAGTCAGCGTGACGCTCCGCAACCGCTTGGCGGTCGCCCCCATGACGCGGGTGAGCGCGGGCGAGGACGGTACCGCCACCGATACGATGGCGCGGTACTACGAGCGGTTCGCCCGCGGCGGCTTCGGCCTCGTGGTCACCGAGGGCATCTACACCGACCGGGTGTTCGCACAGGGCTACCTCAACCAGCCCGGCATCACCGACGACAGCCAGGCACAGGCCTGGCGACCGGTGGTGGACGCCGTGCATCGGCACGGCGCGCGCCTCGTCGCGCAGCTCATGCATGCCGGCGCGATCAGCCAGGGCAACCGTTTTCGCGACGCCACCGTCGGACCCTCGGCCGTGCAGCCCAAGGGCCACCAGATGGAATTCTATCACGGCAAGGGCGCCTACCCGATGCCCGCCGTCATGACCGAGGAGCAGATCGCCGACGCCATCGAAGGCTTCGCCGCGTCGGCGGCCCGGGCGGTCGAGGCCGGGTTTGACGGCATCGAGATCCACGGCGCGAACGGCTACCTCGTCGACCAGTTCCTGACCGACTACGCCAACCTGCGCGACGACCGCTGGGGTGGCGACACGCGCCGGCGCACCGCGCTCGTGCGCGCCGTGTTCGAGGCTGTGCGGGCTCGGGTCGGCGCCGGCGTCCCGGTTGGCGTGCGCATCTCGCAGGGCAAGGTCAACGACTTCACCCACAAATGGGCGGGCCGCGAGCAGGATGCGGAAATCATCTTCGGCACCCTCGCCGAGGCCGGGGCCGGCTACATCCACGTCACGGAACACAAGGCGTGGGAGCCTGCCTTCGAAGGCGGCCGGGACAGCCTCGTCGCCCTAGCCCGCCGGTACGCGCCGCATGTCCCGCTGATCGCCAACGGCGGCGTGCAGGATGCGGCGCGGGCGCAGGAGGTCATGGCTGCGGGGGCGGACATCGTGGCGATTGGTAAGGCCGCGCTCGCCAACCCGGATTTTCCGGAGCGCATCCGGTCGGCGCGGGAGGTGGCGGCGTTCGACCCTGCCATCCTCGGGCCCGTCGCCAACATCAAGCCGAGCGAACTGGCCGCCTGACGAGTGCGCGGCAGCGGGGCGTTCCGATCTGGAAGCCCCTTGCACCGGCCCCGACGACCGTGGAGCATGAACCATGAGCGATGACCTTGGCACGGCGACCTTGAAGCCTGCCCGCACGAAGATCCGCGTCTGGATCGACTTCGTCTGCCCGTACTGCCTCCTGGGGGAGCGGCTCATCCGGACCGCCACCGAAGGGCTCGACGTCGACATCGAATGGATGCCGTTCGAGCTGCGTCCCCACCCCACACCGACGCTGCGGCCAGAGGACGACTACCTGCCTACGGCCTGGAAGCAGGGGGTCTACCCTGCCGCCGAGCGGATGGGCGTCTCGATCCGCCTGCCGACCGTTTCGCCGCAGCCCTACACCCGCAAGGCGTTCCTCGGCCTCCAGCATGCCGTCGAGCAGGGCCAGGGAGACGCCTACGTGGACGCGGTCCTCCGCGCGTTCTTCCAAGAGGATCGTGATATCGGCGACACGGACGTGCTCAAGGCGATCCTCCGGGGGCTTGGCCTCGATCCCGAGGCCCTTGATGCGGTGCTCACATCGCCGCTCCGCGGGGAGCGCCACGACGCAGCACTGCGGCAGGCACGGGAAGCAGGCATCCGCGCTGTCCCATCGGTCGCTGTTGGCAACCGGTTGATCTCGGGCATGCCACAACCCGGAGATCTGCGAGCCGAGATCCTACGCCGCACCTCTTAGGCCGGACTGACGATTGCGATGCCGGGGCGGCGTTTGGCATCCCCGGCGCTGGCCCAGTCCTGACCGTCATGGCGGACGGACCGATGGACAATGCCGGCCGGTTCCGAGACGCAAGGCCGGTACGGCATGTCCAAAGATCAAATCAGGCTGCGGTTCTGTGCGACTGCCGCAAGAACCTTGGAAGACATGTCGGCCGACCTCACTTTTAAGCCATGGGCAACGGGTTCGACGTCATCATTGTAGGGGGAGGCGCCGCCGGTATCGGTGCGGCGCGGCGGCTTGAGGCCCATGGCGCATCGGCCTTGCTGCTTGAGTCGTCGTCGCGCCTCGGAGGCCGCGCCTACACGCAGGATCTGGGAGGCTACCCGCTCGACTTCGGCTGCGAGTGGCTCCACTCGGGCGACCGCAATGCCTGGGTCGGCATCGCCGAGGCATCGGGATTCCCGGTCGACCGCGGCGAGCCGCCATGGGCGAAGGCACATCCCTCCATCGCCGAGGAAGAGGACGGCCAGGAGGCGGCCCAACGGGCGTACGGGAACTGGGAGGAGCGGCTTCGCACCGTTGTAACGGGCAACGACCGGGCCAGCGACGCGCTTGAGCCCGGTGGCACCTGGAATGCCTACGTGCGGGCCATCGCCGGCTTCATGAGCGGCGTCGCGCCCGAGGAGATATCCGCGACCGACTACCTGGCCTACGACGATGCCTCGACGGGTCTGAACTGGCACCTGCCGCTCGGCTACGGCACTCTGGTTGCGGCCAGCCTGCCATCCTCGACGATCCTCCGGCTCGCCACCCCCGCCGAGCGGATCGACACGACCGCAGACGGCGTCTCTGTGACCACCCGCGCCGGCGTCGTCCGCGCCGGGGCTGCCATCCTCACCGTCTCGACCGCGGTCCTGGCCGGGGACGCGATCCGCCTCCCGCCCGGGATCGCCCCCTGGCGCGAGGCCGCCGCCGCCCTGCCGCTCGGCCGCAACGAGAAGGTCTTCCTGGAGATCGGGCGCGACGCCGCGTTCGAACCGGACTCGCATGCCTACGGCAATCTGAACGACCCAAGGGCCGCCGCCTACTCCATCCGACCCAACGGCTGGCCGGTGATCGAGGCGTTCCTCGGGGGCGATGGCGCCCGCATCGTGGAGGAGGAAGGCCCGGCCGCCGGCTTCGCCTTCGTGTCGGCGGAGTTGGCCGCTTTGTTTGGCACCAACGTGGCGTCGGCGATCCGTCCGCTTGCGGCGACCTCCTGGAGCCGGATGGCGTCCGTCGGCGGGGCGTATAGCTGCGCCCTTCCGGGCCAGTCCCAGGCGCGGGCACAGCTGGCGCGACCCTTCGAGGACCGGCTTTTCTTCGCCGGCGAGGCGACGCACCCCTTCGACTTCACGACCGCCCACGGGGCCCACGACAGCGGGCAAAGGGCTGCCGACGAGGCCATGGCGGCGCTTCGGGACAGGCACCGCCTCGGACGGCCAGGCCCCTTCGCCGCCGCGGCTGCGCGCGGCGACCGCTAGCGGTCCGGCGGTCAATCGGAAACGGCCGGCGGTCGTTCATCGCATGAAGGCCGGTATCGCAGGGCGTCGACCAGCAGCGCGAAGGCCGGCGAATGCTGGCGCCGGCTCGGGTAGTAGAGGTGGTAGCCCGGAAACCGGTCACACCACCGCTCCAGCACCCTGATGAGCCTGCCCTCGTCGATGTGCGCCCTCACCATGTCTTCGGGAAGGTAGGCGAGACCGAAACCGTCCAGGGCCGCGCGCAGGAGCATGGCGGCGTCATTGAAGGTTAGTTGTCCTTCCACCCGAACCCGCGTCTCGCGACCGTTCTCGTCGAACTCCCAGGCGTAGAGACCGCCAAGTGTCGGCAGGCGGTGGTTGATGCAGATGTGGGACACGAGGTCTTGCGGCGTGCGAGGCTTCGTCCGAGCGTCGAAATACGTGGGTGCGCCCACCACCGCCATTCGCATCGTCGGCCCGATGGGGACGGCGACCATGTCCTTGGCGATGATGCCTCCGAGGCGAACGCCGGCGTCGAACCGCTCGGCGACAATGTCGGTCAGGACATAGTCCGTAACCAGCTCGACCTTGATGTCGGGATAGTCCGATAGGAACGGCGCCAAGGCCGGCCAGACCACCGCGCCGGCCGCATAGCCGTCCGCGGTGATGCGAACGTTGCCGGAGGGTCGGTCACGCAGGTCGGTCAAGGCCGCGAGGCCGGCCTCGATGCCGTCGAGGTGCGGTCCGACCGTCTCCAGCAGCCGCTCGCCCGTCTCGGTCGGCGAGACGCTGCGGGTCGTCCGCGTCAGGAGACGCAAGCCGAGCTTTTCCTCCAGGCCACGCACCGTCTGTCCGGCATCGCGGACGTGCTCGTAAAGCTACGGTGCAAGACGACCGCTACCCTGCGCACTGCAACAGCGGCTCGGTCGCTGACCGGACTTCGCGGGCGCCCTTGAGCCATCGCAGGTCGGCCCCGGAGCGTCGGAATTCGCGACTCCGAGGGCAGCGGGCAACGGGAAGCGCTTCCTTGTGCCCGCTGTCGGAATCAACGTTTCGTAAACCATGTGCTTGTCGATGGGCCGGGACCTTTCCGGGCCTGGGCGAACTCGCACGAAACGGAGTGGCGGCGATCACGACGACCCGTACCGGGCGTTCGGGTTTCGAGCGCTACGGCCTCGCTGGTAGGAGGCCGTATCCGGTGTTTGGTTCAGCGTCGGTCGGTCAGACGGTGACCACGATCTTCCCGACCTGCTCGTTGCTCTCCATGAAGCGGGTCGCCTCCACGATCTCATCGAGCTTGAAGGTCCGCGCGATGACGGGTTTCAGCGCGCCCGAGGCCAGCCCCTCGACGATGAAGGCCTTGGCCAGCTCAAGCCGCTCCGGGTCCGTGGTGATCTCGAAAAGCTGGTAGCCCCGGACGGTGAGGTTCTTCCCGAGGAGTGACAGGACCGGCACCGGCACGTCGGCGACGTCGAGCGCGCCGTACTGGAAGAAGATGCCCAGGTGCGAAAGCGCATCGAGGATCTTCGGGACCTCGGGCCCACCCACCGGGTCGAACGCGATACGGGCGCCTTTGCCCTCGGTGATCCTCCTGACCTCGGCGACGAGGTCCTGCTCGGACGTGGCGATGACGTGCTGGGCCCCCGCCGCGAGGAGCGTCTCCCGCTTCGAGCTGCCCCGCGTGAGCGCGACGGAGACACCGCCGAGCATGTTGACGATCTGGATGGCGGCAAGCCCCACGCTCGACGAGGCCGCCCGGATCAGCACCACGTCGCCCTTTCGCATCCTGGCAATGTCGACCAAGGCGCCGTAGGCCGTGACGAACATCATCCAGGTCGCGGCGGCATCCTCCCAGGACAGGCTCTCCGGGTGCCTCACCACGCCGAAGGCCGGGGCGTTCACGAGTTCACCGTGCAGGCCGTAATCGCCCAGCACGAAGCAGGGCACGACGCTGACCTTGTCGCCGACCGAGAAGCCTTCGACGCCGGTGCCGATCCTCTCGACCAGGCCCGCGGCCTCGTAGCCGGTGGTCGCGGGAAAGGTCGGCTGGGAGACGTACTGGCCGGTGCGGAACATGACCTCGGCGCGGTTCAGGCCCATGGCCTTCACCCGGATCTGGACCTCGCCCGCCTTGGGGGCGGGCACCTCGACATCCTCGACCTTGAGGACCTCGGGACTACCGATCTCATGGAATCGTACGATGCGCGACATGGGCTGTTCCTTGTCCTGGGATGGGATGAACGACCGCCGGAGCGGTCCGGGTGACGCCGGGTGTCAGAAGGAATACCGGCGCATGCCGCCATCGACCGTGAGGACGATGCCGGTGACGTATCCGGCCCTCGGGGAGGCCAGGAAGGTGACCGCGTTGGCGACGTCCTCCGGCTGCCCGAAGTCCCGCAGGGCGATCTCCCGTTCCGCGAACTTGCGCCGTTCGTCGCCGGGGTAGAGCCGTCGGATCTGCGCCGTGTCGATCAGGCCGGGCTGGACGCAGTTCACGGTCACGCCGTGCGGACCGAGCTGCTCCGAGAGCCCCTTGGACCAGACCACCAAGCCTGCCTTCGCCACCATCGCCGTGTTCACCACCTCCGGCTCCACGTTGCCTGAGATGCTGATGATCGACCCCGCCTTGAGGCTGAGGAAGTTCGGCAGGAGGGCCTGGGTCAGTTGCCGGTGACGGTCGAAGTTCAGGGTCATGCCCTCGACCCACTGCTCCTCGGGGGCGTCAATGGCCATCGGACGGCTCCCGCCGGCGTTGTTGACGAGGACTTCGACGCGGCCGAGCGCCGAAAGCACCGCCTCCGCGATCCGTCCCGGCCCGTCGGGGGCAACGAAGTCCTGCTCGAAGGTGAGCGGAGCGATGCCGCCGGCGTCCACCACCTCCGCGACGAGGCTTGCCAGCAAGTCCTTGTCCCGGGCGGTCGCGAACACCAGTACACCCTCGGCCGCCAGGGTCTTGGCGATGGCCCGGCCCAGCCCTTGGCTCGCGCCGGTCACCAGTGCCGTCTTGCCGTTCAATCCCAGGTCCATGGTCGTTCCCTGCCGATGCCGGCCATCGCCGGTGCCTCTCCCACGGATCGGGAACGGGCTGCTGACCTGAACCTAGGGGTGGGCGACTATTGCGATAAGCTGCTAGTTTCTGCGCGTGGTGCTGAATGAGATAGAACAATGCGCGCGAGCGAACTCGGCGAGATGTCGACCTTCCTGGCGGTCGCCAGGCATCGCAGCTTTCGTAAGGCCGCGACCGAGCGTGGTGTCGCCTCATCCGCTGTCAGCCATGCCATCCGCAGCCTTGAGGAGCGCATCGGCGTTCGGCTGCTCCAGCGTACGACCCGGTCCGTCGCCTTGACCGACGCGGGCGAACGCTTTCTCGCCGAGCTCGCACCTGCCTTCGAGCAGATCGCGAGAGCGCAGGAGAGCCTGAATACCTTCCGGGAGACCCCGTTCGGCACCGTCAGGATCAATTTGCCGACCTCGATTGCCCCCTTCCTGATGCGCGACGTCATGGTCCCGTTGATCGAGGAGAACCCAGGTCTGCACCTCGACGTCGTAGCCACCGACAGCTTGGTCGACATCGTCGAGGAAGGTTTCGACGCCGGCATCCGCTTCGGCGAGGTGCTGTCCCGGGACATGGTTGCCGTCCGGATCGGGCCGGTGCAGCGTCTCGTCGTGGTGGGTTCGCCGGAATACCTGAGCAGGAACCCGCTTCCGGAGCACCCACGCGACCTCGCCCGACACATCGGCATCCGGTACCGCTTCCCCAGCGGCAAGATGTTCAACTGGCGGTTCGAACGGGACGGCGAGGCCATCGAGGTCGAGGTCGACGGCCCGATCACCCTCGACGACCAGCAACTGATGATCGAGGTCGCCGCCAAGGGAGGCGGTCTCGCCTACGTCTGGGAGGATCGCGCCAGGCCGTACCTCGATGCCGGGACCCTTGGCTTATGCCTGGAGGCGTGGTGCCCCGTGAAGGGCGACTTGTTCCTCTACTACCCGAGCCGGAGGCATGTCTCCGGCGGTCTCAGGGTCCTGATCGACCGCATGAGGATCTGACGCCACGGCTGGATTGAGCGGAGTGCGGACCCGAGAACGGTCCGCTTCCGACGGTCGGTCGGCACGCTCGTCACGGTGCTGGCGGTCATCCGACACGCGGTCTGAATGTCCGCCGTTACCTACGACTTCATGCGGCAGGTTCGCTTGACCGGAAGGGCCGCCGCATCGATCCGTCGTGCGGGACGTTGCCCCCAGGTCAAACCATCCGATGCGGCGGAAAGCCGTGCGCCGCCCACGAGCGACCGGAGGGGACAACGGAAGGAAACAGGATGCCGAAGCCCATGTTCGACGAGAGCAACATCACCTGGCGGACGCTGGATTGGCTGCCGCACATCGCGTTCTTCGTCTACAAGGTCGACGAGGAGAACCGCATCGTCGACGTCGTGTTCAAGTTCGCGGCGAACCAGAAGGTGATGCTGCACCGGCACAAGAGCCCGTACGTGACGCTCGTGATGCAGGGCGAGCTCCGTTTCTACCGCGAGGACGGCACCCACAAGGAGACGCGCCCAACGGGCAGCTACGTCTCGGGCGTGGCGAACGGCGACCCTCACATGGAGGGCGGCGGCGACGAGGACGCCATCGTGTTCTTCAGCAACCGCAACATTGAGGACGCGCTCTACGAGTTCCTCGACGACTCCGGCAATCCCGTCCAGGTCCTCGGCATCGCCGACTTCAAGGCGCAGCTCGACGAGCAGATCGCTACGGGCACCTTCGCGAAAGTCACCGCAAAGGCGGCGTAGCCTTCACGGGCACCGGGGTCGCGTAAGGCCATTCCGGTGCCCACGGTGGTCCATGGGCCGGAGCTGTCGGAACGAACCTTGGCTCAATCGAGTGATGTTCGCCGGTCACCACCAGTCGCGCTTCCTAGCGCGCCTTCGGACCGCCGAGCATGAACATCGCCATGCGCTGGCTGATTATCATCTGCGCCTCAACACCGAGCATTGCGAGGTCGGTGCCCATGGTGAGCCAGGATGCTGTCTTGGCGCGTGATCTCCGACGTGCGCGCATCGCGTAGTCCTCAATCCTGGAAACGTGAAGGGCCAACGCGCGTCACGCCGCATCCTTCCGTATGACGATCAGCCCGCGCTCGTTTCCCGGGCCAGCCAGTCCACGACCGCACGCAGGGCGGCGCTCTCCCCCGCGCCCGCGTCGATGACGGTCTCGTAAGCAGCCAGTTGCCCTGCGGCGCTCGATCCGTTGCGGGCGATGATTTTGGCGTGCGCGACCTGGGCAGCGCATCCGAGTGCCGCCGCATCGTCGGCGATCAGGTCGAGAAGCGCGTCGACGGCCTCATGGACCGGTACGACGCGCTCGGCGGTCTCGTCGATCAGGGACGCTCCGGTGCCATCGCGCTCGGCCCGCCACAGGTTCTCCATAACGAACCCGCGTGATGCTCCTGTCAGGCCCTTATGGATGTCCGGCCGGCGGTCCAGCAAGCGAACGAGGCACCGATAGATCTGGGCGACGGTCAGGGTGTCTTCGAGACGCGTGCAGCTATCGGCGACGCGTAGCTCAAGGGTTGGGTACCGGACCGAGGGTCGGATGTGCCACCAGAAATAAGTCGGGTCTGGCACCGCGCCCGCGGCCGTCATGACCTTCACGTAGCGGGCGTAGTCGTCGGCGTCGTCGAACAACTCGGGCAGGCCAGTCCGTGGCAGCTCGGCGTATGCCCGAAGCCGATATCCGTGCAGACCGGTCCGGCGGCGGTCGTAGAACGGCGATGACGTCGAGAGGGCGAGCAACAGGGGGAGGAACGGATAGATACGCCGCATGATGTCGATCCGCGCCTCGGGTCGCGGCACCTCGACGTGAACGTGCATGCCGGCGACCACGGAGCGGCGTCCGGTGATCTGCAGGTCGTCCATCATGCCGCGGTAGCGCGGCTTGTCGGTCTCCTTCTGAACGGACCAGACTGCAGTCGGGTGGGTGCCGGCAGCGAACAGCTTGAGCCCGTGCTTGCGCGCGGTGCCTTGAAGCTGATCACGAAGGTTGCCGAGCGCAGTCTGCGCTTCCTCGACGCTCGCGGTTGGTGCAGAGCAGATCTCGATTTCGTTCTCTAAAAGCTCACGCTCGACCGAGCCCAAGCGTTTGGCATCGTCGTGGAACCCCTGGATCGAACTGCGCGGAGCACCCCGGGAGCGTGCGCTCGCCAGGAAGAACTCTTCCTCGATCCCGAATTTGAAGTCGTGCCCCGAGCGCTGCGCCATTTCGTGCTCCCATTCAGCAGGACGACGTTTGGCACTCTCGAACGGCAGTCCCGGAGAGCCACCTCACGATATCGGACTATGGATCGATAAGGCATTTACCGGGCCGAATTGGGGGATGCAGACCTGAGCTCGTCGCCGAGAGGCAGACGTTCCGAGTACGACCCAACCCGGTCGTTCACATCGTTGTCGGCGCTGCCTGTAAGCAGCCGTTCGTCGCCCTGAGGGCGACTTTGGTTCGAAGCGAAAAGCAGACACCATAGCCCGGCGGAGGAGCAATCCCTCGGCGACCACTGAAGGCGCGTGTGTCATAAGGGGGCATGGCCCCTGAAATGTCCTCCGATAAGCCGAAGCGCGCGATCACGTCTTTCGGCGACTGCGAAAATTACGACCGCACGGTCTTCGACACGCTCGATGAGAGGTGTCACCGACCCAGCAAGAAGACGTCCGGGCGCAGACATTGCCGCTTCGTACGGC
Source organism: Methylobacterium sp. Leaf94 (assembly GCF_001426045.1). NCBI lineage: Bacteria > Pseudomonadati > Pseudomonadota > Alphaproteobacteria > Hyphomicrobiales > Methylobacteriaceae > Methylobacterium > Methylobacterium sp. Leaf94. The sequence goes on from NZ_LMRM01000062.1 coordinate 61,497, forward strand.
GTCCGCTGGGCATGACACGGTGAGCGACGCGACAGCGTTCCTGGCTGGGGGCGGCGAGGCCGCGCGCCTCATCCGCGAGCGCGACTGGTCTGCCCATCCTCTCGGGCAACCCGAGACGTGGCCGCAAGCTTTCAAGACCGCGCTGTCGCTGGTCCTGAACTCGCCCGAGAGCATGATCCTGGCCTGGGGGCCGGACCTGCACTTCTTCTTCAACGACACCTATTCCCGCCTGCTCGGCCCCCGGGTGGCCTGGGCCACGGGCGAGCGTTTCGACAGAGTCTGGGCGGATGCCTGGGAACAGGCCAAGCCCATCATCGAAGGCGCCTTCGCCGGGCGCAGCCACCGCTTCGAGGACCTTCCGTGGACGCTTGATACCGACCGGGGGGCGGCGGAGACGTGGTTCTCCTTCTCGTATTCACGGGTGCTCGACGCCGACGGCAGGATCGCGGGCCTGTTCATCTTCACCAACGAGACCACGCAGCGAGTGCTGGCCGACGCCGCGCTGAAGGACAGCCAAGAGAGCCTGGAACGGGCACTCGGCGAGGTGCGCAGCCTGAACGCGACCTTGGAGCGGCGCGTCGAGGAGCGCACGAACGAACGAGACCTGATGTGGGACACCGCGCCCGACCTGATGCTCATCATCGACTTCGCGGGCGTCTTCCGGCGGGTCAACCCGGCATGGACCCGCCTTCTCGGCTACGAGCCGCACGAACTGGTCGGTCACCACGTCAACGAGTTCGTCCTGGCGGAGGACCACGTCGAGACGGTCGACGCCTATACCGAGGCGTCCGAGGGCGGGATGCCCCATATCGTCAACCGCTACCGGCACAAGGATGGCTCGACGCGCTGGATCTCATGGACCGCCGCCCCGGCCGGAACGCTGACCTACGCGACCGGACGTGACATCACCGAGGCCCGGGAAAGGCAGGCCGAGCTGGAGCAGGCCCAGGAGGCCCTCCGCCAATCCCAGAAGCTGGAAGCCGTCGGCCAGCTCACCGGCGGCGTCGCGCACGATTTCAACAACCTGCTGACGATCATCCGCTCGTCCGTGGACTTCCTTCGCCGACCGGACCTGCCAGAGGCGCGCAAGGATCGCTACCTGAACGCCGTCTCAGATACGGTTGAGCGCGCGGCCAAGCTGACCGGCCAGTTGCTCGCCTTCGCACGCCGGCAGGCCCTCAAGCCAGAGGTGTTCGACGTCGGCGAGAGGATGCGTGGGATCGCGGAAATGCTCGATACCGTGACGGGCGCACGCGTCCGCGTGGTCGCGGAGGTGCCCCACGCGCCATGCTTCGTCCGGGCGGATTTAAGTCAGTTCGAGACCGCACTCATCAACATGGCCGTCAACGCACGCGATGCCATGGACGCGGTAGGAACACTCACCCTGCGCCTCGGATGCCGGACAACCCTTCCCGTCATCCGCGGCCATGCCGGCTCGCGCAAAGCCTTCGCCGCGGTCTCCCTCGTCGACACGGGTTCAGGCATCCCCCCGGACCTGCTCAGCCGGATCTTCGAGCCGTTCTTCACCACCAAGGAGGTCGGCAAGGGCACCGGACTCGGCCTGTCGCAGGTATTCGGCTTTGCAAAGCAATCGGGCGGCGACATCGATGTGGCCAGCACGGTAGGGGAAGGCACAACCTTTACGCTCTACCTGCCGGAAGTCGAGCAAGAGGAGGTCCCGGCCCGTGTCCGCGGGCCCGACGGGGGCGTGACGCCTCTTGGCACGGGGCAGCGCATCCTCGTTGTCGAGGACAACATCGGGGTCGGTCAGTTCGCGACCCAGATCCTTGAGGACCTGGGTTATCGTCCGACCTGGGCGGCCAACGCCGAGGAGGCGTTGGACCGATTGGGCGGCGACGGCGCCGGCTTCGACCTGGTGTTCACCGACGTGGTGATGCCAGGCATGGGTGGCATAGAGCTCGCCAAGGCACTGCAGCGGCGGATACCGCACCTGCCGGTGGTCCTGGCATCCGGCTACAGCCACGTGCTGGTGCAGGAGGGCACGTACGGGTTCGAGCTACTGCAAAAACCGTATTCGGCGGTGCAACTGGGCGACGTCCTGCACCGGCTCCTCAGCTTCCATGCGAGGGGTTCGGTCTAATCAGGCCCGGCCTCAACTTGGTCGGTGCGTTCGAAACCCCACGATGTCCGCTTGAATGCACTTGCCGTCCGAAAGCAGACCGGCGGAAAGCCATCCATTGCAGACGGCAGCCGCAATGTTCCAATAGGTGTTGCTCGATGAAACGGATCCGCTTGAACAGGGCTGCCGAAAACCTGTGATGGAAGTTCACTTTGGCACTTCCCTAATAAACCTTCGTTGAGTTTCGCATCGGACAATGACGGCGCTTGGAGGCATACGATGCCCTCAAACTGGAAAGTTTTCTGGTTTTATCCAATCGCCTTTGCATCTCAGATGCTCGTCAGGGCTTGCTATGGGAAAATCTACGCTGTTGAAACCGAATTCCTCTTGTTTTCGATAGGCTGGGTCCTGGTCTTCTTCACGTCCATCTGGCTCGATCGTCTTTTCGGGCGCGTTTCCACAGGCGAGACGGATCGGGAGAAGGACGTCATCCGCCGGTTTATCGAAGGCGACAGGGCCGGCACGCGCCGACGCGAGCTTTGAACGCGACGCATCAGGTCCGCACCCCCTCCTCAACGGCCGTTCACACGGTCACCCGCCGCAGCCGGATGCCGAGCACCGGCGCGTCACCCGTGATCGCCCAGTCCGCGATCCGCCGGCAGAGTGGACCACGCAGCCCGCGCCACCTGACGGGATTTGCCTGAAGCGCGCGGCGCAGCGGAAGGTCGGCGAAGGGTCGGCGGATTCCGGGAGCGCCCGCCTCCGCTGGACCATCGGGGGCAGGTTGCGACCCGGGGAAGCCGCAGAGACAGCCGCCGGCGCTTCCCGGACGCGGTCGTTCATGGGCTTTCGGCCAGTCCGGCGCGGGGCGGAAAGCGGACCCTCATGGAAGGGACGGGCGCGAGCCGAGGGCATCGAGAAGGCTGCGGAGGCCATCCAGTGCCGCAGCCGCGGAAGCTTCGCCGAACTGCGCGTTCACAGCCGCTCCGTCCAGGGCCAGAGTGGCGGCCCAGGCGATCTCGGCGCGACCCCTCGCTGTCGGGGGCAACAGCGCCGCAATCGCATCCCGCACCTCGTGCTTGTGCTGCGCCGCGATGCCGGCGAGTGGCAAGGCGGCCTCCCCCGCCTCCGCGACCGTGTTGGCGAAGGCGCACCCCCGGAAGTCGGCGAGGCCGAACCACTCTCGCGCGGCGTCGAGCACGGGCACCAGCGGTGCCTCCCTGCGCTCTTCCTCCGGCTGGGCGGCGCGGGCGGACGAGAGCGCCGCGCGGAACCAAGCCATCCAGGCCACGTGCCGCCGCTCCAGATAAGCCCGGATCAAGACGTCCTTGGAGGGGAAGTGCCGATAGAAGGTCACCTTCGTCACCCCCGCCTCCGCGATGATCCGGTCGATGCCGGTGGCGCGGATGCCTTGTCTGTAGAACAGATCCTGTGCCGTCCGCAGGATGCGATCCCGGGCCGGGATGGGAGCGGATGCCGCGGTGCCTGGGTCTGATGTCATCCCGACCATGTAGACAGGCCGTCCTATGTGAGACAGTGTAGACAGACCTGTCTACATGAGGCCGCCGCGATGCCCGCACCCACTGCCGCTCTCCCCGCCCAAAAGCGGGATTCGGCCTCTGCCCTCTCCACCATCGGCCTCTTCGCCTTCGTGGTCCTGGCCTGGAGCCTCAACTGGGTCGTCATGAAGCTGGCGGTACGGGAGGTCACGCCGCTCTGGGCAGTCGCCATCCGCACCGGGCTGGCCGCTCTCGTCCTGTTCCCATCCCTGTTTGCGGCCCGACAGCTTGTCTTGCCGTCCCGGGCCGACCTGCCGGTCATCCTCGTGATCGCGCTCTTTCACATGGTCGCCTTCGCGAGCCTCATGACGGCGGGGCTTGTCTTCGTTCCGGCGAGCCGCGCCATCGTGCTGGGCTACACCACCCCGCTCTGGGTCGCGCCCGCCGCCTTCTTCTTCCTCGGCGAGCGCGTGTCCGCGCGGCAAGTCGCCGGCATCGCGGTCGGCATCGCCGGCCTGCTGGTGCTCTTCGAGCCGGGCAGCTTCGCGTGGGGGGACGCGGCGGTCCTTTTAGGGAACGGCTTGGTGATCGTGGCCGCGCTCTGCTGGTCGGTCAGCATCGTCTACACCCGGGCCCATCGCTGGGAGGCGACGCCGCTCCAGCTCATGCCCTGGCAATGCCTGCTCGCGACCATCGTCCTTGTGATCCTGGCGCTCACGGTCGAGGGTGCACCGCCGACGCGGATCGGGACGCCCGCGCTGCTGGCGCTCACCTACAACGGCGTCATCGGAACAGCGCTCGGGTTCTGGGCCATGACGGTCGTGAACCGGCGCGTACCGGCGACCACCGCATCTCTCGGTGTTCTTGCGACGCCTGTCGTGGGGATCGGTCTGTCGGCTGTCATCCTGGCCGAAGGGCTGGATCCGCGGCTCGTCGTCGCGGCGCTCACCATCCTGGTCGGAATCGCGCTCGGTGCGAAAGGACGGGGATGAACCGGCGATTCCCGTTTGGGTGGGGGGACTCACTCAGCCGCCTGCGATGACACCGGCAACGCGGGCGACGGCGGCCGGATCGTTGCCGTCCGGGCAGTTACAGCCGCTTGCGACGCGCCGCGAGTTCGGGAGACGGCCGAACAGGCGTTGGACCCGGACGGGGCCCGCGGCAGCGATCTCGGCGGGCCGTCGCTCTCCGGTGTGGGAAGGGGTCGGGGTGAGGGGCGTGGCCCATCCGACGCGGTCCCGCACTTCACCCTGTCCCTCTCCCTCCCGGAGGGGACCCGCGCGCGAGAAGCGCCCGAGGAATCAACCGGCGAGGGTCATCACGCGGCCCCCTCGATCAGGCCGCGGATGCGGGTGGCGAGGGCCTCCAGGGCGAAGGGCTTGACCAGCACCTGCATGCCGGGGGCGAGGTGGCCGTGGTTGAGGGCGGCGTTCTCGGCATAGCCGGTGATGAACAGCACCTTCAGGCCCGGGCGGGACACCAGGGCCGCCTCCGCCATCTGGCGGCCGTTCATGCCGCCGGGCAGGCCGACATCGGTGACGAGGAGGTCGATGCGCACATCGGATTGCAGCACCTTGAGGCCCGAGGCGCCGTCGGCCGCCTCGATGGCGGCGTAGCCGAGATCCTCCAGCACCTCGGTCACCAGCATCCGCACCGTGGGCTCGTCGTCCACCACCAGCACCGTCTCGCCGACCTTGGCCCGGGCCGCCTCCGACAGGTCCGGCACCGTCTCCACCCCCTCCGCCGCGCCGAGATGGCGCGGCAGGTAGATGCACACCATCGTGCCCGCGCCGGGCTCGGAGTAGATCCGCACCTGGCCGCCCGACTGCTTGGCGAAGCCGTAGATCATCGACAGGCCGAGGCCGGTGCCCTCGCCGAGGGGCTTCGTGGTGAAGAACGGATCGAAGGCCTTGGCGGCGACGTCGGGCGTCATGCCGGTCCCGTTGTCCGAGACGCAGAGGGCGACGTACTGGCCCGGCTCCAGGTCGCGCTCGCGCGCCGCGCGGGCATCGAGCCAGCGGTTGCCGGTCTCGACCACGATGCGGCCGCCGTCCGGCATGGCGTCGCGGGCGTTGATGCAGAGGTTCAGGAGGGCGTTCTCGAGCTGGCTCGGGTCCACGAGGGTCGGCCACAGGCCGGCCGCGCCCACCACCTCGACCGACACCGCCGGCCCGACCGTGCGGCGCACCAGCTCCGCCATGCCCTCGACGAGGCGGTTCACGTCGGTGGGTTTCGGGGCCAGGGTCTGGCGGCGCGAGAAGGCGAGGAGGCGGTGCGTCAGGGCGGCGGCCCGGCGCGCCGCCCCCTGCGCGGCGCCGATGTAGCGCTCCAGGTCGCCGACCCTTCCCTGGAGCATCCGGGTCTGCATCAGCTCGAGGGAGCCGACGATGCCCGCCAGCATGTTGTTGAAGTCGTGGGCGAGGCCGCCCGTGAGCTGGCCCACCGCCTCCATCTTCTGCGACTGGCGCAGGGCCTCCTCGGCCCGCATCAGCTTGGCCGTGCGCTCGGCGACGCGCTGCTCCAGGGTCTCGTTCAGGCTGCGCAGTTGCTCGGTGACCCGCGCGCGCTCGGCCTCGCCGGCCCGGCGCTCCTCCACGTCGATGAGCACGCCGGGAAAGCGCAGCGGGGTGCCGTCGGGGCCGTGGTCGACGCGGCCGTTCGCCTCGAGCCAGTAGTAGCGGCCGTCCACCCGCCGGGTGCGGTACTGGTGCGCGTAGGCGCCGCCCCGGGCGATGGCGGCCTCGATGGCCTCGGCGAGGCCGGCGCGGTCGTCCGGGTGCACAGTCTCCACCACCTGGGCGAGGCTCAGGCCCTCGCGCCCGGCGGCGGGATCGAGGCCGAAGCTGCGGGCGAAGGCCTCGTCGACGCTGAAGCGGTCGGTGGGCAGGTCCCAGAGCCAGGTGCCGATGATCGCCCCGGCGGCCAGGGCGAGCTGCACCCGCTCGATGTTCTCCCGGGCCAGGGCCTCGCTGGCGCGCAGGGCGTCCTCCGCCCGGCGGCGGGCCGAGATGTCCCGGAACAGCACCGAGACCTGGCGCCGGCTCGCCGGTTCGATCCGGGCGGCGGAGACCTCGATGTGCCGGCCGGCCAGGGGAAAGGCGCGCTCGAACCGGATCGCGGTGCCGGTGCGCAGGACGCCGCCGTAGAGCTCGAGCCAGCCCTCGGCCTCCGCCGGCGCGAGGTCGCGCAGGGTGCGGCCGACGATGTCCGGGATGCCGGTGTGGCGCTCGTAGCCGGCATTGGCCTCGACGTGGACGTAGTCGCTCAAGGGGCCGTGCGGCCCGTCGAAGAACTCGATGATGCAGAAACCGTCGTCGACGGCCTCGAACAGGGCGCGGTAGCGCGCCTCGCTGGTGGCCAGGGCGTCGCGGGCGGAGCGCGCCTCGGTGACGTCCCGGGCGACGCCGGAGAACCGCAGCGGGCGCCCCGCGGCATCGCGCTCGATCTCGCCCCGGCGGGCGATCCAGCGGCGTTCGCCGGTGTCGGGCCGGCGAATGCGGTACTCGACGTCCCGGGGCGGCTCGCCCCGCCGGCGGCTCTCCGCCGTGGAGACGAGGTGCGAGTCGTCCGGGATGACCAGGCGCTCGAAGACCGAGGCCGGATAGGTCGCGGCCACGGGCAGCCCGTAGAGGCGGCAGAATTCCGGGGTCGGGTGCAGGATGCCGTCGTCGATGCCCACCGAGAACACGCCGATGCCGCCGGCCTCCTGGGCGCGGCGCAGGCGCATCTCCGCGTTCTGCAGGGCGTCCCCGGCCCGGTGCTCCGCGGTGCGGTCGCTCACGACCTTGACGTAGCCGATGTGCCGGCCGTCGCCGTCCCGCAGGGGCATCATCTCGCCCGAGGCCCAGAAGCGCGTGCCGTCGGCGCGCAGGTGCCAGCGCTCGTCCTCGGCGCGGCCCTGCTCCAGGGCGAGGCGCATCTCGATCCCGGGCCGGTCGATCGCGCGATCCTCGGGGGTGAACAGGCAGGCGATGCCGCGGCCGCGGATGGCGGCGGCTGGCCAGCCGAAGAGGCGGGCGGCGCCGGCATTCCAGTCGGTCACCACCCCGTCGCGATCCGTGCCCAGGATGGCGAAGCGGGTCGTGCTGTCGAGGATCGCCTGCCGGTGCGGGATCGGGTCGGCCTCCGGCCCCGCCCCATCCGGTCCGGCCCCATCCGGCCCGGCCTCATCCGGCCCGATGCCCGGCCCTTCGGCGGAGCGGCGGGCCTCGGCCCGCAGGCGCGCGGCCTCCCGCTCCAGTTCCGCGGCGCGGCGCAGGCGCGCGTCGGTCTCGGGCTGGCTCATGCCGGGACGTCCTCCTTCCGGGGTGTCGATCAGGGGCGACGGGTCTCGGCAAGGGCGGTAGAGGCGCCGCCCGCCCGGGTCAAACGGAGGCGGCGCGGCCCCGCGGCGCAGAACGTCGAGAGCCGGCCCCGCGGCAACGGAACCGGCCCTCGATCCGGGCTTCGCGGTCCAGCCCGAATCGTAGGCGGGACCGCCGGTCAGACCTTGACGAAGTTGATGGCCGCGAGGGGGCCGAAGGGCAGTTCCGCCAGCGGGCCGCCGGTGTCGAGGGCGCCGAGGTCGACGGGGAAGAACCGCATGGCCTCAATCAGCGCGCGGATCTCGGCCTTCGCGGCCGCATCGTCGCCGGAATAGAACAGCACGCGCTGACCGCCGGAGAGTTGGGGCTGGGGCAGGGCGTTGACGTCGAGGTGATTGAAGGCCTTGACCACGCGTGCGCCGGGGACGAGGGCACGGATCAGGCTGCTCGACGCGCGGCCGCCGAGATCGACGGCCTTGATGCCGTAGGCGGCCAGCGGGTTGGCCGGATCGTTCGCGGCGGGCGAATTCGGGTCGAGGAACTCGACCGGGTTGGTGCCATCGACCACGATGCGGTTGTTCCAGGCCGGCAGGCGGCTCAGCACCGTCTCGGTGTCGGTCCAGCGCAGCGCGACGAAGACGATGTCGGCGCTGGCCGCCTCCGCGACGGTGCCCGCCGTGATCGAGGGACCGAGTTCCGCGACGAGGGCCGCCAGCGAGGCCGGCCCCCGACTGTTCGCCACCGTGGCGGCGATGCCGTTGCGAGCCAGCGCCCGCGCCACGTTCGAGCCGAGGCCGCCGGAACCAAGGATACCGATGCTCATGGTGTCGCTCCTGTCATGAAGGGGGTTGCTGCCGGGGGCTTTGCGTCTTCGAGCCGTCCGCGCCCCGGTGGCGAACGATCCGCATTCAATGCCGGCCGCATCCAACTCGAATGTTGCTATGTCGACGACGCGATTACACTTTAGGATAAAAAACGATCACCAGGAGAGGGGGATCGTGAACTTGCCGAGGCGCGCCACCTCGGCGGCGATGTCGGCGATGGTGACGGTCGCCAACTCGTCCTCCAGGGCCTGCCGGGCCCGCCCGAGGATCGGGCTGAGGGCGGCCTGGATCTGTCCGCCGACCGCGCAGGCCTCGCAGGGCGGGGTCCGGTGCAGGGTGAACAGCGCCGTATCCTCCACCGCGCAGTAGACGTCGAGGAGGCGGATGCGTTCGGCCGGTCGGGCCAGCAGCGCGCCGCCGCCCGCCCCCATCTGCGAACGGGTCAGCCCCGCCTCGCCGAGGCGGGACAGAAGCCCCCGGATCACCACCGCGCCCGTGTTGACGGAATAGGCGAGATCCTCGGACCGGAGCGGCTTGCCGCCGCTCACCGCCAGGGCGGCGAGGATGTGGACGGCGACGGCGAAGCGGGTGGTGGTGGGCATGATCGATTTCGCTTGTGTGTCGATGACAATACGACACATCTCGCGCCTGTCAACCGGGTTCCCGCGCATCGTCGCGCCGTCGCTGGCCGAGGCCCCTCAAAGCATCACACGGGTGAGGGGCGCCGGATCAAGCCGGGTCGGGCGGGCCCTCGCCCTTGCCCACGAAGGGGATGCCCTCGATCGGGCATTCCGGGGTGCCGACGCTCGGCCGGGTGATCGCCCGCACGGCCTCGCGGGTGGCATCGGGGTCCTCGATCCAGCGGCGGTAGAAGTCGTAGGGGCATTCCGACAGGCCGTGCCGGTTCTCCTTCGAGGCGATCATGCCGGTGTAGCCGCGATGCAGCAGCTTGAAGAGGTGGTTCTCCGATTGCCCGTGGGCGCGGGCATCGCGGATCAGAAACTTCGACAGGGCGGCGTACTGGATGCCCATCTCCTCCTCGCCGCACTCGCCCAGCGTCCGCCCGTCGAAGCCGATGATCGCCGAGTGGCCGAAGTAGCTGTAGACTCCGTCGAAGCCGGCGGCATTGGCCACCGCCACGTAGGTGTTGTTGGCGAACGCCATCGCCTTCGACATCAGGACCTGCTGCTCTTTCGCCGGATACATGTAGCCCTGGCAGCGGACGATGAGCTCAGCGCCCCGCATGGCGCAGTCGCGCCAGATCTCCGGGTAGTTGCCGTCGTCGCAGATGATGAGGCTGATCTTGAGGCCCTTGGGGCCGTCGGAGACGTAGGTCCGGTCGCCCGGATACCAGCCCTCGATCGGCGTCCAGGGCATGATCTTGCGATACTTCTGCACGATCTCGCCCTGGTCGTTCATCAGGATGAGGGTGTTGTAGGGCGCCTTGTTCGGGTGCTCCTCGTGGCGCTCGCCCGTGAGGGAGAACACGCCCCAGACCCTCGCCTTGCGGCAGGCGGCGGCGAAGATGTCGGTCTCCGGCCCCGGGACCGTGGTGGCGGTCTCGTACATCTCGGCCGCGTCGTACATGATCCCGTGGGTCGAGTATTCGGGGAAGATCACCAGGTCCATGCCGGGCAGGCCGGACTTCATGCCGACCACCATGTCGGCGATCTTGGACGCGTTCTCCAGGACCTCGTCCCGCGTGTGCAGGCGGGGCATCTTGTAGTTCACGACGGCGACGCCGACGCTGTCCTGGCTGGACGAAATGTCTCCGTGCATCATGGCGCGATCCTCCGGTTTCGAGACGTGGCGCGTGCCGCGGTGTTTGGCGGCACGCGTGGGGGGAGACGGGGTCCCCCGGGCCCCTAGCCCGGCGCGAGGCCGAGGAGGGTTCCGAGGGGAACCACGAGGGTGAAGCCGCCATAGACGCCGTCCTTCGGCCGCCGGACGGTGTAGGGGTTCCAGAACGAGTTCGGATTGACGACGTACTGGACCACGGGCTCGAGGATCACGCCGGCCCCGACGTCGATGTGGGCGTTGGCCTCGAAGATGAACTTGTCCCGCGAGAACGGCGCGCCCGAGCCGCCCGAGATGAAGTTCGCATCCGCCAGGAAGTCGGCGTAGTTGGCGTTGATCCGCTGCCAGTTGGCCTTCAGACCGTAGGTGTCGTTGGGCCGGGACTGGTCGGGCGACTGCAGAAGGATTCCGGCGAAGGAATTGAACCGGATCGGGATCGTCGGGTCGAAGGCGTAGCCGGTGCCGGTATAGACCGAGATCGAGGCCGGGTGCGGGTTGGCGGCCTCCGCGCCCCCGTCGGCCCGCCACACCGTCTGCGAGGCGGTCAGCACCACGCCGGAGGTGCCGGATTTCTGCAGGGCCGGATCGCCGGGGAACAGACCCTTGGAGCGGCCGAGCGCCGTCTTGAAATTATCCTCGTGATCGGCGGTGTTGTAGAAGCCGGTGAGCGAGACGCGCCCCGGATAGGCCTCCTGGGAGAAGTCGGTCTTGCGGCCGATCTCGGTCATCACCACCGCGCCGGCCAGGCGCTCGTAGCCGAAATCATAGCCCGACAGCCCGTTGGTGTTGGGGTTCACGCTGAAGGCGCCGGCCTGGACGTAGGTGGTCGGCGAGAGCTTGTAGGCGACGTTGGCGCCCCAGACCCCGTAGAGCGGCGAGGTGAAGCCGGCGTTGAAGTAGAACATGTCCTGGAAGCAGGAATTGATCGAGTTGCACGGCGGAAGGCCGTAGTATCGGTCCGGATGGGTGCGGCCGACCTCGACCACGAGGCGGTCGTCGAGCAGCTTCTGCTGGTAGGTGAACAGCGACAGCCGGGCGAAGTTGGGGTTGAACGGCGGCTGGTAGCCCACCGTGGTATCGCCGATGTCGGCGGCCATGTTGAGGTTGCGCACCAGGCCGAAGAAGGTCTGGGTGAAGTTGATCGTCCCGCCCGAGATGCCGGCGATCTTCTGCATGTCGGCCGTCATCGACAGGACGAAATAGGCCGAGTTCGACTGCTCGCCGGGCCGCAGACCCATGGTCGGGTTGGCCTGGTAGAAGTCGTAGACGTTGACGTCGAAGGTCAGGCCGCGGGCCGCCATCTCGGTGGCCCAGGGCACGAGCGGGCCGACCCGGACCGGGTCCTTCGGCTTGTCGGCGATGGCCGGGTCGGTGCGCGGCTGCGTCTGGTCGTTGAACTGGCCCACCGGCGAGGCCGTCTGCGCCAGGGCCGGCCCGTCCACCAGGACGCCGGCGGACGCGACCGCCGCCGACAGGAGCGCGCCCCGGGCCGCCCCCCATCCCATCCGGCGCCTCGGCACCGGTCCCCGTTCGAATCTCTGGATCATCGTACCACCCCACGCTCCAGCATCGATCCCGCCTCGGACCCATCCCATCCACTTCAGCTGTGGAATTATATCTCGATAGGCCCAGACACTGTGCAGATCTGCTGTCGGGTAATACTTTGCAATTGCAGTGCCAGTGCTTAATTTAGTGGCTGATCATCCAGGGTCGTGCCGACGGAAAGCTTTTGGCGGCCGGCGTTGCTTGCGTTTTGGTCTTCGCCGACCCGCTGCAGCAGCCGCAGCCGGCGCCGTGCCCCGAAACCTTGCGGGGGGCATGACGGCTGCGCTCGTTGGTGGCGTGCGCCTTGCGCAATCCCGCATCCATGGAGGCGAGGTTCGGCGCGGTGAGGAAGGCGCGGCCGCAGGCGGTCCCGCAATCCGGGCAGTCGTGGGGATCGCGGAACTCGGCCATCGGGCGCAGCACCGTGAACGGGCCGCAGCCCTCGCAGGCGTAATCGTAGACGGGCATGGGGACCTCTCGGTGCTGTCTGCTGGGTGGAGCGCGGCGAGCGGAGTGCGACCCACGACTCTGGACGATCGCGCGTTCGCATGCGGCCCGCCGCGTCATTCCGGGGCGCCGCAGGCGAGCCCGGAATCCGGACCCGCCGACGGCATGCAGTCTCGCACCACCTGTGCGTCTGGATCCCGGGCTCCGCTGCGCGGCCCCGGGATGACATGGTGCGACGGGAGACGTCTCGGCGCGCGAACCGGCCTCTGCGGTCCGCCTGCCAGGAGGAGGGGGATGCGCGCCGGATCGGGCGCGACCCGATCCTCAAAGATCGGGCGACAGGGGCATCTGGATCGAGCCGTCGAGGAACTTCGTCGGTCCGTCGGCGCCGGGATTGATGTCGAAGTCGAAGATCTTCGTCGGAATCCACAGGGTGGCGCAGGCGTTCGGGATGTCGACGACGCCGGAGATGTGGCCCTGGACCGGCGCGGTGCCGAGGATCGAGTAGGCCTGGGCCCCCGAGTAGCCGAACTTCTTCAGGTATTCGATCGCGTTGAGGCAGGCCTGGCGGTAGGCCACCGTGACGTCTAGGTAGTGCTGCTTGCCGTACTCGTCGACGGAGACGCCCTCGAAGATGAGATGGTCGTCGAACTTCGGCGTGATCGGCGACGGCTTGAAGATCGGGTTCTTGATCCCGTACTTGGCCATGCCGTCCTTGATCAGGCTGACCTTGAGATGGACCCAACCCGCCATCTCGATGGCGCCGCAGAAGGTGATCTCGCCGTCGCCCTGGCTGAAATGCAGGTCGCCCATCGAGAGGCCGGCGCCGGGAACGTAGACGGGGAAGTAGATCTTCGAGCCCCGCGACAGGTCCTTGATGTCGCAATTGCCGCCGTGCTCGCGGCCCGGCACCGTGCGGGCGCCCGTCGCCGCCGCCTTGTCGCGTCCCTCGCCCTTGAGCCGGCCCATATGGGCGGTGGGGGCGAAGGGCAGGGTGGCCAGGGCCGGGACCCGGTTGGGGTCGGTGTCGAACAGCGCCTTCTCGCGGGTGTTCCAGGTCTCCAGCATCTTCGGATCGGGCAGGCAGCCGATCAGGCCGGGATGGATCAGGCCGGGGAAGCGCACGCCGGGAATGTGGCGCGACTTCGTGAACATGCCCTCGAAGTCCCAGATCGATTTCTGGGCCTGGGGGAAATGCTCGTCGAGGAAGCCGCCGCCGTTCTTCTTCGAGAAGAAGCCGTTGAAGCCCCACTGGCTCTCGGGCTTGGCGCCGATGTCGAGGAGGTCGACCACGAGGAGGTCGCCGGGCTCGGCACCCTCGACGCCGATCGGGCCGGACAGAAAGTGCACGATCGACAAATCGATGTCGCGCACGTCGTCGGCCGAATCGTTGTTCTTGATGAAGCCGCCGGTCCAGTCGTAGGTCTCGACGATGAAGTCGTCGCCGGGCTTGACCATCGCCACCATGGGGATGTCGGGGTGCCAGCGGTTGTGCACCATGTCGTTGTCGTAGGCCGATTGGGTCAGATCGACCTTGATCAGGGTCTCGGGCATGTTGCGTCGGTGCTCCCTTCCCAGACAGGGGACATGCGTCCCCGTTCGCGCCGGCGGTGAGATCCGCCGGCGGGTGATGTGGCGGTGATCGTCGGGCCGGCGCGCGCCGGGCCCGGTCGCCGTCAGCGTGCGAGCAGCTCCTTCAGGGCCGCATCGAGTGTGGCGATGTCGTCGGGGCTCGTCCCCGGTCCGCCCGCAAAGTGGCCCCACCAGGTGTCGAGGACGCGCAGGTCCGCGTTCGGCATGGCCGCCGCCTCGATGGCGTTGTCCTCGGGGGGGAAGTAGAGGTCGGTGGAGGCCGGCATCAGGATCGCGTCGGCGCGGATCGCTCCGAGCGCGGCGTCGAGATCACCGTTGAAGCGGTCGTTGGCGCTGATGTCGCCGTTCTGCCAGGTCCACAGCATCGCCAGCAGGTCGTTGGCGTCCCGGGTGTAGAACAGCCCCTCCCAGAACCCGACGAGGAAATCCTCGAGCGAGGCGTAGCCCATATGGGTCTTGTCGGCCTCGATCCGGTAGAAGGTCTGCGACAGGCCCCAGCCGGCATAGACCCGGCCGAAGGCGCGCAGGCCCCGGTTCGGCGGGCTCGTGTACCAGCCCTCCGCGTAGGCGGCGTCGGCCTGCAGCGCGGCCTTGGCGCCCTCCAGGAAGACGAAGTTGTGCCGCGAGCACTTGGCCGAGCCCTGAAACGGCAGGATGCGGGGCACCATGTCGGGGTAGAGCGCCCCCCAATGGTAGGTCTGCAGCGCGCCCATGGACCACCCGGTCACGAGGACCAGCGTGTCGATGCCGAAATGCTCGGTGACGAGGCGGTGCTGGGCCGTGACGTTGTCGTAGGCGGTGACGTTGGGGAAGCGCGGCCCGTTCCAGGGGGGCGGCGTGTTGCTCGGGGAGGACGACAGCCCGTTGCCGAACAGGTTCGGGACGATAATGAAGTAGGTGTCGGGATCGAGCGCCTTGCCCGGCCCGATCAGCCACTCGTTCTCGGTGTGCTGGCCCGAGTACCAGGTCGGGTAGACGATGGCGTTGTCCCGGGCGGCATTGAGCGTGCCGAAGGTCTTGTAGGCGAGCCGGGCGTTGCGCAGCGTCTTGCCGCACTGGAGGACGAAGTCGCCGAGCTCGAAGATCTCGTAATCGACCATTCTGACCTCCATCAGACCGAAAGGAAGCGGGCGACCTGGGCCTCGTCGATGTCGGCGCGCAGACTCTCGTGCACGATCACGCCGTTCTCGATCACCAGCACCCGGTCGGCGACGTCGAGGGCGAAGCTCAGAACCTGCTCGGAGACCACGATGGAGAGGCCGCGCTCGTCACGGATCTTCTTCAGGGTGCGGCCCATCTCGCGGATGATCGAGGGCTGGATGCCCTCGGTGGGCTCGTCGAGGAGGAGGACCTTGGGCCGGCTCGCCAGGGCCCGGGCGATGGCGAGCTGCTGCTGCTGGCCGCCCGACAGGTTGCCGCCGCGCCGGCCTTTCATCTCGAGGAGGACCGGGAACATCGTGTAGAGGTCCTGGGGCACCCGGCGTTCGCCGGTGACGGTGAGCCCCGTCTCGATGTTCTCCTGCACGGTCATGGCCGAGAAGATCATGCGGCCCTGGGGCACGTAGGCGAGGCCCTTGGCCACGCGCTGGTGGCTCTTGAGGCCCTCGACCGCGGCCCCGTCGACCCGGATCGTGCCGGACTTCACCGGCACGATGCCCATCAGGGTCTTCATCAGCGTGGTCTTGCCCATGCCGTTGCGGCCCATCACGGCGACGATCTCGCCGGGCGCCACCGCGATGTCGAGGCCGTGCAGCACCTCGCTCTGGCCATAGGCCGCGTGAAGGTCGCCGATCGCCAGCATCGGCTGGAGCCCGGCCTGGATGGGCGGCACGGCGGCGGGAGAAGGCGTGATCTGGAGCATGGCGCCGTTTCCCCGTCAGTGGCCGAGATAGACTTCGATGACCTTCGGGTCGTTCTTGACCCGCTCCATCGAGCCCTCGGACAGGACCTTGCCCTGGTGCAGCACGGTGACCCGGTGGGCGATGTCCTCGACGAACTTCATGTCGTGCTCGATCACCAGCACCGAGCGGCCCTTGATGATCTCGTTCAGGAGTTCGGCGGTCTTGACGCGCTCGCCGACGCTCATGCCGGCCACCGGCTCGTCGAGCATCAGCAGCTCCGGGTCCTGGATCAGGAGCATGCCGATCTCGAGCCACTGCTTCTGGCCGTGGCTGAGGAACTCGGCCCGCTCCAGGAGCTGGTCCTTGAGGAAGATCATGCTGGCGACCTCCTCGATGCGGTCGCGGACCTGGGCGTCGCGCTTGAAGGTGAGCGCCCCGAACACCGAGCGGCCGCGCGGATAGGAAATCTCCAGGTTCTCGAAGACGGTGAGGTCATCGTAGATCGACGGCGTCTGGAACTTGCGGCCGACACCGGCCAGCACGATGGCACTCTCGGACAGCCGGGTCAGCTCCTGGCCCTTGTACTTGATCGAGCCGGAGCTGGCCCTGGTGCGGCCGCAGATCAGGTCGAGCACCGTGGTCTTGCCGGCGCCGTTGGGGCCGATGATGACCCGGATCTCGTTGGGGTCGACGTAGAACGAGACGTCGTTGACCGCCTTGAAGCCGTCGAACGAGACGGTGAGGGATTCCACCGCCAGCAGGAAGTCCTTCTCGGCCGGATCGGCGCCGATGCGGTGCGAGGGCAGGAGGGTTGCGTGCATCGGAGGTCCTACTCGGCCGCGTGGGGCAGGGCGACGGCGGGCGCGGGCTCCAGGGCCTTCACGCGCCGGGTCAGGCGGGGCTCGACATGGGTGCGGTAGATGCCCGCCAGACCGTTGGGGAAGGCCAGCACCACCAGGATGAAGAGCCCCCCGAGGCCGAACAGCCAGAGCTCCGGAAAGCTCTCCGAGAAGCTGGTCTTGGCCCAGTTCACGAGGAGCGTGCCCCAGACGGCGCCGAACAGGGACAGGCGCCCGCCGACCGCGGCGTAGATCACCATCTCGATCGAGGGCACGATGCCGACGAAGGAGGGCGACATGAACCCGACCTGGAGGGTGAACATCGCGCCCCCGATGGCGGCGAACACCGCCGCCAGGCAGAACGCGAAGGTCTTGAAGCTCGCCACCTGGTAGCCCGAGAACCGGACCCGGTCCTCCTTGTCGCGCATGGCGAGCAGGATGCGCCCGAGCTTCGACTTCTTCACCATCTGGGCGAACAGGATGCAGGCGACGAGCAGGCCGGCGTTGACGAAGTAGAGGATGTTGTGGGCGCTGTCGGTTCGTATGTCCCAACCGTGCAGGGTGCGCAGGTCCGTGATGCCGTTGATGCCGCCGGTATAGCCCTGCTGCCCGACGATGAGGATCGTCAGGATGGCGGCGATGGCCTGGGTGATGATGGCGAAGTAGGTGCCGCCGACCCGGCGGCGGAACATCGCCGTGCCGATGACGAAGGCGAAGAGGGCCGGCACCACCAGCACCGCCAGGAGGGTGAAGGGCAGGCTCTCGAACGGCTTCCAGAACCAGGGCAGGGCGGTGATCTGGTTCCAGTCCATGAAGTCGGGGATGCCCGGCGTCGACTGGATCTTCGTGTTCTCGACGCTGGAGGCTTCGAGCTTGAGGTACATGGCCATCAGGTAGCCGCCGAGGCCGAAGAACACGCCCTGGCCGAGGGACAGGATGCCGCCGAAGCCCCAGCAGATGACGAGGCCGAGGGCCACGAAGGAATAGGTCAGGTACTTGCCGACGAGGTTGAGCCGGAAGGCGTCGAGCAGCATCGGCAGCAGGACGAAGATGACGCCGACGAGGAGCGCCAGGCTCACCCACTCCATCGGCTTCATGAAGGGATTGTCGTTGACGACGGGGGTTTTGGAGCGGGTCATGACGTTCGGGCTCCTCAGCGCCGGACCTTGAGGGTGAAGAGGCCCTGGGGCCGCAGCATCAGGATGCCGACCACCGCCAGCAGCGTGAGCACCTTCGCGGTGGAGCCCGAGAGGAAGAACTCGAGGGTCGACTGCGTCTGCGAGATCGAGAAGGCTGACGCGATGGTGCCGAGGAGCGAGGCGGCGCCGCCGAAGACCACGATCAGGAAGGTGTCGACGATGTAGAGCTGGCCCGAGGTCGGCCCCGTGGAGCCCACCATGGTGAAGGCCGAGCCGGCGATGCCCGCGATGCCGCAGCCGAGGCCAAAGGTGAGGCGGTCCACCCGCTCGGTGTCGATGCCGACGGCGCCCGCCATGGCGCGGTTCTGCACCACGGCGCGGACCTGGGCGCCGAAGCGCGAGCGGTACATCAGGAGGGCGACGCCGACGGTGATCAGGGTGGTGACGCCCATGACGAACATGCCGTTGATCGGGATCTCGATGGTGTCGGTGACCTGCACCGAGCCGATGAGCCAGGACGGCAGCTCGACGCCGACCTCGCGGGCGCCAAAGATCGTGCGGTAGGCCTGCTGCAGGATCAGGGAGAGGCCCCAGGTGGCCAGCAGCGTGTCGAGCGGGCGCTTGTAGAGGTGGCGGATCAGGGCCCATTCCACCAGCATCCCGAGGGCCCCCGAGGCCAGGAAGGCCAGGGCCATCGCCACGAAGAAGTAGGCCGGGAACAGGGCCGGCAGCTGGGTCTGGAAGAAGCCCGAGCAGAGATAGGTCATGTAGGCGCCGAGGATCATGAACTCCCCGTGCGCCATGTTGATCACCCCCATCTGGCCGAAGATGATCGCCAGCCCCAGGGCCATCAGCACGTAGACCGAGAACAGGATCAGCCCGGCGAAGCCCTGCATGACGAAGATCGAGCTGAGATCCCCGAGCGAATAGTCACCGAACATGGGTTCGTTCTCCGAAGGATGCCGCGAAGGTCGTGCAAGCATCGGGCCGAGTTAGGCCTCAGATTTCCCCTCCCCCTTGTGGGGAGGGGGAGGGGTGGGGGTGGCGCCGCCAGCCTCCGCAGGTCGAGGGTCACCCAACCACCCCCACCTCCAACTCCTCCCCACAAGGGGGAGGAGGGCACGCTGGAGTCCTACTGGTAGCCCTTCGGGAAGGGGTTCGGCTCGATCAGGTCGGGGCTCTCGTAGACCACCTCGAACTGGCCCGAGGGCAGGGCCCTGGCGACCCGGGTCTTCGACCAGAGGTGATGGTTCGGGTGGATCTTGACGTAGCCTTCCGGCGCCTCCTTGAACTCGAGGCCCGGCGAGGCGGCGACCACCTTGTCGACGTCGAAGGAGCCGGCCTTCTCGCAGGCCATCTTCCACAGGAACGGCCCGAGATAGGCGGCCTGGGTCACGTCGCCGATGACGGTCTTCTCGCCCCACATCTTGTGGAAGGCGGCGACGAACTTCTCGTTGTTCGGGTTCTTGAGCGACTGGAAGTACTTCATGCAGGAATAGGCGCCGGCGATGTTGTCTCCGCCGATGCCGTCGACCTCGTCCTCGGTCACCGAGATCGTCAGCAGGGTCTGCTTCGCGAGGTCGATGCCGGCCGCCTTGAGCTGCTTGTAGAACGCCACGTTCGAGCCGCCGACCACGTCCGTGAAGATCACGTCCGGCTTGGTGAGCTTGAGCTTGTTGATCACCGAGTTGAACTGTGTGTGACCCAGCGGGAAATATTCCTCGCCGACAACCTTGGTCTTGAGCACGTTCTCGATGTGTTTGCGGGCGATCTTGTTTGAGGTGCGCGGCCAGATGTAGTCCGAACCGATGAAGAAGAACGTCTTGGCGTTCTTTTCCTTGGTGACCCAATTCAGCGATTCGAGGATCTGCTGGGTGGCCTCCTGGCCGGTGTAGAAGACGTTCTTCGACTGCTCCAGGCCCTCGTAGAAGGTCGGGTAGTACAACAGGCCGTTATACTGCTCGAAGACCGGCAACGCGGCCTTGCGCGAGGCCGAGGTCCAGCAGCCCATCACGGCGGCGCAGTGGTCGTTGACGAGGAGCTTCTTGGCCTTCTCGGCGAAGGTCGGCCAGTCGGAGGCGCCGTCCTCCTGAATGATCTTGATCTTGCGGCCGAGCACGCCGCCCGCCTCGTTGATCTGGGAGATCGCGAGCTTCTCGGCCTGGATCGAGCCGGTCTCGGAGATCGCCATCGTGCCGGTGGCCGAGTGCAGGATGCCGACCGTGACCTCCGTGTCGGTCACGGCGAGGCCGGTGGTGTTCACCGCCGAGGTCGGCGGCGCCGCCGCGAAGCTCATGCGCGGCATCAAGGCGATCGCCGGAGCGCCGGCGAGCCCCATGAGAAGCCTGCGCCGGAGCGCCGATTGCAGGCCGTTGCCCTTGTCCTCTGCCATCGTGCCCAAAACCCCTGTCGGTCGTCGCACGGCGCATCGGACGGCCGCGGATCGACGGAGCGGAGGCTAGGCCGCGTTGTGCAGTGCGGCCTATACGCTGTTTTGCGTATGTCGGAGCCGGGCGGACAGGCCCATTCTGGCGAACTGCCCGCGAGTCCAGGGTCCCATCGCCGCTCCGGCCACTGGACGGGGTGCGCGCCCACGTGGAAGCACGGGATCGGGCACGGTCCTTGCTACGCTGGGGACGACGGAGCGCCACGGTTTCGGACAGGCCGGGATGCCGCGCCAGACCCCGCGCCGCATGATACCGTCCCCGCCGAACACGATGACCGAGCACCAGCGTATCCTGCCGATCCGGCGCGACTACAACCGCCTCGTCGCCGACGAGACGCTGGAGGACTATGCCCTGCGCTTCACCGCCAAGAAGGCGCGGCGCTGGTCCGGGTTCCGGGTCGCCCAGACCGCCCTCGGGTCGCTTTCCTTCCTGGCCCTGGAGGCGATCGGCGGCACCCTGGTGCTGACGGTCGGGTTCACCAACACCCTGGCGGCGCTCCTGGTGGTCAGCGCCATCATCTTCGCCACCGCGACGCCGATCAGCCTCTACGCCGCCCGCTACGGCGTCGACATCGACCTCCTCACCCGGGGCGCCGGCTTCGGCTATATCGGCTCGACCGTGACCTCGCTGATCTATGCGAGCTTCACCTTCCTGTTCCTCGCCATCGAGGCGGCGATCATGGCCCTGGCGCTGGAGCTGTACTTCGGGCTGCCGCCGAGCCTCGGCTACCTCGTCAGCGCCCTCGCGGTGATCCCGCTGGTCGTCTACGGCTTCGCCATGATCAGCCGCTTCCAGCTCTGGACGCAGCCGATCTGGATCGTCCTGAACCTCGTGCCGCTCGCCTGCATCGCCTGGGCCGGGGACGCCCCGGTGGCGGCCTGGCTCGCCCATCCGGGGGCCGACGGACTCGGGGGCTTCGACTGGCCCCGCTTCGGGCTGGCCTCCGGCATCCTCCTGGCGCTGCTGGCCCAGGTCGGCGAGCAGGTCGATTTCCTGCGCTTCGTGCCGGCGCGCACGTGCGAGCGCGCCGGGCGCTGGTGGGCGGCGGTGCTGGGCGCCGGCGGCGGCTGGATCCTGCCCGGGATGCTCAAGATCCTGCTCGGGTCGTTCCTGGCCGTGCTCGCGATCGCGCACGGCGTTCCGGCCGAGCGGGCCGCCGAGCCGACCCAGATGTACGCGGTGGCCTTCGGCTACGTGGTGCCCTCGGGCATGGGCGCGGTCGCCCTGATGACCCTGTTCGTGGTGGTCTCGCAGCTCAAGATCAACGTCACCAACGCCTATGCGGGCTCCATCGCCTGGTCGAACTTCTTCTCGCGCCTGACGCACAGCCATCCGGGCCGCGTGGTTTGGCTCGTCTTCAACGTCGCCATCGCCCTGCTGCTGATGGAGCTCGGCATCGACAAAACCATCGTCAGCACCCTGTCGCTCTACGCCGTGGTGGTCTCGGCCTGGGTCGGCGCGCTGGCGGCGGACCTCGCCATCAACAAGCCCTTCGGCCTGTCGCCCCCCGGCATCGAGTTCAAGCGCGCCCATCTCTACGCCGTCAACCCGGTGGGCACCGGCGCCATGGCGCTGGCGATCCTCACGGGGTTCGTGGCCCATGCGGGCTGGCTCGGGACGCAGGCCGTGCCGTTCGCGCCGCTGCTGGCCCTGGTCGTCGCCGTCGCGGGCGCCCCCGCGATCGCCCTCGCCACCGGCGGGCGCTACTACCTCGCCCGTACCCCGCGCACGGACTGGCAGGGGGCGACCGAGATCACCTGCCGGGTCTGCGAGCACCCGTTCGAGCCCGAGGACATGGCCCAGTGCCCGGCCTATGCCGGGCCGATCTGCTCCCTGTGCTGCTCCCTCGACGCCCGCTGCGGCGATCTCTGCAAGCCGCACGGCCGCCTGGAAGCCCAGGCCCAGAGCGTGCTCGCCCGGGTCGCCCCGGCCCGCACCGCCGCCTGGATCGGCGCGCCGCTGGGGCGCTACCTCGCGCTGATGCTCACCCTGGTGGCGGCGATCGGGCTGATCCTCGGCATCGTGCATGCGGGGGCCAGCGCCGAGCATCCCGAGCACCGCGCGGTGCTCGGCGCGGCGCTGACCAGCGTGTTCCTGATCCTCATCGTGATCCTGGGCATCGTCGCCTGGCTGTTCGTGCTGGCCCAGGAGAGCCGCCGGGTCGCCCTGGAGGAGACCGCCCGCCAGACCGGGCTCTACCAGGCCGAGATCGAGGCCCACAAGGTCACGGACGCTAAGCTGCAGCAGGCCAAGGAGGTGGCGGAGGCCGCCAACCTCGCCAAGAGCCGCTACGTGGTCGGCATCAGCCACGAGCTGCGCACGCCCCTCAACGCGGTGCTGGGCTACGCGCAGCTCCTCGAGGGCGATCCCGCGATCCCGGCCCCGCGCCAGAACGGGATCCGGGTCATCCGGCGCTCGGCCCAGCACCTCTCGGGGCTGATCGACGGCCTGCTCGACATCTCCCGGATGGAGGCGGGCCGCCTCCAGATCCACCGCAACGAGGTCCGGCTCGCCGACTTCCTCGACCAGATCGTCGACATGATCCGGCTCCAGGCCCAGGGCGCCGCCCTGGCGTTCCGCTTCACCCGGCCCGAGACCCTGCCGGCGGTGGTCGCCACGGACGAGAAGCGCCTGCGCCAGATCCTGCTCAACCTCCTGTCGAACGCGATCAAGTTCACCCCCGCCGGCACGGTGACCCTCGACCTGACCTACCGCAGCCAGATCGCGGTGTTCACGATCAGCGACACCGGCCTCGGCATCCGCCCGGACGACCTGGAGCGCATCTTCGAGCCGTTCGAGCGCGGCTCGATGGCCGCCGCCCGCTCCACCCCCGGCACCGGCCTCGGGCTGACCATCGCGCACCTGCTCGCCCAGGTGATGGGGGGCGAGATCACGGTGGCGAGCGAGGTCGGGCGCGGCACGCGCTTTCGCCTCCGGCTGATGCTGGCCTCGGTGGCGCGGCCCAAACCCGTGCTGGCGGCGCAGGCGAGCGCCCCGCCGCGCGTCTACGCGGGGGCCCGCCGCACGATCCTGGTGGCCGACGACGATGCCGCCCATCGCGGGCTGATGCGCGACATCCTCGAACCCCTCGGCCTGGTGGTCTGGGAGGCGGGCGACGGCCCGGCCTGCCTGGCGCTGGCCGAGACCCAGCCGCCGGACCTGTTCCTCCTCGACATCGCCATGCCGGGCATGAGCGGCTGGGGGCTGGCCAAGGCCCTGCGGGAGGCCGGCCACACGGCGCGCATCGCCATGATGTCGGCCAACGTGCACGAGATCAGCCCGGTGCGGGGCGACGACGCGCCTCACGACGCGATCATCGCCAAGCCCTTCGACCTGCGCGACTTCCTCGAATGCGTCACCGGGCTCCTCGGCCTCGACTGGACGGCGGGGGACGCGCCCGCGCCGCCCCCGCCCGAGGCCGCCGCGCCGGACCCGCGGCCGGAGCACCTCGCCGACCTCCTGCGCCTCGTGCGCATCGGGCACGTCCGCGGCATCGAGGCGAAGCTCGCCGAGATGGACAGCGGCGCCGCGGCACCGACCGCCTTCATCGCGCAGATGCGGGGGCTCACCGCCGCCTTCGACCTGCGCCGCGCCCGGGCGGTGATCGAGGGCCTGCTGGAGCCCGCCGATGGCTGAGGCGCAGCGCGACACCGTCCTGGTGGTCGACGATTCCCCCGAGACCCTGAGCTTCCTCACCGAGGCGATCGAGCGCTCGGGCGCCACCGTGCTGGTGGCGGTGGCGGGCGACCTCGCCCTGGCCCTGGTCGACGAGATCACCCCCGACGTCATCCTGCTCGACGCGATGATGCCCGGCATGGACGGGTTCGAGACCTGCCGCCGCCTCAAGGCGAAGGGGCACCTCGCCCACGTGCCCGTCATCTTCATGACCGGCCTGTCGGAGACCGAGCACATCGTGAAGGGCCTGGAAGCGGGGGGCGTCGACTACGTCACGAAGCCCATCGCCCCCGACGAGATCCTGGCCCGCATCCGCGTGCATCTCGCCGGTGCCCGGGCGGCCCAGAGCGCGCGCGCCGCCCTCGACACCACCGGCCGCACCCTGTTCGCGGTGGACCGCGACGGCACGGTCCTGTGGGGCACGCCCCAGGCCGCCCGGCTGCTCGGCGGCTTCACCGAGCCCGGCGCTCCCTCGAGCCTGCCGCCGCAGGGGGCCGCCTGGCTCCGGGGCTGCCTCGCCGGCACGGGCGCGCCGGCCCTGACCCTCGGCGACCGCGCGGGCACCGCCTATACCTTCAGCTTCATCGGCGGCACCGGCGACGAGATCCTGCTGCGCCTGTCCCGCGACGGCACCGAGGCGGGCCTGGAACGCCTGCGCCTGCGCCTGCGGGTCACCGGACGGGAGGCGGAGGTGCTGCTCTGGCTCTCGCGCGGCAAGTCGAGCCGCGACATCGGCGAGATCCTGGGCTTGAGCCCCCGCACGGTGACGAAGCACTTAGAGGGGATCTACGAGAAGCTCGGCGTCGAGAACCGCACGGCCGCGTCCGTCATCGCCGCCCGCCACCTGCAGGACCTCGACTGACGGGCGGCGGAGCGGATATTTCCGGCCCACCCCCTCGCTTTGGCGGCGCGACACCCGATCTATCAGACAGGTCAGGCTGGGAGCTTCGCGATGAACTGGATGACGTGGTTGGTCGGCCGCTGCGTGGACCTCACCGAGCGCGTCGTGCCCGGCCTCGAGCGGCGCGAACCCGGACGGCCGGGCGCGCCGTCGGCCCTGCGCGGCCGGGTGCGCGGCTCGGGCTCCGAGCCGGCGGTGATGCAGCCTGGTGCCGGCCCGCGCCCGGACTGATCCGGTACGACCGGCCCTCGCCCGCCCCTCAGGCCAGGGCGCGGGCTGCGGCGCCGGCCTTGCGCACCGAGGCGTCGACGTCGATCGTGGCGGCGGCGATCCCGTCCATGTTCTGGCGCACGACCTCGACGCTCCGGG
This sequence comes from Methylobacterium sp. Leaf94, assembly GCF_001426045.1. NCBI lineage: Bacteria > Pseudomonadati > Pseudomonadota > Alphaproteobacteria > Hyphomicrobiales > Methylobacteriaceae > Methylobacterium > Methylobacterium sp. Leaf94. The sequence continues at coordinate 86,797 of NZ_LMRM01000062.1, forward strand.
CGGCGTTCTGCATGTTGATCGTCATGTCGCGGGTCACCGCGGCCTGCTCGGTCACGGCCGATGAGACGCTCAGCGAGATCTCGCTGAGATGGCCGATCGTCCGGGCGATGGCCTCGATCGCGGTCACGGCCTGGGTGGTGGAGCCCTGCACCGCCGCGATCTGCGTCCCGATCTCCTCCGTGGCCCGGGACGATTGGTTGGCCAGGGCCTTCACCTCGGCGGCGACCACGGCGAAGCCGCGGCCCGCCTCGCCGGCGCGGGCCGCCTCGATGGTGGCGTTGAGCGCCAGCAGGTTGGTCTGGTCGGCGATCGTGCGGATGACCGAGATCACCTCGCCGATCTTGTCGGCGGCCGAGGTCAGCCCGGCGATGATGCCGGAGGCCTCCTCGGCCCGGATCACCGCCTCCTCGGACGCGACCTTCGCCTCGGACGCGTGGCGGCTCAGTTCCTCGATGGAGGCCGAGAACTCCTCGGCGCCGGCCGCCACCGCCTGGACGTTGCCGGAGGTCTGGGCCGCCGCCTCCGCCGTGAGGGTCGCCTGATGGCTGACGTCGGAGATCGAGCCGGTGATGACCCCGAGATCCTTGTCGATCGCCTGCTGGCCCTCTTGCCGACGCAGCCGGTCGGCGACCTGGGCGGTGACGTCGCTGGCGAACTTCACCACGGAGACCACCCGGCCGTCGGGTCCGAAGACCGGATTGTAGGCGCCGTAGATCCACACCTCGCGGCCGCCCTTCGCCAGGCGACGGAACTCGCCGGCCTGGTAGGCGCCGCCCGCCAGCGCCGTCCAGAAGGCGGCGTAGGCCGGCGTGTCCCGGTCCGCCGGCGCCACGAACTGGCTGTGGTGCCGACCCTTGATCTCGTCGAGGGTGTATCCGAGCGCGGCGAGGAAGTTCGGGTTGGCGTCGGTGACGAGTCCGTCCGGCGTGAAGTGGATCACCGCCTGCGACCGGTTGATCGCCGCGATCTGGCCCTCGAACGCGGCGTTGCGCGCCACCTGCGCGGTGATGTCCGTGGCGAACTTCACCACCTTCACCGGCTTGCCGCGGCGATCGAGGATCGGGTTGTAGCTCGCCCGGATCCAGATCCGGCGGCCGTCCTTGCCGATCCGGCAGAAATCGCGCGCCTGGTGCTCGCCCCGGCGCAGGCTGTCCCAGAAGGCCCGGTAGGCCGGGGTGTCCCGCTCCTCCGGAGGGACGAACAGGCTGTGCGGGCGGCCACGGACCTCTGCGAACGTATAGCCGATGAGATCGAGAAAGATCTGGTTCGCGCTCTGGACACTTTCATCCATCGCGAACTCGATTCGACCTTGCGATCGATCGAGCGCTTCGAGTGTTGCACGAAGACCGGCGCCCAACATCGTCAATTTCTTTCGCGGAAACGGTGACTGATACGCGACTAGACGGGTCGCATTTTGATGCTCGTAACTTTAATTACAATCCGTGAATTTGTCTTTAACGGTCGAAGATCCTGAAACGACTTTGCAAAAAACAACATATGAAAGCGTGCCGAGCGCCCTCGCATCCGGACGCTGGCCGGGTCCGTGCGACACCGGCCAACCGCGCAATCCGAGGCCGCCGCTCGGTCGCGCGCGAGAGGGGCGCCGCCGTTCACGAGTCGCGGGGCGGATGAACCTTGGCCGAGACTTCATGCGTTAGGTCGTCACGATCGCGCCGCACGGTGCGATCGGCGCGATGCCAGGGAATCCGATGCCAGGGATTCCATTTTCCAGGGTTCCGATGACGCACCATCAGTCCGACCGCCCGATCTTCGCCGCCCCGCCGCGCCTCTCGGCCCGCCCCCGGCGGCGGGGCCGGACGCGCGCCGCGGCCCTCCTGGGCGCCGTCCTCCTCCCGGGGGTCGTCTTCCTCCCCCGCACGGTCCTGGCGCAGGGCGCCGCCGCCGCCGCGCCGACGGCGACGCTCACGAAGGTGGCGAGCTTCGACCACCAGGTGACAGGGGTCACCGTCTCCAAGGACGGGCGGATCTTCGTGAACTTCCCGCGCTGGACCGAGGACACCGCGGTGTCGGTGGCCGAATTGAAGGACGGCAAGCTGGTGCCGTTCCCGGATGCGGCCTGGAACTCCTGGCGCAACGCCAAGAAGGACGAGATCTCGGCCAAGGATCACTGGGTCTGCGTCCAGAGCGTGGTGGCGAGCCCGAACGGCAACCTCTGGGTCCTCGATCCGGCCGCCCCCGCCATGGCGGCTCTGGTGCCCGGCGGTCCCAAGCTCGTCGAGATCGACCTGAAGACCAACCAGCCCGCGCGCACCATCGCGTTCGACGAGAGCGTGGCGCCGCAGGGCTCCTACCTCAACGACGTGCGCTTCTCCCCCGACGGCAAGACCGCCTACCTCACCGATTCCGGCGCCCGGGGCGCCCTGGTGGTGGTCGACCTCGACAGCGGCCGGGCCCACCGGGTCCTCGACGGCGACCCGTCGACCCAACCCGACACGGGCGTCACCGTGACCTATGACGGCAAGCCCCTGCGCCGGCCGGACGGGCGCGGCGTCGAGTTCGCCGCCGACGGCATCGCCCTCTCCCCCGACGGCAAGACGCTGTACTGGCAGGCGATCAAGGGCAAGACGCTCTACAGCCTGCCCACCGAGACGCTCGCGGGGAGCATCACCACCGCGCTGATGCCGACCGCGCTGGCCGACAAGAGCGTGTCGGGCCGCATCGAGATCGTGGGCGAGAACGGCCCCGCCGACGGCCTGATCATCGCCCGCAAGGACGGCCGGATGTACGTGACCTCGCCGCAGGACGATGCGATCAAGGTGCGCGACCTCTCGGCGAAGGGGAACACCCTGAGCACCGTGGTGCAGGACGCGCGCCTGCGCTGGCCCGACACCTTCGCGGAAGGGCCCGACGGGACGCTCTACGTCACCACCTCGCGCATCCAGGACTCGGCCTTCTACAAGCCCGATGCGCCGGCGGCCCTGCCGACGGAGTTGTGGAGCTTCAAGCCGGGGACCCCGGACGCCACCGGCTCGACCGCCCCCGCGCCGGCCGCGCGCTGACCCGTCCCGCGCCGCCCCGGCCACGGGGCGGCGCGCTCATCGCACCCGCAGCCCATCGAGGACCGATGCCGACGATACGACGACGCGCGCTGCTCGGCGGCGCGGGAGCGGCCCTCGCCCTGCGTGCCTGGCCGGCCGCAGCGGCCCCCATCGTCCGGGTCGACGATCCGCGGCTGAGCGAGGTGGTCGATCCCGGCGCGGTGCTGCGCACCCTCTATGCCGGCGGGCGCTGGTGCGAGGGCCTGTGCTACGCCCCGGGCCTCGGCGGCCTGATCGTCAGCGATGTCCGGGCCAACCGGATGATCCGGATCGCCGACGACGGCGGCACCGGCGTGTTTCGCGACCCCTCGAACAACGCCAACGGCAACACGCTCGACGCCGAGGGCCGCCTCGTCACCTGCGAGCATCGCGGGCGGCGGGTGGTGCGGCGGGAGCCGGACGGCCGCCTCACGGTGCTGGCCGACGCCTTCGCGGGCCGGCCGCTGAATTCCCCGAACGACGCCGCCCTGGCCCCGGACGGCGCGATCTGGTTCACCGACCCCGTCTTCGGCATCACCATGCCGGACGAGGGCCTGATGGCGCCGCCGGCGCAAGGGGCCCGGCGGGTCTACCGGATCGACCCGGCCGGCCGGGTCGAGGGCATGACCGACGCCGTCGGCCAGCCCAACGGCATCGCCTTCAGCCCGGACGGGACGCGCCTCTACGTCAGCGACACCAGCGCCGCCGTGAAGAATCCCGAGGGCGCGCGCACCATCCTGGCCTTCCCGGTGGTGGAGGGCCGGAGGCTCGGCGCGCCCGAACCCTTCGTCACCGTGGAGGCCGGCGTGCCGGACGGCCTCGCGGTGGATGCCGACGGCCGGGTCTATGCCGCCTGCTTCGACGGTGTGCGGATCTATGCGCCCGACGGCACGCCCCTCGGACGCATCGCCACCGCGACCGACGCCGCCAACGTGGCCTTCGGCGGCCCGGACGGCCGGCGCCTCTTCATCGGCGCGGGCGCGCACGTCCTCGCCATCGACCTCAGGGTGCGCGGCCCCGCCCGGGGCTGACCCGCCATGTCCCCCATCCTCGCTCGACCGGATCCCGCCATGACGCTCGCTCGCCGTGACCTCCTCGCCGCCGGCTTCGCCGGTGCCGGCATCGCCGGTACGGCAGCCCTCGCCCGACCCGGCGAGGCCGCGGCCGCGCCGTCCTCCGAGGTCGCCACCCACCGGGCGGCGGGCGGGCTCGAACTCGCGTTCACGGCGAACGCCCCCTCGACCCCCACCGGCCTCGCCATCTCGTCCGGCGGCCGGCGCTTCGTGATGATGCCCCGCTTCACCGCGACGGTGCCCTACACCCTGGGCGAGGTGCTGGCGGACGGGGAGGTCCGGCCCTACCCGGACCTGCCGACGAACCAGCCCGACCCGGAGCAGCCGCAGGCGCGCCTGTTCCACGTGCCCAACGGCGTCTTCGACCGCGACGACACCCTGTGGTGCCTCGATGCCGGCCTGCCGGACGGCTCCGGCCCGCCGGTGAAGGGCGGCGCGAAGCTCGTGCAGATCGATCTCGCCGACAACCGCATCCGCCGCGTGGTGCCCCTGGAGGCCGGCATCACCCCGACCTCGTCGCTCAACGACCTGCGGGTGGACATCCGCGACGGGTACGCCCGCGCCTACGTCACCGACCAGGGCCAGGACGGGGAGGGCGCCATCCTGGCCGTCGACCTCGCTAGCGGCCGGGTGGTGCGACGCCTCGCGGGCCACGCCAGCACCCGGTCGCAGAAGGGCCTCCTCAAGATCGTCGAGGACCGCCCGGTGGTGCAGCGGAAGGGGGAGGGGCCGCCGCGCCCGGTCCAGGGCGGCGCCAACGGCATCGCGCTCAGCCCCGACGGCCGGCGCCTCTACTACGCGCCCCTGATCGGGCGCCGCCTCTACGCCGTGGAGACCGCCGCGCTCCTCGATCCCGGGGCCAGCGACGGGGCCGTGGCGGCCGGCGTCACGGATCTCGGCGAGAAGGGCATGACCGGCGGCCTGACCACGGATTCCAAGGACCGGGTCTACCTCGCCCTGCAGGAGTTCAATGCGGTCGGCCGGCGCGACCCCGACGGCACCGTCACGATCATCGCCTCCGATCCGCGCCTAATCTGGGCCGACACGTTCTGGATCACCCCCGACCGCTGGCTCCACATCTCGTCCGCCCAGGTGAACCGACGCCCGGAATACAACGGCGGCAAGGACCTGCAGGCGCCGCCCTACGCCATCCTGCGGATGCGGATCGACGCCGATCCGGCGTGAGGCGCACGAGGCCTCGGCCCGGGGAACGGCCCAACCGTTCCCCGGCCCTACGTCCGGAGGTTGCAACACAACCTTAAGCCCCCCGCCCTACGATCGGTGCGTGTAGGCCGCATCGGGGCGAGGCATGCCGCAGCGAAGAACGACGATCGACGCCATTCGCGGTCTGTGCCTGATCAACATCTTCGTGAACCACATCCAGGACGGCGCCGTCTCGGCCGTATCGCCCTCCCGGCTCGGCTTCTCCGACAGCGCCGACATCTTCGTCCTGCTCAGCGGCATCTCCATCGCCCTCGCGGGGAGCCAGGCCTCGCGGCGCCGCCTGCCGGACATCGTCGCCCATCTGTGGCGGCGGGCGGCCCGGATCTACGCCTTCGAACTGGTCATCGTCTTCGCGACGCTCGGTCTCCTGGCGGCCATCCTCGCCCTTCGAGGCGTGACGGGCGTGCACGCGCAGGACACCGCCCTGCTGCGGGACCACGGCTTCCCGAACCTGCTGAGCCATGCCCTGACCCTCCGCCAGACGGTGGGCTACTCGTCCGTCCTGCGCCTGTACGTGGCCCTGATGCTGATCGCCCCGATCCTGCTGCGCCTCGCCGGGTGGCGGTTCTGGGCGCCCCTGCCGCCAGCACTGCTGCTCTGGATCGCGGCCGGCCACTTCCATCTGGTGCTGAGCAACAGCCTCTCGGGCGCGCCCTTCGCCCTGACGATCCTGCCCTGGACCCTGATCTTCGCCCTGGGGATCACCATCGGGCAGGGCTTGGTCGACGGCGTCGCTCTGCCGCGTCCCCGGGGGCTGACCGGCCTCGCCCTGGGCTACCTCGTCGGCTACCTCGTCCTGGCGGTGGTCGTGGTTCGTCTCTGGCCGGCGGCCGCGGACTGGGCCGCGACGCGCAACGACGCCTTCTGGCTCGGCGCGAGCAAGACCTACCAGTCGCCCCTGCGCGTCCTGCACGTTCTCGCCCTGGCCTACCTGGTGATGGCCCTGCCGCGCGCCCCGCTCATCCGCCTGCTGCACCAGGTGCCGCGCAACCACCCGCTGACCCGCCTCGGCCGCCGGTCCTTGCCGGTCTTCACCGCCGGCGCGATCGGGGCCGTGCTCGCCAGCGAGGCGCTGGATCTGGCCGCCATTCCCCTGAACGCCGCCTGGCTTCCCCTGCTGCTTCTGGAGGCCGGCATGATCGCGCTATTCGTCGGCATCGCCCTGCGGATCGCCGGGCGCCCGGGCCGGGCGCGGCCCGCCCACCCCGCGCCGCCGGAGGTCCGGGTCGCAGGCCTGCGGGGGACCCCGGCGATCGCCTGACGCCCTATTCCGACCAGCGCAGGGCCGCGGCGGCGGCGAGCGTCCCGATCACGCCCGCGATCAGGCTGAGGGCGCACAGGATGGCCAGCGGCGTGGTGAACGGGACGGTGCCGCCGAGGGCCGATTCACTCGCCGAGACGCCGAAGATCAGCGTCGGGATCATCAGCGGCAGCACCACGACCGCCAGGATGAGGCCGCCCCGGCGGATCGAGGCGGTGAGGGCCGCGCCGACCGCGCCCACGAAGGTCAGGGCCGGGGTGCCCACCAGGAGGGTGAGGGCGGTCGCCGCCATCGCCCGGCCATCGAGGGCGACGAGGAGCCCGAAGAGGGGCGAGGCGAGGGCGAGGGGCAGGCCGGTGGTGAGCCAGTGGGCCAGCACCTTGGCGAGCACCACGCCCTCCAGGGGGGCCGGCGAGCCGGTCATCAGGTCGAGGGAGCCGTCCTCCTCGTCAGCCTGGAACAGGCGGTCGAGGCCGATTAGGGTCGAGAGCACGGCGGCGAGCCAGAGGATCGCCGGGCCGATCCGCGACAGCAGGTTCAGGTCGGGGCCGAGGGCGAACGGCACCAGGGCGACGATCATCAGGAAGAACACGAGGGAGAGCGCCCCCGAGCCGCCGACGCGGGCGGCGAGGGCGAGGTCGCGGGCGACGAGGGCCCTCAAGACGCGCATCACCACCAGACCTCGTCGGCCGCGACCGTCGTCCGGGCCAGCGTCGGTGGGGCGGGTGCGGGCGCCTCGATCCGTAGTTCCTGGGCGTCGGCGAGGCCGAGGGCCTGGTGCGTCGCCGCGATGACGAGGCCGCCCGTCGCCCGGTGCCGCGCCATCATCCCGGCCAGGACCGCCTGCGAGGCGGCATCGAGGGCGGCCGTTGGCTCGTCGAGGAGCCAGAGCGGGCGCCGGCAGACCAGGAGGCGGGCCAGCGCCACCCGCCGGCGCTGGCCGGCGGAGAGATAGGCCACGGGAAGCCGCAGGGCGTGGCCGAGGCCGAGTTCCTCCAGGGCCGCCCGCGGGGTCGCGGTCGGCGCGCCGAGGAGGTCGCGGGCAAAGGCGAGGTTCTCTTCCGCCGTCAGCGGGCTCTTCAGCCCGTCGCGGTGGCCGACCACGTGCAGGCACTCGGACAGGGTCGCCTCGCCGACCTCGCTCGCCGCGACGGTCCCGGCCTCGGGCTTGAGCCGGCCGGCCAGCACCGCGAGCAGCGTCGACTTGCCGGCCCCGTTCCGCCCGGTGACCATCAGCGCCTCCCCCGGCCCGAGGGCGAAGGACAGGTTCGCGAAGATGCGGCGGCCGGACCGGCGGACGGCGAGGTGTTGAGCGGTCAGCCGCACGGGGGGTCCTGAATCATGAGCCTCAAGAGGTGGCGCCTGTCGAGCAGACCGAACGAAGGAATGTGCGGTCTCCGTCCCCCGGCGCTTCGCCCATCGCACGCGGATCGTTCGGTGGCGAGACCCGGGCGCGCAAAATGGACCCAGCCGACGGTCGCACGGTCCGTCGCACCATCCGGAGCCGGGGAGCACCGTGGCGACCGCGATCCGGGCCGGCATGCCGGAGCACATCCCAAACGTGCTATTCGAGCCCTCTCGCTCTCGACGGCTGTGGATCGGACGCTCCCGAGCTTCGCGTGGCTTTCGTGGTACGATCGCTCTCGACCTTCCCTTTCATCACCGCCTTCCTCGATCGTGGGCGAAGGCCCCGAGCCGATGACGTCCCGATACGACGCCGAGACCGACGCCCTCGACGTGCAGCTCGCCGAGGCGAGGATCGTCGGAAGCGAGATCCTCGACGCATCCCGGCATGTGGCCGAGGGGGCGGATCTGGCGCATCTGGTCGCGGCGTAGACCCGCCCTCCGAACAGATCCCACGCGCTGTCAGGCGCCCGGTAGCGGCCAGTTTCGAAGTGTTCTATAACGCGCGCAGGCTGCGCCGCGCGAGATTTCAGGGCGTCCAAATCGCCCTTCGCGCAACATCCTATCCGGGCACCCCCGGGGCGGCGCGCGCTTCATAGCGCTCCCAGCCGAACACGAGTTTTTCGTGGCGCAGGTTATGCCTGCGCGTGTTCGACCAACCGCTCGCGAGGAAACAGAACGCCGTGGCATCGCTCGACAGCTTCCAGTCCCGCCAGACCCTGACGGTCGGCGACAAGGCCTACACCTATTACTCGATCCCGCACGCCGAGAAGGCCGGCCTCGCCGACGCCACCGCGCTGCCCTTCTCCATGAAGGTGCTGCTCGAGAACCTGCTGCGCTTCGAGGACGACCGCTCGGTCAAGAAGGACGACATCTCCGCCACCGTCGCCTGGCTCGGCAACAAGGGCAAGACCGAGACCGAGATCGCCTTCCGGCCGTCGCGCGTGCTGATGCAGGACTTCACCGGCGTGCCCGCGGTGGTCGACCTCGCGGCGATGCGCGACGCCATGGTGGCGCTCGGCGGCGACCCGCAGAAGATCAACCCGCTGGTGCCGGTCGACCTCGTGATCGACCACTCGGTGATCGTCGACGAGTTCGGCACGCCGAAGGCGCTGGCCGACAACGTCGCGCTCGAATACTCGCGCAACGGCGAACGCTACACCTTCCTCAAGTGGGGCCAGTCGGCCTTCGACAACTTCTCCGTCGTGCCGCCCGGCACCGGCATCTGCCACCAGGTGAACCTCGAGTTCCTGTCGCAGACCGTGTGGACGAAGCAGGATCCCGATGCTTCGGACGGCACCGAGCTCGCCTATCCGGACAGCCTCGTCGGCACAGATTCGCACACCACCATGGTGAACGGCCTGGCCGTGCTGGGCTGGGGCGTCGGCGGCATCGAAGCCGAGGCCGCGATGCTCGGCCAGCCGCTCTCCATGCTGATCCCCGAGGTCGTCGGCTTCAAGCTGTCGGGCAAGCTGCCCGAGGGCACCACGGCCACAGACCTCGTGCTCACCGTCACGCAGATGCTGCGCAAGAAGGGCGTGGTGGGCAAGTTCGTGGAATTCTACGGCCCCGGCCTCGACGACATGGCGGTGGCCGACCGCGCCACAATCTCCAACATGGCCCCCGAATACGGCGCCACCTGCGGGTTCTTCCCGATCGACCAGAAGACCATCGACTTCCTCACCGTCACCGGCCGCGCCGACGACCGGATCGCCCTGGTGGAGGCCTACGCCAAGGCGCAGGGCATGTGGCGCGACGCGGCCACGCCGGACCCGGTCTTCACCGACACGCTCGAACTCGACATGGGCGACGTTCGCCCGTCCCTGGCCGGCCCCAAGCGTCCGCAGGACCGGGTGCTTCTCGACGGCGCCAAGCCGGGCTTCGCGCAATCCATGGAGACCGAGTTCAAGAAGGCGGCCGACCTCGCCAGTCGCTACCCGGTGGAGGGCGCCAACTTCGACATCGGTCACGGCGACGTGGTAATCGCCGCGATCACGAGTTGTACCAACACCTCGAATCCGAGCGTGATGATCGGCGCCGGGCTCCTCGCCCGCAACGCGGTCGCCAGGGGCCTGCGCTCGAAGCCCTGGGTGAAGACCTCCCTGGCGCCCGGCTCCCAGGTGGTGGCCGAGTACCTCGAGAGCGCCGGTCTGCAGACGCCCCTCGACGCGCTCGGCTTCAACCTCGTCGGGTTCGGCTGCACCACCTGCATCGGCAACAGCGGACCGCTGCCGGCCGCGATCTCGAAGGCGATCAACGACAACGACGTCGTCGCCGCCGCGGTACTCTCGGGCAACCGCAACTTCGAGGGCCGCGTGAACCCGGATGTCCGGGCGAACTACCTGGCCTCGCCGCCGCTGGTGGTCGCCTACGCGCTGGCCGGCTCGATGCAGATCGACATCACCACCGAGCCCCTGGGCACGGGCTCCGACGGCCAGCCCGTCTACCTAAGGGACATCTGGCCCTCGAGCGCCGAGGTCCAAGAGTTCATCGAGGCCAACATCACCTCGACTCTGTTCAAGTCCCGCTACGCCGACGTGTTCGGCGGCGACGACTACTGGAAGGCCGTCGAGGTCACCGAGGCCGAGACCTTCCAGTGGGATTCGACCTCCACCTACGTGCAGAACCCGCCCTATTTCGAGGGCATGCAGAAGACCCCGGCCCCGGTGGAGGACGTGGTCGACGCCCGCATCCTCGGCCTGTTCCTGGACTCGATCACCACCGACCACATCTCGCCGGCAGGCAACATCCGGGCGAATTCCCCGGCGGGCGCCTACCTGCAGGAACACCAAGTCCGTGTGCAGGACTTCAACCAGTACGGCACCCGGCGCGGCAACCACGAAGTCATGATGCGCGGCACCTTCGCCAACATCCGCATCAAGAACCAGATGGTCCGCGACGAGTCCGGCAACGTGGTCGAGGGCGGCTGGACCCTGTTCCAGCCCTCCGGCGAGCGGATGTTCATCTACGACGCCGCGCAGAAGTACCAGGCCGATGGCACGCCCCTCGTGGTCTTCGCCGGCAAGGAGTACGGCACCGGCTCGTCGCGCGACTGGGCGGCCAAGGGCACCAAGCTCCTGGGCATCCGCGCCGTGGTGGCCGAGAGCTTCGAGCGCATCCACCGCTCGAACCTCGTCGGCATGGGCATCGTGCCCCTGGTCTTCCAGGGCGACACCTCCTGGGCCTCCCTGGGCCTGAACGGCGACGAGACGGTCTCGATCCGGGGCCTGTCCGGCGACCTGAAACCGCGCCAGACCATGATCGCCGAGATCACCTCCGCGGACGGCACGAAGCGGGAGGTGCCCCTGACCTGCCGCATCGATACCCTCGACGAGCTCGAGTACTTCCGCAACGGCGGCATCCTGCCCTACGTGTTGCGCTCGCTGGCCGCGTAAGACTTCGCCGCCTCTTCGAACCGCGATCCCGAGGCCTCGCCCGAAAGGGCGGGGCCTTTTTCATGCCCAGAAGCCTTGTAAAACTTCCCTCAGGTTAACAAATTCCAAATAATCAAACCTAGAGTTTGATTATTTGGCGGAGGCCGGTCGCGGCCACCGTGAACCGAGGAGCGAAGCGATGTCGGCAATGTCCTACCCCTGCTACAAGATGAAGAAGGATGCGAAGGGACAGTGGTACTGGGTCTACTACGCCAAGAACGGCGAGGAGATCTCGAGGAGCAGCGAGAGCTACGCGGCGAAGGCGGATAGCCTGCACGGCCTGAAGCTCAACAAGGCCTCGGGCAACGATCCGATCTACGAGGTTTGAGACGACGCGCCGGAGCGCAGTCAGGGCACGCCGCCGCGGTCGGGATCGGCGTGCCCGCCGCATCCCGCTTGACGCCACGGCGCGCCCGGTCGAAACCGCGACGCATGACGATGCGTCCCATCCTCCTGACCAACGCCACATTGTGCGATCCGGCCACGGGCCGGCAGGCGCCCGGGCATGTCCTCGTGCGCGACGGCCTGATCCAGGATGTCGGCTGGGGGCCCGTCGCCGGGGTGCCGGACGACGCCGAGACGGTCGATTGCGGTGGCCACGTCCTCAGCCCCGGCCTCATCGACCTGCGCGCCTTCGTGGGCGAGCCCGGCGCCGAGCACCGCGAGACCTTGGCCAGCGCCAGCGCGGCCGCCGCCGCCGGCGGCGTCACCACCCTGGTCTGCATGCCGGACACCAACCCGGTCATCGACGGGCCGGCCATCGTCGACTTCGTGCTGCGCCGTGCCCGCGACACGGCCAGCGTCCACGTCCTGCCCGCCGCCGCCATCACTAAGGGCCTCGCCGGCCAGGAGATGACCGAGTTCGGCCTCCTGCAGGAGGCCGGGGCCGTGGCCTTCACCGACGGCCTCAAGGCGGTGGCGAACGCCCAGGTCATGCGGCGCGCGCTGACCTATGCCCGCGACTTCGGCGCCCTGCTGATGCAGCACGTGGAGGAGCCGGACCTCGTCGGCGACGGCGTGATGAACGAGGGCGAGATGGCCTCCCGCCTCGGGCTCCTCGGCATCCCGCGCGAGGCTGAGACGGTGATGCTGGAGCGCGACATCCGCCTCGTGCGCCTCACCGGCGCCCGCTACCACGCGGCGATGATCTCCTGCGCGGATTCGGTCGAGATCGTGCGCCGGGCCAAGGCGGACGGGCTGCCGGTCACCTGCGGCGCCTCGGTGAACAACCTCGTCCTCAACGAGGGCGACATCGGCCATTACCGCACCTTCTGCCGACTCTCGCCGCCGCTGCGCCACGAGACGGACCGGCTCGCCCTGGTGGCGGGCCTCAACGACGGCGTGATCGACGTCGTTGTCTCCGACCACAACCCGCAGGACGTCGAGACCAAGCGCCTGCCCTTCGCCGAAGCGGCCGACGGGGCGCTCGGCATCGAGACCCTGCTGGGCGCGGCCCTGCGGCTGGTCCATACCGGCGACGTTGCCCTGCCGCGCCTGCTGGCGGCCCTGACGGCGAACCCGGCGGCCCTTCTCGGGCGCGCCGCCGGCCGCCTCGCGACCGGGGCGCCGGCCGACTTGGTGCTGATCGACCCAGACCTGCCCTACGTCCTCGACAAGCGCACCTTGAAGTCCCGCTCCAAGAACTCGCCCTTCGACGAGGCGCGCCTCCAGGGAGCCGCCGTGCTGACGATGGTGGCGGGCCGCATCGTCTTCCGGGCCCCCGCCGAGACCGAGGCCGCCGCGTGATCGCTCTGAACATGCTGCCGTGGCCCGTCCTGCTGGCGGCGCTGGCGGGAGGCTACCTCCTCGGCTCGATCCCGTTCGGGCTGATCCTGACCCGCTATGCCGGGCTCGGCGACGTGCGGGCGATCGGCTCCGGCAACATCGGCGCCACCAACGTCCTGCGCACCGGGCGTAAAGGGCTCGCGGCCGCCACCCTGCTGGGCGATGCGCTGAAGGGCACCCTCGCGGTGCTCCTCGCCGGTCGCTTCGGACTGGAGGCGGCCCTGGTGGCGGGCTTCGGCGCCTTCCTGGGGCACCTGTTCCCGGTCTGGCTCGGGTTCAAGGGCGGCAAGGGCGTCGCGACCTTCCTGGGCGTCCTGCTGGCCCTGAGCCCGCTGGGCCTCCTGGCCTTCGCGGCGATCTGGCTGGGCCTCGCCTTCACGCTGAAATACTCCTCCCTCGCGGCGCTGGCGGCCTCGGCTTTGACGCCCCTCGTCCTGTGGGCCCTGGGACAGCCTGCGGTTGCATGCCTGTTCCTCCTGCTCGCCATCCTGCTATGGTGGAAGCACGCGCCCAACATCCGCCGGCTGATCGACGGGACCGAGGGGCGCATCGGGCAGAAGGGCTGAGGCTCGCCGCCCGCTCCGGGAGGGGAGGGCGATGCAGCTCACCGATGCCCAGCGTCTCGACTGGCTGCGCCTCATCCGCAGCGAGGGGATCGGCCCGCGCAGCTTCCGCACCCTGGTCAACCGCTTCGGCGGCGCCGGGCCGGCCTTGGACGCCCTGCCGAACCTCACCGGCCGCAGCGGCCGGCGCATCACGCCGCCGAGCCGGGAAGAAGCCGAGGCCGAGCTCCGCGCGGCCGGTCGCCTCGGCGCCCGCCTCGTCGCCCTCGGAGAGGCGGATTACCCGAAGCTGCTGCAGGCCGCCGATTCGGCACCGCCGCTGATCGCGATCCGGGGTGAGGCCGCGATCCTGAACCGCCCGGCTATCGCCCTGGTCGGCTCGCGCAACGCCTCCGCCGCCGGCCTCGCCTTCACCGAGCGCCTCGCGCGCGGGCTCGGCGAGGCCGGGCTCGTCGTGGTCTCGGGGCTGGCGCGGGGCATCGATGCCCGCGCCCACCGGGCCGCCCTGGCGCGCGGTACGGTGGCAGTGCTGGCGGGAGGACAGGACCGGATCTACCCGGCCAACCATGAGGCCCTGGTGGAGGCGATCCTGGAGGCGGGCGGGGCGGTGCTGGCCGAGATGCCGATGGGGTGGGAGCCGCGCGGGCGCGACTTTCCCCGGCGCAACCGCATCATCTCCGGCCTTGCCTACGGCACCGTCGTGGTGGAGGCCGCCCGCCGCTCGGGCTCGCTGATCACGGCCCGCTTCGCCCTAGAGCAGGGCCGGGAGGTCTTCGCCGTGCCGGGCTCTCCCCTGGATCCGCGGGCGGAAGGCACCAACGACCTGATCCGCCAGGGCGCGACCCTGGTCTCCGACGCCGCCCACGTCACCGACGTCATCGCCCCGCTGCTGGCGGGGGGCAGCGAGGCGCGCAGGGTGGAAGCCCTGGCCGTCGACCGGCCGGACCTCGCCGACGCGCCGATCTTCTGGGACGAACTCGACGTGGACGGCATCGTCCTGCCGCTCCCCGCCGAGGATTTCGCGGCGCCGGAGCCGGTGGACGACCGCGCCCGCCTCATCGCCTATCTGAGCCCGACCCCGATCGGAACCGACGAACTGGCGCGCACCGCCGGCCTCAGCGTCCGGGTCGTCCAGACCACCCTGCTCGAGCTGGAGCTCGACGGGCGCATCGAGCGCCACGGCAGCGGGTCGGTGTCCCTGGTGGGCTGAGGGCCGTCACGCGTCGTCGTCGGGCGCCTCCTCGCCCAGGGCGCGGCGCATCTGGTCGAGGCAGCCCTGCAGGATGTAGGCGGCGGCCAGCATGTCGACGACCTCGCCGCGCTTGGCCCGCGAGGCATCCGCCGCGATGAGGGCGCGAGTGACGGCGGCGGTGGAGAGGCGCTCGTCGCAGTAGAGGACGGGCAGGGGCAGCAGCGGCTTCATGTTGCGCACGAAGGAGCGGGTCGACTGGACCCGCGGGCCCTCGCTGCCGTCCATGTTCAGGGGCAGGCCGATGACGAGGCCGCCGACGGCGTGCCGCTCGCACAGGGCCGCCAGATGCTTCACGTCGGGGGTGAACTTCACCCGCCGGATCGTCTCCAGGGGCGAGGCGATCTGACGCCCGACATCCGAGAGGGCGAGCCCGATCGTCTTGGTGCCGAGGTCGATCCCGATGAGGCGGGGGCCGCCCTGCGACGCCTCCGCGAAGGCCCGCATCTCGGCCTCGTCCATGTCCGTCGCTCTCCCGTGCCGCCGCCCGTCCTGCGCGATCCGCTCCCGGCCGGCAAGGGGATCCTCGCGGATCAGTGCAGGCCGGCCGACCCTTCGGTGCCGTCGCCCACGAAGCTGGCGGGGAGGGGCTCGGCGCCCATGCCGAGGATGCCCCGCACGGCAGTCCCCTGGCTCCGCCGCATCAGGTCGACGAGGTCGGCCCCGCCGAAGCGCACCGATTCGAGGTCGGCGCCCAGGACCCAGATCTCGTACTCGTCGCGCCCCGGCACCACGTCCCAGAACAGGAACTCGCCGGCCTCCGACCGGCCGAAGAAGCCGGCCCGTTCGACGACGCTGGGATCGTCGCCCTCCACCTCGAACCGATGCTCGGGCCGGTCGCCGAGGACGGAGGCGATGCTGTGGGCGATCAGCTCGGACTGGGCGACGAGGTCCGTCTCGGGCGCCTCGCTTGGGACCGCCACGCGAAAGGAGCCGTTGGCGAGCCCGGCCCCGAGGGTCCGGCAGAAGGCGCGGTAGCTCTCGGGCAGGCCGTAGCCGAACTCCGCCTCCGCCCGGTCGAGGGCCGCCTCGGTCGCCACCGGACCCGGCGCGCAGGGCGAGAA
Source organism: Methylobacterium sp. Leaf94 (assembly GCF_001426045.1). Taxonomy (NCBI): domain Bacteria; kingdom Pseudomonadati; phylum Pseudomonadota; class Alphaproteobacteria; order Hyphomicrobiales; family Methylobacteriaceae; genus Methylobacterium; species Methylobacterium sp. Leaf94. The sequence continues at coordinate 102,892 of NZ_LMRM01000062.1, forward strand.
CACCGTCTCCCACATGAATCTGATCTCCGGCTCGTCGTTAACCTTGAGAAAACGTTGTCATAGCCTTGCGGGGACCGGATCGGCCAGAGCATCGTTAACGAACCGTTACGACGCTGGAAGCCAACCGCATGCCCCTGCCGCCCCACGCGACGACACCCGCACCACGCCGGATGCCCCTGCGGCACAAGTTGATGCTGGCCCTGGCCTGCGAGATCCTGCTCGTCGGGTTCCGACAGGCGGATCGCGGGCCGGCGCGGGCCGGGATCCTCATCGAATCACCGGTACAGCCGCATCACGCGATCGCCTGAGGCGTCCGGGCCGCTCCGCCCGATCCGGCCCCCGCGCGGCCCCGCCGTTGCGAGCGCGGGAAGGCGGGTGCTATAGCCCGGCCCGACGCCCCATCGCCCGCGGAACCCCGACGGGCTGCGGATGGGGGCCTGAGGATCTGAAGACAGCATGTCGGTCGACGCAACGACGGTGAGGCGCATCGCGCACCTGGCGCGCATCGCGGTGAGCGAGGACGAGGTCGCCCCCCTGCAGGGCGAACTGAACGCGATCCTGGCCTTCGTCGAGCAACTCGGCGCGGTCGACGTGACGGGGGTCGAGCCCATGACCTCGGTCACCCCCATGGCGATGAAGAAGCGCGCGGACGCGGTCACCGACGGGGCCAAGGCCGACGCCATCGTGGCCAACGCCCCCGAGACCGAGGACCACTACTTCCTCGTGCCGAAGGTCGTCGAGTAGGCGCACGCGCCGCCGACCTCAAAACCCGGCCGCCCCGAAGGACGGTCCGCCCGGCGCCCGAACGGCGACGGCGGCTGTGCCCCGGGACCCACCAGGACGAGCGCCCAGGACTCTCGCAACCCATGACCTCTCTGAACGAACTCACCCTGGCGGAGGCCCGCGACGGGCTCAAGGCCAAGGACTTCTCCGCCACCGACCTGACCCAGGCGCATCTCGACGCCATGGAGAAGGCGCGGGCGCTGAACGCCTACCTCGTCGAGACGCCGGACCGGGCCCTGGCCATGGCGGAGGCGGCCGACACGCGGATCGCCTCCGGTGAGGCCCGTCCGCTGGAGGGCATCCCCCTCGGGATCAAGGACCTGTTCTGTACCGAGGGCGTGGCGACCACCGCCGGCTCGAAGATCCTCGAGGGCTTCACGCCGGCCTACGAATCGGCCGTGACCGCCAATCTCTGGCGCGACGGCGCGGTGATGCTCGGCAAGCTGAACCTCGACGAGTTCGCCATGGGCTCGTCCAACGAGACCTCCGCCTATGGCGACGTGGTCTCGCCCTGGCGCCGGGCCGGATCGGACGCCAAGCTGGTGCCGGGCGGCTCGTCGGGTGGCTCGGCGGCGGCGGTGGCCGCCCATCTCTGCCTCGGCGCCACCGCGACCGATACCGGCGGCTCGATCCGCCAGCCCGCCGCCTTCACCGGCACCGTCGGCATCAAGCCCACCTACGGGCGCTGCTCGCGCTGGGGCACGGTGGCTTACGCCTCCTCCCTCGACCAGGCGGGCCCGATCGCCCGGACGGTGCGCGACTGCGCCATCCTGCTCGGCTCGATGGCCGGCGCGGACGCGCGCGACACCACCTGCGCCGACCTGCCCGTGCCCGACTTCGAGGCGGCGGTGGCCCGCGGCGTGAAGGGCCTGACCATCGGCATCCCGAAGGAATACCGGGTCGCGGGCATGTCGGCCGAGATCCAGGCGCTGTGGGACCGGGGCGCCGCGATGCTGAAGGATGCCGGCGCCACGGTGCGGGAGATCTCGCTCCCGCACACCCCCTACGCCCTGCCGGCCTACTACATCGTCGCCCCGGCCGAGGCCTCCTCGAACCTCGCCCGCTACGACGGCGTGCGCTACGGCCTGCGCGTGCCCGGCAAGGACATCGCCGGGATGTACGAGAACACCCGCGCCGCCGGCTTCGGCCGCGAGGTGAAGCGCCGGATCATGATCGGCACTTACGTGCTCTCGGCCGGCTACTACGATGCCTACTACGTGCGGGCCCAGAAGATCCGCACCCTGATCAAGCGCGACTTCGAGCAGGCCTACGCCGCCGGTGTCGACGCGATCCTGACGCCCGCGACCCCGTCGGCCGCCTTCGGCATCGGCGAGAAGGGCTCGGGCGATCCGGTCGAGATGTACCTGCAGGACGTCTTCACCATCACGGTGAACATGGCGGGCCTGCCCGGCATCTCGGTGCCGGCCGGCCTCGACGCGCAGGGGCTGCCCCTCGGGCTCCAGCTCATTGGCCGGCCCTTCGACGAGGAGACGCTGTTCGCCGCCGCCCAGGTGATCGAGGACGCCACCGGGCGGACCAGGCTGCCGGCGGTGTGGTGGGCATGAGGCGCACGCGATGACGGTCCCGGTCTATCCTTTCGACGTCTGGATCTGGGCCGCCTTCGATCCGGTGCTGATCGCCATCGCCCTGGTGATGGGCTGGAAGTCGGACCAGTTCGTCAAGGTTATCCTCGTCTCGCTGATGGCCTTCGCCGTCTCGGTGCTGGTGTCCTGGGGCGTCACCGCGATCGGTATCCCGTGGCCGGCGCCGGTGAGCCACGACGGGCCGACCTTCTTCCCCGTGCGCTGGATCGCCGCCTTCCTGTGGGGCGCCCTCGGTTTCCTGGCGCACCAGCTCTACCGCCTGCGCGCTTGACCGGGCGGGCCGACACTTCCACCTTTCCGGCGCGTACCCGCGCCCCGCAACGCTGAATCCGGGCCATCATGACCGCTGCCGTGAACCCCAAGAAGCTCATCAAGGGCGGCCTGCACGACTGGGAGGTCGTGATCGGCATGGAAATCCACGCCCAGGTCACGAGCCGCTCCAAGCTGTTCTCCGGCGCCTCCACCGAATTCGGCGGCGAGCCGAACGACCACGTCTCGCTGGTGGACGCGGCGATGCCCGGCATGCTGCCCGTCATCAACGAAGCGTGCGTGGCCCAGGCCGTGCGCACCGGCCTCGGCCTCAAGGCGCAGATCAACCATCGCTCGGTGTTCGACCGGAAGAACTACTTCTACCCGGACCTGCCGCAGGGCTACCAGATCAGCCAGTTCAAGGACCCGATCGTCGGCGAGGGCGAGGTGCTGGTCGATCTGCCCGACGGCGAGTCGATCACCGTCGGCATCGAGCGCCTGCACCTGGAGCAGGATGCCGGCAAGTCCCTGCACGACCAGAACCCGACCCAGAGCTTCGTCGACCTCAACCGCTCCGGCGTCGCCCTGATGGAGATCGTCTCCCGGCCAGACCTGCGCTCGTCGGAGGAGGCGCGCGCCTACGTGACCAAGCTGCGCACCATCCTGCGCTACCTCGGCACCTGCGACGGCGACATGGAGAAGGGCTCGCTTCGCGCCGACGTCAACGTCTCGGTGCGCCGAGTCGGCGACCCGCTCGGCACCCGCTGCGAGATCAAGAACGTCAACTCGATCCGCTTCATCGGCCAGGCCATCGAGACCGAGGCCCGCCGCCAGATCGCGATCATCGAGGATGGCGGCACGATCAGCCAGGAGACCCGCCTGTTCGATCCGGGCAAGGGCGAGACCCGCTCCATGCGCTCGAAGGAAGAGGCGCACGACTATCGCTACTTCCCGGACCCGGACCTGCTGCCGCTGGAATTCGACCAGGCCTATGTCGACGCCCTGGCCGCCGGCCTGCCCGAGTTGCCCGACGCCAAGAAGGCGCGCTTCATCGCGTCCTACGGCCTGTCGCCCTACGATGCGGGCGTGCTCATCGCCGAGCGCGCCTCGGCCGACTACTTCGAGGCGGTGGCCAAGGGCCGCGACGGCAAGACCGCGGCGAACTGGGTCATCAACGAGCTGTTCGGGCGCCTGAACAAGGAAGGCCACAGCATCGAGACCAGCCCGGTCTCGGCCGACCAGCTCGGCGCCATCGTCGACCTCATCGGCGAGGGCGTGATCTCGGGCAAGATCGCCAAGGACCTGTTCGAGATCGTCTGGTCCGAGGGCGGCGACCCGCGCCAGATCGTCGATGCGCGCGGCCTGAAGCAGGTCACCGACACCGGCGCCATCGAGGCGGCCGTGGACGAGATCATCGCCAGGAACCCCGAGAAGGTCGCTCAGGCCCGCGAGAAGCCGACCCTGCTCGGCTGGTTCGTCGGCCAGACAATGAAGGCCACCGGCGGCAAGGCCAATCCGGCAGCAGTGAACGCCCTGCTGAAGGCGAAGCTGGGGATCGAGTAGAAGCGGGCCTGCGTCCGCGCCGCGGACATGCACGGTCGGTGCCGGGTCGGACACGACGTCATGCGGCCGGGCGAGGCGCTCCCTGGTTAGCTGAGAGAGGCGGCCGCCTCCGGGGGAGCTTCCCCCCGTGGCAGAGCGAGCGTCGCGGCGGCGCGCGAACTCTCCTACGTCCGCTCATGGGTCGAGCCGCTCGAGCGGGAGCGCGGCGGCGACGCCTTGAGACGAAGATATCGTGATCATTCGGCGCGAAGCACGCCGGCTCATCTAAATAGATCGGCGGCGGAAGCGGCCGAGGTGGGGCCTGGTGCATGTCTGAAGTCGTGCCGTGCTGGCCGCTTCTGCGCCCCGGAGACCGCTTCCGTCCCGTAATTCGCGTGTGCGCTGCTCAACGTCCAGGTCGAATCAGCCCTGGATGATCGCCGCAGCTTCCTGCTGGGGTGGAGTCATTCCCACATCTCCTGCGTCAGGTCGGTCGTGATCGTTATCCGATCAAGGCCTCCTCGTTGCTTGAGCTGTGCTTTGCCGTCGAAGCACCACATCAAGGTGCGACCGGATCGCGAATGCGTCAAGAGCCTATTTGCGTGATTTCGCGACTGTATTCATTCCCAGAGACTCGACCCTAAAATGTCCTGTCGCCGCAGTCGCTTGGGCGCGACTGCCACCGCACGCCCCGTCGCTACAACCTACGGGGTGGGCGCCGCGACCCCACTGAAGTGGCTCCGCAGGCCCGCGAGCCAGTCCCGCCGATGGGCGCCGGGCGCGCCCACCGAGACGGTGGCGGTCATGCCGGCGACAAGGGTGACGCCGTCCGGCATGACGTCGATGCGGATGCGCACCGGCACCCGCTGGGCGAGGCGGACCCAGGTGTAGACGGGGTCGACGTTCGGCAGGCCCTGGGTGCTCGCGGTGGCGTTGGCGGTGCTGATGCCCAGGGTGATGCTCTCTACCGTGCCGCGGATCAGCGGATCGTAGCCGAGGAGCTCGGCCGAGACCGGATCGCCCACGTGGATCCGGGCCATCTTGGTCTCCTCGAAATAGCCGTCGATCCAGAACGAATCGGTGTCGATGACGGCGATGTTGACCGTGCCGGTGGTGGCGTAGTCGCCGGGGCGCAGCAGGAGGTTCGTCACCCGGCCGTTCACCGGCGAGCGCACCTGGGTGCGCTGGAGATTGATCTTGGCCTGGGACAGCTGCGCCTTGGCCGAGGCCACCGCCGCCTCGGCGATCTTGGCGGTGCCGGCATATTGCTGCTTCTCCTCGATGGAGGTCGAGAGGGTGGTCAGCGCCTCGCGCCGGGCGGCCTGGGTCCGCTTGACCTGGAGGTCCGCCTCCCGGTTGTCGAGTTCGGCCTGGGCCGAGGTCACCGAGACCTCGAAGTCGAACGGATCGATGACGTAGAGGATGTCGCCCTTCTTCACGGTCTGGTTGTCGGCGACGCGCAGCTCCGTGATCTGGCCCGAGACCTGGGGGGCCACGCTGGCGACCTGCACGCGCACCCGCCCATCGCGGGTCCAGGGGGCGGTCACGTAGAACTGCCAGACGAGGGCCGCCGCGACGAAGGCGCAGGCCAGGATGAGCCCGGTGATCAGCAGGCGCAGCACCCGGCGCCCCCGGCCGGGCGCGCGGGGGCGGGTATCCGGGGCGGAGCCGCGGGAGCGGCCGTCGGGCCCTGCGGCGGTGGTCTCGGCGGGCGGGTCTTGAGCCATGGTCACAGGAACACGATCAGGAGAGCGAGGATGCACACGTAGAGGCCGGCCTCCGCCAGGGGCGGGTTGGCCACGTAGCGGGCGATGCGCAGGCGCGCGAAGAGCAGGCGCAGACCTAAGAGGATCGCCAGCGCGCCGGCGGCGTAGGCCACGAAGGGCGAGAGCAGCACGCCGCCGAGATCGAGGTCGCTGCGCATCAGGCGCCCCGGATGCCGAGGCGGCGCAGGAAGCGGCCCTGACCCTCGGCGACGTGGGCGGCCGTGGCGAGGTCGCTCACCGCCCGGGCGAGGTGCAGGCGCGTGGCCGGATCGGCCGGCCCGCCCGCGGCGAGAAGGGCCGCGGCGGCCTCCCGCATCCGCCCGGCATCGACGCTCGCAAGGGCCGCGCGGGCCCGGCCCGCGACCGAAGCCAGGGCACCGTCCTGGGCGAGGCCGCGCAGCTGCGCCTGGGCGCGCGCGGCCGCCGACTCCATCCGGGCGAGCTCAAAGGCGCGGTCGAGGCTCGCCCGGCGCACGGCCGCGCTGCCCGAACTCCAGCGGGCGAATTGCAGCAGGCGGTCGCTGTTGAGGCTCGTCCGGGTCGTGGCGTCGCCGCCCCGGCCCGCCAAGGCCTCCACCAGGGCGCGCCGGGCCGAATCGAGGGCGAAGGCACGGTGGCGGGCGTTGGAGATGGGCAGGATGATCCGGACGGTGAAGAACAGGATCAGCGCCGCGAAGATCACCAGGAAGGCGTTGGTGAGGAAGCCCTGCGGGTCGTAGCTCTGGGGGTTGGCGGGCGAGAGCAGCACGGGGAAGAACACCAGCAGGATGAACCCGATGCCGAAAGTCGGCGGGTTGAGGCTGAGGAAGCAGGCGGCGAAGACCACCGGCGCCATGGCGATCGCCAGCAGGGGGAAGCCCTGGACGCCGGCGAGCGCGCCGAACAGCACGAGACCCGCGCAGAGGGCGGCCAGCGGCATGCCGATGAGCACGCCCTTGGCGAAGACGCGCGGGTCGGGGGTGATCGCGGAGAGCGAGCAGGTCGCCGCCACCTGGACCAGGGCGAAGGAGGTGGCCGGCCATCCCGTGGCGACGAGGAGGAGGGCCGTGAGGCCGAAGGCGATCACAACCCGCAGGGCGCCCCGCACGGCCTCGGGCACGTCGCGGTGGGTCGGGAGCGGGACGTCGCGCAAGGGGCGCCCCCCATGGGCGAGGACGCGGGAGCCATCGGCCGCGAAGGCGGCCGCCCGAGCGAAATCGAGGGCGCGCTGCAGAACGAGGATCGCGTCGAGGGGCTGGTCGCCCGCCCGCACGGCCTCCGCGACGAGGTCCGACAGGCGTGCCACCGCCAGGGCCGGGTCGGCCTCCGGCTCCGTCAGCCCGAGGCAGAGGGCGCGCGCCTCCGCGACGGCGGGCGACGGGGCGGGCAGGCGGGCCAGGGCCGCCCGGACATGGCGGGCGGTCGCTGCCATGACGTAGAGCGCCGCGATGGCGCTGCGCGCCCCCGCGGCCCGGTCCGGCCCGTCGTCGCGTTCGCCCGCGATGGCGCTGGCGTCGCCCCGCAGGGCGGCGATCTTGCGGATCAGCGCGGCGGTCCGCTCGGAGCCGGGATCGCCCCGGGTCAGGGTCTCGCGGGCGAAGGCCCGGGTTTCCGCGAGGGCGTCGCCCAGGGCGTCGCGCACCGTCCGCCAGATGCTGGGCGAGCCGAGGGCGTCGTTGATGACGGTGATCGCCACGATGCCGAGGGTGATCGCCGCCACCCGGTCCACGGCCGCGTCGAAGGTGCTCTGCGGCGTGTCGATATGGGCGATGGCGATGATCGCCACGGTGTAGCCCGACAGCATGGCCCCGTAGGCCCGGGTGTCCTGCAGAAAGTGGGCGGTGAAGACGCACAGGCCGAGCCAGGTGGCGAAGGCGACGAGGAGCACCACCCGGTCCTGCGCGAACAAGGCCATCAGGACGATGGCCACGGCCGCCCCCACGAGGGTGCCGAGGAAGCGGTAGAGCGCCTTCGACAGGGCCTGCCCGCGCTTGGGCTGGGCCAGGATCGCCACGCAGACGGCCGCCGAGGAGGCGCTCGACAGCTGCAGCCAGAAGGCCGCGTAGAGGGCCAGGATCATGGCGAGCCAGATCCGCACGGCGAAGGCCCAGGCGGCGGGCTTCGGAACCACGCGCTCGATTGCGGCGAGGATCCGGTCCGGCATGCGGGGCGGGCTATCGGCGAGGGCGCTCACCCGATGACCCCGCCGGGCATCGCGTCGGCGGCACGCGCCGCGACCCGGGCCTGCCACAGGCAGAGCAGCGGGCTGACGAGGAGTTCGACGGCCAGGGCGGCCAGCATCAGGAACGACGGCAATCCGGTCAGCGCCCAGCCGAGGAGGCGGGCGAGGCCGCCCAGCGCCACCACCAGGGTGAGGAAGCGGACCAGGGTGGTCTTGGTCTCGATGCCGGGCACGCAGGTCCAGAACAGGATGCCGATGCCCATGTGCAGGCCGGAGAGGTAGCGGAAGTGGCTGTCGGCGGAGACGTCGACGAGGCCGCCGCGTCCGATCCCGTTCAGCCCGAGCAGCACGCCGTAGAGGCCGGAGGCCACCGGGACCAGGGCCATCACCGCCACCGCGCGCTGCAGCGCCTGCCGTTCCCGCATCATCGCGTCCGTCCGGAATCCGCCTGTCAGGATCGGCAACCGGGACGGCCAGGCTTACGTTCCTTGGCGGTCCGCGGAAGGGGCCGCCCGGCCCCGCACACGATGTCGGCCGCCCGCGGACGCCCGCGCGCGGCCGGATCCCCTCAGGCCTTCATCTGCTTCAGGCGCTTGACGCACTTGCTGTAGTATTGCGGCCATTTCGGTCCCTGCGCGGCCTTGTCGGCGACCGAGAGGGCGCGCCACTCGGCGCCGCATTTCTTCTGGCGCTCGCGCGCGGCACTCTGGCCGACGCTGAGCTCCTTGGCGGGCTTTGCCGCCGCGGCCTGTGCCAGCGCACCGCCCGCGACGAACGGGCTTGTCAGAAGGAGGGGACTTGCCAGAAGCAGCAAGCCCGCGAACAAAGCACGGGTGTGACGCGAACGGAACGACAGCATGACGACCCCCGGGGACGCTTGGGCGCCGCCGTGCGGCGGGCCGGGCGCATCACAGCCACAACCCCGGGCGAGGGCAAGTGCCATCTGTACGGGTGTCGACGCGATCCACCGCTCGTGTCACGTGTTGTGGCGGTGGCACGGAGTCTGCAACCATCCGCTCGCGTTCCCGATTGTTTCGGCGGGTCGGGCGAGCCTGAACAGGGTCGGAAACATCAGCATGGCACACGCGCCGGGAAAACCCATCGACGTGCACACCTGGAGCACGCCGAATGGCTGGAAGATCCCGATCATGCTGGAGGAGTGCGGACTGCCCTATCGGGTGGTGCCGGTGAATATCGGCCGCGGCGACCAGATGGCGCCCGACTTCCTGAAGATCTCGCCGAACAACAAGATTCCCGCCATCGTCGACCCGGACGGCCCGGGGGGCGACCCCATCACGGTGTTCGAGTCCGGTGCGATCCTGCAATATCTCGGGCGCAAGACCGGTTGCCTCTACCCGGCCGACGAGCGCGCCCGGGTGGCGGTGGACGAGTGGCTGTTCTGGCAGGTCGGCGGCTTCGGGCCGATGCTCGGCCAGGTCCACCATTTCCGCATCTACGCGCAGGAGAAGATCCCCTACGCCATCGACCGGTTTACCGCGGAGGCCCAGCGCCTCTACGGCGTCCTCGACCGGCACCTCGCGGACCGCGATTTCGTGGCGGGCGACTTCTCCATCGCCGACATCGCGATCCTACCCTGGGCCAAGTACCACGAGAAGCAGAGCATCGAGCTGGCCAGCGTGCCCCACGTGCGGGCCTGGCTCGACCGCGTCATGGCGCGGCCGGCCGTTCAGCGGGGATTCGCGGCGGTCTGAGCGGAGGCGTCACCCGATACGCGTCACGCCGCTGGCGTCACTCGGCCGGCGCCGCGAGCGCCTTCGTGGGGGCGGCCTTGGCAGCCTTCGGCGCGGGCCGGGGCGCGGGCGCCGACTCGGGCGCGGCGGCGGAGGCCTGCTGGTTCACGTCGGGCACCCGGGTCCAGGTCTGCGAGCCGCACAGGACCTTGAGGAGGCAGCCTGAGACCGACAGCTCGGAGCTGCTCTCTCGCTCCAGGCTGACCTGATACATCTTGCCCTCGTCGGCGTTGTAGATCTCGCCGGAGAACTTCGCCTCCTCGGGCTTCAGGTTGTCGAGGAGGGTCAGGCCGAGCACGGGGCGGCCGCGCTTCTTCGGATCGGGATTCTTGATGTCCGTGCGCGGGGTCCCGTCCTCGTTGGTCGCGGTCTTGGCCCAGACCACCTTCCCGCAGATGTTGGCGGCACCCGGGCCGCAGCGGTCGATGCGGACTTTGGCGCGGCCGTCCCCGGTGAGCCAGGTCCCCGAGGGGTCCTGGGCCGGGGCGGCGGAGGCGGGGGCGAGGCCGGTGAGGATGAGGGCGGCGGTGAGGGCGACGCGCATGTCCAGGTCTCCGTGTGGCGTGGCTGCGGCGGGAGGCCGGCGGCCAGAGAGTCGGCAAGGGGATCGGCAAGCGACCCGGCGCGGGGGCAGGGCCGTGTTCGTCTGGCCACAGGAGGCGTCCGCATTCGGGCGAATTTCCGGCGCTGTTGCGCCAAAGCCATGGCAGCGGGAAAACCCGCGGCCGCGCTCAGGTTATCCCCCGCGTTCGCGCCTCGGGTTGAGGGCCGGGGGCCTGGCGGCTATAAGCCCGGCGCCGAAGCCATTTTCGGCTGAGCGATCACAACCGGACGGACCATGGCCACCGAGCGCACCTTCTCCATTCTCAAGCCCGACGCCACGAAGCGGAACCTGACCGGCGCGGTCAACGCCGTGATCGAGAAGGCGGGCCTGCGCATCGTCGGCCAGCGCCGCATCCAGATGAGCCGCGCCCAGGCCGAGACGTTCTACGAGATCCACAAGGAGCGCCCCTTCTTCGGCGAGCTCGTGGAGTTCATGACCTCCGGGCCGGTCGTCGTGCAGGTGCTCGAGGGCGAGAACGCCGTCGCCAAGTACCGCGAAGTGATGGGCGCCACCAACCCGGCCAACGCCGACGCGGGCACCATCCGCAAGACCTTCTCCGAGTCGGTCGGCGAGAACACCGTCCACGGCTCCGACAGCCTCGAGAACGCCAAGGCGGAAATCGCCCAGTTCTTCCAGGATTCCGACATCGTCGGCTGAATCCTTCGGGGTTCGGACACGGTCGACCAAACCGGCGCGCCGAAGCTTCCCGGAAGCTTCGGCGTTTGCCGTCCCAGTGTGGCCCCGGCGCCCTTGCGCGGCGGGGGCCCGGACGTGAAACCGGTTCGTTCCCGAATCGCTTTCACGGACCCATCATTCCATGCGCTCCATCGCCCCGCGCACCGGCCGGCTCCTGCTCGCCGCCGGCCTGCTCTCGCTCGTCGCCGCCTGCAACGCCAACAAGTCCGGCCCGACCGCGTCGCTCGAAGGCTACACTCCCGATCCGGCGCTGAAGACGGCCTCCACCAGCAACCTGACCGGCCGCGTGCGTCACGCCTGCACCGTCACCCAGGCCCGTCTGCAGAACGTCTCCGAGGTCTCCCTCGCCCGCCCCTGCGGCTGCTACGCGAACCAGACGTTGGCAAGCCTCGACAAGAGCGAGCTCGATGGCTACCGCAGCACCGGCTACTTCAACGATTCCGCCCGCGCCAAGGCCCTGAACGCTCTCGACAGCTGCAAGCTGCCGCGTCCGGCGTAAGGCTCCGTCCGTCCCGGACTGCCCCGGGAGGCGACGCGTCGGTGCCGGTTCAGTGCGGCGACGCGCTGTCGGGGGTCGGTGGGTCGCCGCGCTCGCCTGCGGCGGTCCGTGCGGCCCGGAGGAGATCCTCGGCGAGGCTCGGATCGTCCACCGCCCGTGCCAGCACGACGGCGCCCACGAGGGTCGACAACTTGGCGAGCGCGCGCTGGCGGCGGCGCTCCTTCGCACCCTGGGGCGAGAGCTCGGACAGCAGGCCCACGAGGTGTCGGACCCCATGGGTGAAGCGTCCCCGCAGGGGACTCCCCGCCGGCTCGCGGGCGACGTCGTTGGCCAGGGCGGCGAGGGGGCAGCCCATGCCGGGCGACTGGACGTGGCCCACGGACAGGTAGTTGGCGATGAGCATGTCCAGCGCGCCCCGCCGGTCCTCCCCGAGGGCCGCGTCGAACGCCTCGACCGCCAGCGCATCCTTGCTGGCGAACTGGCCGTAGAAGCCGCCATGCGTCAGGCCGGCCGAGGCCATGATGTCGGCCACCCCCACCCCGTGCAGGCCACGTTCCCGGAACAGGGCGGCGGCGACCGCGACGACCCTTTGGCGGTTGAGCTTGGCCTGCTCCTGCGAAACTCTCGGCATCTCCGGCTCTCCCGCTGCCTTCCCGGTCTTATATAGATGCGGGCCGTCATCGATACAGGTCCGCATCGGCCGGCCCGCCGAGGGGAACAGGGTACGGATCGGCCGACGGCCCGCGCGGTCTCGGGCAAGCCCGGCGCGATACGCTTATACCACCGCTGCCGGGATCTCGCCCCGCGCCTGCGTCAGGTTCCGGCCCCCTGCGGCGCCGTCTCGGTGGCGCCCCGCGCGTCGCGCGGCTGGCGCGCCACCCGGAACCAGAGGGCGTAGAGGGCGGGCAGGAACAGGAGGGTCAGCAGGGTGCCGACCCCGACGCCGCCGATGAGGACGTAGGCCAGCGCCCCCCAGAACACCGAGTGGGTGAGCGGGATGAAGGCCAGCATCGCCGCCGCCGCCGTGAGGATGACGGGACGGGCGCGCCGCACCGTGGATTCCACGATCGCGTCGTAATCCCCCAGGCCCGCCGCCTGGTCGTAGTGGATCTGGTCCACCAAAATCAGGGTGTTGCGCATCAGGATTCCCGACAGGGCGATCAGCCCGAGGATCGCGTTGAAGCCGAAGGGCTGGTGGAAGAGCAGCAGGGTCGGTGCTGCGCCCACCAGGCCCAGCGGGGCGGTGGCGAAGACCATGAACATGGTGGCGAACGAGCGGACCTGGATCATGATGACGGTGAGCGTCACGATCAGCATGATCGGGAACACCGCCACCAGGGACATCATCGCCTTCTCGCTCTCCTCCACGGCACCCGCGGTATCGATGCGGTAGCCCGGCGGGAGATTGGCCTTGATCGGCGCCAGGAGGGGAAACACCTGGGCATGGATGTCCGGCGGCTGCTTGCCGTCGAGCACGTCGCCCTGGACGCGGATGTAGGTCTCGCGGTTGTAGCGCTTGAGCACCGCGTCCTCGGTCCGGCTCTCCAGGCGCGCCACCTGCGAGACCGGCACCTGACGACCGTCCTTGGTCGTCAGCGTCAGGTCTCCGATCTCGCCCAGGGAGCGCCGCTCGGGGCCGGGGCTGCGCAGGACGACGTCGACGGAACGCAGGTTCTCGCGCACCTGGGTGGCGGGCGTGCCGTTGAGGTAGCTCTGCAGCTGCTGGCCGGCCTCCTTCGGGGTCAGGCCGATGAGGCGCAGACGTTCCTGGTCGAAGGCGAGGCGCAGGCTCGGGGTCTTGTCGCCCCAGTCGAGATGGACGAGGCGCATGTTGGCATTGGCCGCCATGACCTCCCGAACCTCGGCGGCGATGCCGCGGATAACGTCGAGGTCGGGCCCCACCACCCGGAAGGCGACGGGAAAGCGGATGGGTGGGCCGAACACGATCTGGAGCACCCGCACGCGGGCCTCCGGAAAGCGGCCGTCCTCCACGAGTCGGCGCAGCTTGCCCCTGAGGACGTCGCGCGCCTGCGCGTCGGCCGTCTGCACCACGATCTGTGCGAAGGCCGGATCGGGCAGCTCGGGATCGAAGGAGAGCACGAAGCGCGGCATACCCTGGCCGATGTAGCTCGTCATCGCGCCAGCTTCCGGCAGATCGCGCACCGCGGCCTCGATCCGCTTGACGCTGGCCTCCGTCGTGGCGAAGGCCGAGCCCGCCGGCAGCGTGACCTCGACGATGAGCTCGGGGCGCTCTGAGTTCGGGAAGAACTGCTGTTCGACCTTGCCCATCGCCGCCACGGCGAGGGCGAACAGCCCCACGGTGATGCCGGCGGCGAGCCATTTGTGGTCGACCGACATCCGCACGACGCGGCGCAGGCGCGCGTAGGTCTTCGTGGCGTAGATCGCCTCGTGTCCCCCCAAGACGCGCTGGATGTTCGGCAGGAGCTTCACGCCGAGATAGGGCGTGAAGGTCACGGCCACGATCCAGGAGAGGATCAGCGAGAAGGCCACCACCCAGAAGATGTCGCCGGCGTACTCACCTGCCGTGGAAGCGGCGAAGCCCACGGGCAGGAAGCCCGCGATGGTCACCAGAGTGCCGGTGAGCATCGGCGCGGCCGTGGCGCTCCAGGCATGGGTCGCCGCCGCGATGCGGTCGGCGCCCTCCTCCATGCGCACCACCATCATCTCGATGGCGATGATGGCGTCGTCGACGAGGAGGCCGAGCGAGATGATGAGGGCGCCCAGCGTGATGCGATCGAAATCGCGGCCCGTGACCATCATCACGACGAACACCGCCGAGAGGGTGAGCGGCACGGCCAGCGCGACCACGATGCCGACCCGGAAGCCGAGTGCCACCAGGGAGACGAGGATCACCACGCCGAGGGCAGTGAAGAACTTGACCATGAACTCGTGGATGGCGTCGTCGATGACCTTGGCCTGATCGGTGATCTTGGTGAAGGCGATGCCCACCGGCGTCTCGTGGTGGATCGCCACCTCCTCGGCGTTGAGCGCCGCGCCGAGCGTGAGCCCGTTGAAGCCGGGCTTCATCACGAGGCCGAGCATCAGGGCCGGGTCGCCGTCGTTGCGGATCGCGAAGGTCCGGGGATCCTCGTAGCCGCGCCTGACCTCGGCGATGTCGCCGAGCTTGAGGCTGCGGTCGCCGGCGGCCACGGGAAGATTCCGGATGGCGTCGAGGCCGTCGATGGCCCCGTCGAGACGCAGGTACACCCGCGGTCCCGCCGCCTCGACAAAGCCGGCCGGGGTGACGTCGTTCTGGTTAGCCAGCGCGGCCAGCAGCTGCTGGCCGGTGATGCCGAGGGTGGCGAGGCGCTGGTAGGAGATCTCCACGAAGATCTTCTGGGTCTGCTCACCCAGGATGTTGATCTTCTCCACGCCCGGCACCCGCAGCAGGCGCTGGCGCAGGTCCTCGGCGTGCAGCACGAGCTGGCGGTGTGGCAGACCCTTGGCCTGTACGGCGTAGAGGGCGAAGTAGATGTCCGAGAACTCGTCGTTGAAGAGCGGCCCCATCACGCCGCGCGGCAGGCTGGAGGCCTGGTCGGAGAGCTTCTTCCGGGCCTGGTAGAACTCCGACTGGAGCTTGGCCGGAGGCATCGCATCCTTGAAGATGACCTTCGTCACCATCAGGCCGGGGCGCACCGTGGTCTCCGCCCGGTCGTAGTAGACGAGCTCCTGCAGGCGCTTCTCGAGGGGGTCGGCGACCTGGCGCTGCATCTCTTCCGCCGTGGCGCCGGGCCAGGCAGCCGAGACCGTCATGACCTTGACGGTGAAGGCCGGGTCCTCCGCCCGCCCGAGCTTCTGGAAGGCGAAGAAGCCCGCCCCCGTCAGCGCGATCAGCAGGAACAGGGTGACGGCCCGCTCGCGGACGGCGAGCGCGGAGAGGTTGAGGCCGCTCATCGCACCACCCCGGTCCTGCTGGCGGGCGCCGGGCGCACCCGCTGGTCGGCCGTGAGGAGATGGGCACCGAGCGCCACGATCCGGTCGCCGGGGTTCAGACCGTCGACGATCTCGGCGCGCTCCTCGCCCAGGCGAGCGACCTGCACGATCTGCGGACGCACGGTCTCGGTGGCGGCATCGTAGCGCCAGACCGCTATGCCGTGCCCCTGGTCGAACAGGGCCGCGAGGGGCACCTCGACGCGCGGTACGCGGGCCGCCGCGGCATCAATGAGCTGAAGGGTGACGGTGGCGCCCAGTGGGGCGGCCTCGCCCCCGCCCGAGAGGATATAGCGCGCCCGGTAGGTCCGCGTCGCCGGATCGGCGGTGGCGGAGAGTTCGCGCAGGCGCGCCGGGTACGTCGCCGCGCCCTCGGCGTAGAGGGTGGCGGAGGCCTCTCCCTCGGCAGCGCGCCGGCTGCCCTCGGGCAGGAACACCTCCGCCTCGCGCGCCCCGTCGCGGGCGAGCTTGACCACGGTCTGGCCGGCCGCGACCACCTGGCCGGGCTCGGAGGGCACCTCCATGACGACGCCGTCGGCATCGGCCTGGAGTTCGGCATAGCCCGCCTGGTTCTGGATCTGACTGGCCTGGGCCTCGGCAAGGGCGAGCTGGGCGATGGCGGCATCGGCCGCGCCCTTGTTCTGGTCGTAGGTCTGCCGGGAGGTCCAGCCGTCGGCCACCAGCCTGCGGCTGCGCTCCTCGTCCGCCTTGGCCTTGATCATTTGGGCCCGGGCCGCCTCGGCAGAGGCGCGGGCGGCGTCGAGGGCGAGGGTGAAGTCGGTGCGGTCGAGGCGCATCAGGGGCTGCCCGCGACGCACCCGGTCGCCCGGGTCGACGAGGCGCTCGAAGATCTTGCCGCCGACCCGGAAGCCCAGGTTGCTCTCGGTCCGGGCCCGGATCACCCCGGTGTAGCGCGCGACCGTGCCGGAACCGCGGACGACCTCGGCCACCTGAACGAGGGGCGGTTCCGGGCTCACCGCCGTCTCCGCCGGCGAGCAGGCGCCGAGGGCGAGGGACGCGAGACCGGGTGCGAACCACTTCTGCATGATGCATCCTCAGCAGCCGGACCATCCGCCGCTCTAAGATTATGTTTATCATCTATTTTGGCGGATGGAACAGGTCAACGCTGCCGTGGCGCCCCCGCGTGCGGGGGGACACCCAGGGAGGTCGACACCGGTAGAAGTGGGCACCGGACGAGAACCTTGGGGCGACCGGATCGGCCGACGTGCCGCCCGTACCCCTAGCGCCCGGTTGCCGGCTCCGAACCGGACCGCACGACCCGCGAGGCCAGCAGCACCGCCATGAAGAAGAGGAAGTACTGGTTCACCGACAATTCCTCGAACATCATCGAGGGCACCAGGAACAGGGCCGTGTAGGCGACGAAGGGACCGGCGGCGGCGGGTGCGCGGGCGATGCGCACGAGGGCCGCGAGGAGGAGCAGCGCCGTCGCGATGCCGCTCTGGAGCGCCAGGGAGACGAAGCCGTTATGCGGCGTCACCAGCCCGGTGAGGGCGCGGAGTTCTTCGCGCCGCGTGGTCTCGCCGACACCGAACGGGTATTCCACCACGAGTTGCAGGGCGGTGAAGCCGGAAATGAAGCGCTCGTCGGCGTTGCCCGAGACGTTGCCGTCGCCCGCAAAGCGCGTCTCGATGGACTGCGCCAACTTCTGGGGCAGGGGGATCTCGCCGGTCATCGAGAAGCCGATGAGCAGGATCCCGAGCACCCCGAGGACGGGCAGCACCACCTGCAGCCGGATGCTCCGGCGCATCAGCACCAGCAGGATCAGCACCGGCATGAACAGCCCGGAGCGGTTGTTGGTCAGGGGAAAGCTCGCCAGCAGGGCCGCGAAATAGGCAAGGTAGATCAGGTTCAAGCGGTAGCGCAGGCTCAGCAGCAGGGCCGCCGCCCCGCCGAGGGCGAAGACGTGGCCGGTCTCGTTGCCGGAAGCCCAGAGGCCGCCCTGCTTGTCCTCGACGAAGAGCTTGAGTTCCTCGTCCAGGCCATCGGTCGGGACGCCGAGGCCGAAGCGGTCCAGCGGCAAACCGGAGGACGAGAGCAGCAGGACGACCAGCGAGCCGCCGAGGCCCGCGAGAAGGCCCCAGCAGAAGGCGTTCTCCAGGCTCCGGTCGCGGAACATCACAAGCAGGATCATCGCCAGGACGAAGTAGAGCAGCAGGACGAGGGTCAGGTAGACGTCGCCGGCCTGGATCTCGGCCTTCAGCACCAGCGAGAGGGCGATCAGGATTCCGACGGCCCCCATCGGGACAGCCTGGCGCAGCCCCTCGGCGATCACGGCGCGGCGCAGGCCGAACCAGGGGATCAGCAGGAAGGGCAGGAGGTCCGACAGGCGCTGGAAGGGAAGCCCGAAGCTCGAGGTCAGGACGTTGAGCTGCAGGGCGACCCCGAGCAGGAACACGGCCGCACGGTCGGCCATGATCGGCACCGCCCGCGTCCGCCGCATCCCGGCCGCCATCGGCCCCGCTGGTCCCGTCATCGCTCCGGCCCCCCGAGAAGACGCCGCGTGCCCGGCTCGGGCATGCCTCCGCCCGCGCGTGCACTCTGGCGCGCAAAGGTTTGCGAAGCGTGCAGGTGCCGGGAGGCCGGTGGCTCAGCCGCCGCGGCGGACGAAGAACCCGAGCGCCGCGCGGACGGTGGGACGCAGGAAGACAAGGGCGAGGGTGCCATAGGCCATCATGCCCAGGGTCACGCAGGCGACGAGGCCGAGTCGGTCGCCGAGGGCCGCGTTGATGGGCTCCTGCACTAGCAAGACCAGGGCCGCCATGGCGCCGGCGCAGGCCGTGGCGGGCAGCAGCACCCCGACGAGGCCCCCGTTGCTCACCGGCACGAAGCGCCCGGCCCGCGCGACGATCAGGGGTGAGAACAGGTAGGCCCGGACCACGTGGCCGATGACGAGGGCCGACAGGCCGAACGGTCCGGTGAGGATCGCCGTCACGGCCCCGATCCCGAACTGGGCGCCGGCGAGCTTCAGGGCGGTGCCGCTGCGGCCCAGCGCCGTGAAGATCATCCACAGCATGGAGGTCACGACGAATTCCGGCGCGAGCAGCGCCAGGATGCGCAGGACCGGCGCCGCGTCGTGCCACTGTTCGCCGAACAGGAACGGGATCACCGTCGGGGCCACCGCCGCCATACCGAAGAAGGCCGGCAGCGCCAGGAAGGCGGAGGTCCGGGTGAAGTCGTGGAAGGCGGCGGCGAGGTCGGCCGGTCGGTCCTGCAGGCGGGCATAGGTGGTCAGCGCAACCGCCGAGAACGGGATCACCGCGACCTGGCTCACGAGGTCGATGCAGCGCCAGGCGAGGCGCAGGTGGCCGACATCGGCGGTGGACAGGAAATAGGCGGCGATCACCTCCTGGCTGCGGATCGAGAAGACCAGCAGCAGGTTCGTGGAGAAGACCCGGGAGCCGAAGGCGATCTGGCGCCGGGCCGCCGCGAGATCCAGGCGCCGGGCCGGGACCCAGGGCATCGCCGCCCAGGTCAGGAGCGTGGTCGCGCCGGTGGCGACGAGGCGCTGGACCACGAGGCTCCAGACCCCGTAATCCGCGAGCGCCAGGGCCAGAGCGGCGGCGCCCCCGAGGAGGTTCGCGCCGAGCGCCCGGAGGGCAAGCTTGCGGAAGCCGAAGCTGCGCTGGAGCCGCGCCTCGTGGATCGCGCCCAGCGCCGAGATCACGAAGCAGGCGGAGAGCGCGCAGAGGGCGGGCCGCAGCTCGGGCAGGTCGAGCAGCCAGGCGATCGGCCAGGACAGGGCGACGAGGGCCGCAGCGTAGACGACGCTGGAGGCCAGGGTGACCCAGAAGGCGGTAGCGGCGAAGGCCTCCTCGAGATCGGCCCGCTGGACCACCGCGTCGGGCAGGCCGCCGCGGGCGACGATCTGCAGGATGTCGATGAACACGGCGGCGACGGCGACGAGCCCGAACTGGGCAGGCTCGATCAGCCGGGCCAGGACCAGGAACACCCCGAAGCTGAGGACGACGTTGCCGACGGAGGCCAGCGCCACCCAGCGGGCCGCCGCGAAGGAGCGGCCGGAGACGTCCGGCTCGTCGGTGACCCCGAGGGCGGCCGGGGCGGTGGCGGCCTGCCCCGGAAGCAGTGCGGTGGCGCTCACGCGCGGTCGGCCCGGCGCTCGTCCACAAGCTCGGCGTAGAGATCGAGATACTTCTCCGCCACGCGCTCGGAGGTCGATTCCCGGATGACGTGCTGGAAGCTGCGCTCGTCCGGCAGACCGACGCGGCCGCGGGCGATCACGGCCCGGATTCGGTCGGCAAGCTCGGCCTCGTTGCCCGGCGTGAACAGCCATTCGGCGTTGTTCTCGCCGATCAGCTCGGGGATGCCGCCCGAGGCCGCGCCGATCACCGGCACGCCCATGACGTAGGCCTCGTAGATCGTCCGCGGCGAGGGCTCGGCCCAGAACGAGGGCACGATGAGCACGTCGATCTCGCTGAGGAAGTCGGCGGGCTTGGCCCAGCCCACGAACTCGATCGGCAGCCCCTCGGCCTGCGCCGTGAAGCGGTCGATCGAGTCGTCCATCGCTTGGCCGGCCACGAGGCAGCGCCAGTCGCCGGGGCCCACCGCGCGGAATGCGTCGACGAGGGTGCCGACGCCCTTCTCGACGTTGATGCGGCCGAGATAGCCGAAGGTCATCGGCCGACCGGTGCGGTCGATCCGCCGCCGCGCCTCTGGGTCGCCGTCCGGCACCGTGCAGGAATAGTAGATGACCCGGCGGCGCTCCGGCGCGAGGTGGCGGAACAGGCCGTGCGTCACGTGGGTCTTCAGGATTTCGGTTCCGACGCTGACCACGGCGCCCACCGCCCGGTTGGTGATCTGCTTGGTGGCGTTCACCACCTTGCAGCCGAGGTGCCAGTGCGTACAGGGCTTGCCGTGCCGGAACATCGCGGCATTGCCGCAGATCAGGTCGTACTCGCAGACCGTGTGGACGATCGGAATGCCGCGCTTGGCCGCCTCCCGCCAGACCAGGGTGGAGACGTCGAGAAGCGAGTGGGTGTTGACGATGTCGGGCCGGAAATCGTCGAGGACGCGGCCGAACTCCGCGGCGATGGCGAAGTTCCACTGCTGCTTCAGCTTGGCCCAGGTGCGGCCGACCCGCGTCGCCTTCGGCCAGTCCTCCAGCCAGAAATCGTTGTTGTGGGCCATGCGGTAGACGGTGACGCCGTTGCGCACGATCTTGGGCTCGGCCTCCCGGGCGATGCAGGCCGCCGCCACCGTGTGGCCGGCCGTCACCAGCTCCTCGGCGAGATGCTCCACCGACCGCTCGGCGCCGCCAACGATGTAGGGCGGGTAGAGCGCGCTGAGATGTAGGATGCGCAGCGGCCCGGTGGCGGCGATCCGTGCGGCACTCTCCGCGCCGCGCACCGCGAGCGCCGGGGCGGCGGACGGGGCCAGCTGGGCGCGGGTGAGGCCCGGGGCCGTCATCGCGGCGGTGGCCATCTCGGACGCGGTCATCATGGAAGCGGTCATGGGCGACACTCGTCGAGACGCGGGGGCTCGGAGAAGGCCACCGGCGGGAGAGGATGGGGGGAGGTCGCGACGCCAGCGCGAACGGCGGCGTAGAGCTCGAGATAGGCGCCGGCGACGACGTCGGGGTCGGTGCCCGAGCGAACGGCTTCGGCGCGGGACAGGCCCTCGGGAAGGCGCTCCGGCGCCGCCACGACCCGCGCCATCGCGGCGGCCAGGGCGGACGCATCGCCGGGAGGGACGAGCCAGGGGCCGGCGCCGATTTGCTCGCCGATCCCGCCCACGGCGGTTCCGATCACCGGCACGGCGCGACCATAGGCTTCCGCCACCGTCCGGCCGAACGCCTCCGGCCAGACCGGCGGGACGACGAGACAGTCGATGGCGTCGAGGAAGGCATCCTTCTCGGCATACCCGACAAACGTTACCGGCAACCCCTCGGCCAGGGCGCGGTATCGCGCGAGCCCATCCGCAGCCCGGCCGGCGACGACGAGGCGCCACCCCTCGGGCGGCAGGTGGCGGCAGGCCGCCAGCAACACGTCGGTGCCCTTCGACGCCTCGATGCGGCCGAGGGAGCCGAAGACGACCGGATCGCCGGGCCTGCGCGGCGGACGAGCGGCGGGGCCACCGGAGGCGATCGGGTTCCAGATCACTCGGCGCAGCGAGTCGGGAATCTCCGCGAAGAACCCGGCCGCCAGGTGCCGGTCCAGGATGTCGGTGCCGACCGCCGCGACGGCGGAGACCGCGCGCTGGCAGCGGCGGTGCGGCTCGCCGTAGAGCCGACACTTCAGGTGCTGGCCGGCGCAGGCGCGTCCGTGCTTCGCCATCGCACCGTTGGTGCACAGGCTGGTGAAGTCGTGAAGCGTGTGGACAACCGGAATATCGAGGCGCCGGAGCATCGGCCAGACGGCCGGGGTGATCTCCGAGATCGAGTGGGTGTTGACGACATCGGGGGCGAAGGCGCGGACCGCCGCCTCCATCCGGATCACCGTCTTCCGGTTCCACTGCGTGGCGAGCTTGTAGCGGAGGCGGTCGAGGCGTCCGTGCTGCGGCCAGTCGAGGCTGTGGAAGGGCGTGCCATGGCCGGTCCGGTAGACGGTGACCCCGTCCTGGAGGGTCGGCGCCTCCACCCGGCGCGAGGCGCAGGCCACCGCCACGGCATGGCCGAGGCCGGCCTGGGTCCGGGCCAGGGTCTCCACCATCAGTTCGGCGCCGCCGACCTGCTCGGGGGCGTAGAGGGAGCTAAGGTGCAGGATGCGCATCCGAGGCCTCCCCGGCGGGCATTGGGCGGGCGGCGTCCCGCAAGGCCTCGAGCAGCACGCTCTCGTAGCGCCGGGCGGTCTCGGCCCAGTCGTAGCGTCGGGCATTGGCGTGGCCCCGCGCGATCAGGTCGGCGCGCAGGTCGGGCTCGTGCAGGAGGCGGCGCAGGGCCGCGGCGAGCGCAGCGGGATCGGCGGGATCGAAGGTGAGCGCACCATTCCCGGCGATCTCGGGCGTCGCCGAGCGGTCCGAGCACAGCACCGGGCAGCCCAGGGTCTGCGCCTCCAGCACCGGCAGGCAGAATCCTTCGGCAAAGGAGGGTACGCACAGGCACAGGGCGTCCCGGTAGAGAGCGGCGAGGCGATCCTCGCCGATGCGCGACAGGCGCGTCAGCCGCACCGGCGCCCCCGCCAGGGCCGCCGCGATGGTCTCTTGCGCGTCCTCGCCGACATGGACGATGGCAAGGTCGGGATGGGTTTGGGAGAGCGCCGCGGCCGCATGCGCCAGGGCGGCGAAGTTCTTGTTGTGGGTGGCGTTGCCCACCGCCAGAACGTAGGCGCCCCGCGCGGTTTCGGGCGCGATGCCGCCCGTCGCCGACGCATCGAGCATGGCCGCCGAGGGCACGCTCCGGACGCGCTCGCGCAGGGAGGGGTAGAACTGCCCGAGGCTGTCCCGGGTGGTGTCCGAGACCGCGATCACCCGGGCGCTGTTGCCGAGGACCAGCCGGAAGATCAGGTCCGTCGTGAGCGCCTCGCGCCACCCGGTGCAGTCCGGGATGGTTCGGAAGTAGAGGTCGTGCACGACGGTGACGCGGGCCAGGCCGCCGAAGGCCGCACCGTAGGGATCGGCGTTCAAGACCAGGTCGATCCCTTCCGCCCGGCACAGGGCCGGGACGGTGACGGCCTGGCGCAGGACGTCGAGGATCATCAGGCGCGGGCGCGGCACGGTCACGACCGCGACCCGGTCGCGAATCGCCTCGGGCAGCTGCGCGCGGGTCCAGGGCGAGCGCAGGACGACGGTGATGGTGCCCCGGTCGAGCAGCCCGGCGATCACCCGGAAGGCGACCAACGCCACGCCGGACGGGCGGCCGCCATGCTGGCTCGGCATGTTGACGAGGACGCGGGTCATCGTGGCTCGGCGGCTCCGGATGGGGGGATTGTCCGTCAGCGTCACGGGCGAGCGGCGGCCTGGCGGATCAGGTCGGCGAGGTCGTCCTGCATCCGGGTGGCGCCGTAGCGGGCGAGGGCCCGCTCGCGAGCCAGGCGAGTGCGCTCCGCGAAGGCCTCCGGGCGATCCAGGATCTCGGCGAGGGCGGCGGCGATGCGGTCGGGGCGACGGGGCGGTACGAGGGTGCCGAGGGCGCCGCCGTCGAGGATCTCGCTGGAAGCGCCGGCATCAGTGGCGACCACTGGCACGCCGGCCAGCATCGCCTCGACGAGGGTCCGGCCGAACGGCTCGGGGTCCACGGAGGGATGAACGACCGCATCGACGGCCTGCATCAGGCGAGGCACGTCGCTGCGCTGGCCCAGGAACAGGACCCGGTCGGCGACGCCGCGGGCCGCCGCGAGGTCGCGCAGGCCCGCCGCGTAGGCATCCTCCCCGAACAGGGCCGAGCCCACCACGACGCAGCGCAGGCCCGGCACCTCGGCCAGCGCCTCGATCACGACGTCCTGCCCTTTCCAGGGCGCGAGACGGCTGAACACACCGACGAGAGGTCCGGCGGGCAGGCCGAGTTCCGTGCGCAGTTCGGCCACGGGGCGCGGGTCGAGGATCAGATCGAGGCCGTTCGGCACCACCGTCACCCGGTCCCGGCGTCCGCCCGCCTGCACGAACGCCTCGGCCGCGGCCCGCGAGGGGACGATGACGCACGCCGCGCAGGCATTGGCGAGCCGGGCCTGCACGATCCGCTGCGCCGGGCCGAAATGGGCGCCGTCGAGGATGTCGTGCAGGTGCCAGACCAGAGGGCGGCCGACGAGACGGGCCGGCAGGGCCGCGAGCAGGAAGGCCTTCTGCGAATTGGCATAGACCACGTCGCAGCCGCGCGCGGCCCGGGCGAGGTCCCGCGCCAAACGGGCGAGGCTGCCGAGCACCGGAAGGGCGCGCCAGGGGGAGACGTCCCGGCGCAGGCCGGAGAGGTCGGCGCCCGGCGCTGCGAGCCGGATCGTCAGGCCGGCCTCCCGCAGGGCGTCGGCGAGGGGGCCGCCCTCGAACAGGAAGGCCTGGGAGCCGGGCCAGGCCCGCACGACGTCCCGCAGAACGAGCTCGGCGCCGGACATGGTGCCGGTGTGGCTGACGAACAGCACCCGGGGCTGGGCCGCCCGCGCCTCCACCAGATGCGCGGTGCGCGCCCGCTCGGAACCGGTCGCGGTCGAGAGCGTCCCGGCCATCAGGCGGCTCCCGTACGATGCGGCAAGGACAGGGGCATGGCCTCGTAGGCCGGCTGGCCGCCGGGCTTGACCATCGTCATGGCGATGCCGAGGACGGCGCCGCCGGCCTGACGCAGGCTCGTCACGGTCTCGATCGTATCGGACAGCTGCGAGCGGCCCGCACGGGTGCAGCAGAGCACGCCGTCCACGTGGCGGGCGAGCATGCAAGCATCCATCAGCAGGCTGGTCGGCGGACTGTCGAGGAGCACGAGGTCGTAGCGCCGGCTCCAACGCAGGAGGTTCGCCATGCGGTGGTTCATCAGAAGCTCGGTCGAGTCCGGCGTCGGAACGCCGGCCGGGATGACGTCGAATCCGTCCTTGGCGATGACGGCCGCCGCCGCGTCGATCTCGCCGCGCAGGATGCCGGCGAGGCCGGGACTGCGGCCCAGACCGAGGGAGGCCTCGAAGTTGGGCCGGCGCAGGTCGCACTCGATCACCAGGACACGGCGACCGCTCGCGGCACTGAGGCCGGCAATGGCGAAGGTCGTGAAGGACTTGCCCTCGCGCGGCTTGCCCGAGGTCACCAGCACCGTGCGCGAGCCGTCGCCGCCCGCCAGGAACAGGTGGGCGTGGAGGGTCCGCAGCACGTTCCGCATGCCAGGATCCGCCTGCGCCCGCTGCAGGGCCTCGGCCAGCGGCAGTTCGCGGCGCCGGTCGGAAAGGCGGCCCATCAGGCCGCCGGCAGCCAGGCAGGGCAGCTGGGCGAAGACCGGGGCGCCGGTGCCGGCCACCAGCTGGGCGGGCGTGCGGACCCGGCGGTCGGCGAGATCGCGCAGGAGGGCGGCGCCGGCGGCGAGCACGGTCGCCAGTACGACGGCCCCGACCAGGAACGGGACGGGCTTGGGCGAGAACGCCTCCTGGGGCACTTCGGCGAGGCTGACCAAGCGAGTGCTGCCGGTGAGGATGCGGCGCTCGGTCTCCAGCTCGCTCGCCCGCTTCACGAGGTCGGCATAGCGGGCGCGCTTGATCTCCGCATTGCGGACCATGCCCTCGATCGAGGCCTCGTCGTCCATGGCAGCGGCCGCCTCGGACTTGGCGGCGTCCATCTGGGCGCGGAGGGAGCGGGCCAGGCTGTTCGAGGCCTCGTAGGTCTTGCGCAGGCCATCGGCGACGTTGGCGAGTTCCCGGTCGATCCGGGCGCGCAGGCTGGCCTGCTCGGTCTGCAGGGCGCGAACGGTCGGGTGGTTCGGGCCAAGCAGAGTGCTCTGGTTGGCGAGCTGCGCACTGACGCCGCTGATCTGCTGCTTGAGGTCGCCTACGGCGCGGCTGGCGAGCACCGCCGGGGCGCTGTCGGAGCCGCGTCGACGGTCGGCCTCGATCTCCTTCAGGCGTGCAGCGGCATCCGCCTTGGCGGCCTCGGCGGCCGCGAGCTGCTGGCTGATCCCGGTGAGGCGCTCGGCGCTGATCGGACCGGTCGCACCCTTCACGAGGCCTTTACGGCGGCGGAAGGCCTGGATGCGCGCCTCGTCGTCGCGGATCGAGGCGTCGAGCTGCTTGATCTCGGTGAACAGCCAGTCGGTGGCCGCCTTGCGGCTCGAGGCCTGCGCGTTGCGCTGGTCTTCCAGAAAGGCGTTGATGAGCGCGTTGGTCATCGTCTGCGCCACCTCGGGCAGCGGCGACTTGTAGCCGATGGCGATGACGCGGGAGCGGCCGGCGCTGCCGACCATGTAGCGCTTCTGCAGATACTCCACGAGCGCGTCGCGGTCCGCGCCGAGCTTGGCGCAGACGGCATCCTTCTTCTCCGTGATCCGGTCGGGATGCCCACGGGTGACGGTCTCGCGGCATTCGGACATCACCGCCTCGGCGAGGCCGCTCTCGGCGGCGAGACGCATGAGGCGGGGCGAGCGGATCACCAGGATCTGGCTCTCCAGATCGGCCGGATCGCCGAGCTTCTGAATCCAGGCCATCGAGGCGTTGCTGGCGCCCGGCTCCGGCTCGGCCACGATGACGGACCCGGTCGCCACGTACTGGGCGGGTGTGCGCAACAGGATGGCCACCGCGAGCCCGAGGACGGCGACGAAGACGGTCACGAACAGGACGCGGCGGCGCCAGATCTTGAGGAGGGGCGCCATGAGCGCGCCGCCGCGCTCGCGGTCCTGCTCGGGTACGCGCCCGGCGGCCGGCGCGCGGTCGGGCATGTCGAGGGTGAGGAGGGACATACGCGCCGCTCCTCAGGACACGGCTTCGAAGCGGGGAACGGCCTCGAGCCGGGAGAGGGTGCGCAGGCGTGGCTCGCAGGCGGCGCGATGCATCGTGAGCTGTTCGTCGACGAAGCGCGAGAAGCGGATGCGGAACAGATCGGAGGAGAACGGCTCCGCCTGGTTCCGGCAGGCCTCGCGGGTGAAGCTGTCCTCCTGGCGGATGAAGTCGCAGACGCAGGACGCGATGGCATCGGGCTCGGGCGTGTCGAAGAACAGGCCCGTGCGGTTCGGCCCACGGACCTGCACGGTCTCGCGAGCGCCGCCGCGCCCGAGGGCGAGGACGGGCGTGCCCTCCGATTGGGCCTCCACAACGATGATCCCGAAATCCTCCTCCGCCGCGAAGACGAAGGCGCGGGCCGTGGCCATGAGACGGCGCAGCTCCTCGTCGGATACGAACCCCGCGAAGGTGACGTTCGGGGTCGCGATCGCCCTCAGCCGCTCGGCCTCCGGACCGGTGCCGGCGACCACGAGGTCGAGGCCGGGCAGCTGCGCGAAGGCACGCACCACGGCTTCGACGTTCTTGTAGGGCACGAGGCGGCTCGCCACCAGGAAGTGGTTCCCCCGCGGTCCGTCGTAGCGCTGGCTGGACAGGGTGACGGGCGGAGGGATCACCTCGGCGCCGCGGCCGTAGACCTTGTGGATCCGCCGCGCCACGAAACCGGAATTGGCGATGATCGCGTTCGGCCCGGGGGCGGTGCGGTAGTCCCACAGGCGCATCCGGTGGAGGATGAGCCGAGCGAGCAGGCCCTTGAGGCCGCTCGCGCAGCCGCTTTCCCGCAGATAGGTGTGCTGCAGATCCCAGGCGTAGCGCATGGGGGAGTGGACGTAGGACACGTGAAGCTGGTCCGGTCCGGTGAGTACGCCCTTGGCCACGGCGTAACTGCTCGAGATGACGAGGTCGTAGCTCGACAGGTCGAACTGCTCGATGGCGAGCGGCATCAGCGGCAGGTAGTGCCGGTGCCGCGTGCGCGCGAGGGGAAGGCGCTGGATGAAACTCGTGCGCGCCTGCGTGTAGCCGAGATAGGCCCGCGCGGACTCGGGCAGGAAGTCGAACAGGGTATAGATATGGGCCTGCGGATAGATCTTCAGCAGCTGGCGCAGCACCTGCTCGGCGCCTCCGACCACGTATAACCAGTCGTGAACGATCGCGATACGCATCCGAACCATCCTCGCCGGCCTGCCGGACACCGAGAGAACCTCCGCAGACGGACGGCATGACACCGACCCCTAAGAGCATTCTCTCTTCGAACTAAACTACTATGATAAACCCATGTACTGAAGTCATCTTACGCACGATCAGTACTTAGAGATAACAGTCTGCGGACGCTTTTATCGAAAATCAGCCTGCCCGTATTAGGGTTTTAGGAAGGATCAAGACAGACGGTGGTTTCGTATCGCGGCGTCCGTTCGTTCAGGAAGGAACCGCGCCGGGCAGCGGCCCAGGGCCCGGGCTCCGGTCGCACAACCGCCGCAGGGCGGCCCCGATGGGCCTTTCCACGCAGCGGAACAGCCATTCCCCGAGGAGCACGGAAGCGCTGAAGGCCAGGACGAAGACCAGGACGACGCGCAGGGGACCGGGAACCACCAGAACGGCCGCCACCTTGGCGCCGGCATGCAACATCAGATTGTGGATCAGGTAGAACGCGTAGCTGGCGTTCCCCTGGGAGAACAGCCACCTCGAGCGTAGGACGATGCCGCCCCGCTCCAGCAGAAGCAGCGCGCCGACGGCGAGCGCTGCGGCGCTCCCCCAGACAAGAGGGCGCAGGAACCCCGTCATCTCCAAATCGGCGCCGAGGGCGCCCGCCACCGCCTGCCCACCGAGGATGAGGGCGCCCGCGACCGCGAGCGCGCCGACGGCCGCCCGCCGGACCGGGAAGCCGGGCGAGGGCGCCCCGCAGCGGAGATAGGCGTAGCCCAGAGCCGCACCGGCCACGAATTCGAGCACGATCGGCTTCGTGTAATAGGCCCAGTAGAGGCCCGGTACCGGCGCCAGGCCGAGCAGGACCAGCGCACCGAAGGCGGCGGCCAGGCCGATCAACCGCGCGCGCAAGTCCGACACGAGCAGCAAGGCGGCGAAGCCGGCATAGAAGAACATCTCGTAGTTGAGCGTCCAGCCCACCGAATTGAGGGGCTCGACGTAGCCGCCCCGCGAGAACGGCAGGAACAGCAGTGACTGCACCACGTAATCCGGCCGCAGCTCGACGATGCCGATGGGTTTCAGTCCGGCAAGCGCGATCAGCGCCAGCCCGAGGGTGACGAGCCAGTAGAGGGGTACCACGCGAATCGCCCGACGGAGCAGGAACGAACCGGGGGTCTCGCTTCGCCCGGCCGTGCTCACGAACATGATGAAGCCGGACACGACGAAGAACACGTCCACGCCCGCCGCTCCGAACGCCATCACGTCGGGCCTCGGCAGGATGGGGCCCGCGTACAGTCCGAAATGCGTCAGGAAGACCGAATAGGCCGCCAGGGCGCGCAGGATCTGCAGGTTGTAGATCATCTCTCGCCGAAGGATCGTGTGCGTCCGCCGAACGGGAGCGGGCCCGGTCAACGCCTGATCGTCGAACCTGAGCGCGCGCCGGCCCGCAAAGTCACGTCATTCCAGGCATTATCCTGAATCGTTCCGCCTTTTGTCAATTATTGCGAGACTTTGTTTACCAAGCTATCAGGTGTTGTCGCTGACGCTGCGAATGCCGGTGAATTTCCGAGCCGGAGGATCTTGAGGGAAGCGCCTGTAAAGTCGCCTTCCTCTAGGATTGGCACGAAGATCGATCAGAAGACCGGCGCGCTGGGTGAGCATCGGAGCGTCGGCCGTCGACAAACCCGATCGCACACAACAGAGCCCGGTATTTACCATCGTGGCCCTTGTTGTTTGACAATTCAAATCGCCAGCCAATACATGTGCTATTGCTTAGAAAGGAGCCGTACCTTGGTCACCTCCCAGGACATCCGCGAGATCCTCGCGACCAATGAGGTGCTCGCGCCGGTCGCCGAACAGATCGGCGACGACGACAGCCTGTTCGATCGAGGCCTCGACTCGTTCGGCTCGGTCCAGCTGATGCTGGCCCTCGAGGAGCGGTTCGGCATCGAGTTCCCGGACGAGTTCCTGACCCGCAAGTCCTTCGCGTCGATCGCTGCGATCCGCGAGACCGTGGCCACCGTCCTCCATCCGCAGGCCGCATGAGTACCCTGGCCCAGCGCGCGCAGCGGGCAGCGACGATCGCGGCGCTCCATGCCGACGCCGTCGACCGAGACGGCCGCTTCCCCCTGGAAGCGGTCACGGCCCTCAAGGCGGAGCGCCTGTTGGGCCTGCAGATCCCGAGCCAGTTCGCCGGCGAAGGGGCCGGGCTGAGAGAGATCGCGGACCTGTGCTGCACGCTTGGGCAAGCGTGCAGCAGTGCCGCGATGGTGTTCGCGATGCACCACATCAAGGTCGCGAGCCTCGTGGCCCACGGCCTGGACAGCGCGTGGCATTGTCACCTGATGGAGCGGATCGCCCAGGAGCAGCTCCTCGTCGCCTCCTCGACCACGGAGGCCGGGATCGGCGGCGACCTGCGCACCAGCTTCTGCGCCGTCGAGACCACCGGAGGCGTCTTCGCCCTCGGCAAAGACGCCTCCGTGATCTCCTACGGGACGCAGGCCGACCTGATCCTCGCCACTGCCCGGCGCCACCCGGAGGCCGCGGGCTCCGACCAAGTGCTGGTGGCACTGTTCGCCGACCAGGTCTCCCTGGAGCGCAAGAGCGTGTGGGACACTCTCGGCATGCGCGGCACCTGCAGCGACGGCTTCCGCCTGGAGGCCCGGAACATTCCCGTCGAGCAGATCCTGCCCAAGCCCTTCGCGGAGATTGCGGCCCAGTCGATGCTGGCCTCCTCGCACCTCCTGTGGAGCAGCGTCTGGTTCGGCATCGCCAATTCCGCTGTCGACCGCGCCCGCACCTTCGTGCAGGCCGAGGCCCGGCGCCAGCCGGGGCAGGTGCCGCCGACGGCCCTGCGCCTCGCGGAAGTCTCGAACGCCCTCCAGGCGATGCGGGCCGCCATCGTGTCGGCGCTGCGCCGCTACGAGGACGCGCAGGGAGACGTCGACACCATCGGGTCGATCGGCTTCTCCGTCATGCTGAACAACTTGAAGACGACCGCCTCCGAGATGGCCGTCGACATCGTGCAGCGCGCCCTCTCGATCGTCGGCCTCGCCGGCTACCAGAACGGCACGCCCTTCAGCCTCGGCCGGCCACTGCGCGACGTCCTGTCGGCGCCGCTGATGATCGGAAACGACCGCATCCTCGCCAACACCGCCAAGCTTCTGCTCGTGCAGAAGGGCGGCGGCCAGCTCATGAGCGCGTGATGGACTCGACCTTCTCTCCCCGGGCAGAGTCCCGCGCCGCCGAAATCTTCGACGAGGCCCCGGACGGCGTCCCGAGCTTCCTCGACCGCCTGTTCGACCAGGGCCTCCTGGTACGCACCGGCGTCGACGGCCTCTACGGCCGCAGCGGCGCCTTCGAGAGCGTCGTCGATGCCCTCGAGCGCCTGATCAGCCGCCTCGGCGCGGCGGACGGGGCGGAGGTGATGCGCTTTCCCCCCGGCATGAGCCGGCCAGCCTTCGAGCGCAGCGGCTACCTCAAGGGTTTCCCGAATCTCGCCGGCACCATTCACAGCTTCTGCGGCAACGAGGCGGAGCATGCCGAGCTTCTCGCCTGCGTCGAAGCCCGGAGCGACTGGACCGGTCACCAGCAGGCGACGGACATCGTGCTCACCCCCGCAGCCTGCTACCCCCTCTACCCGGCCGCCGCAGCGCGCGGCCGCCTGCCCGAAGAGGGCGGCCTGTTCGACCTGCAATCGTACTGTTTCCGGCGCGAGCCTAGCCTGGAGCCGACCCGGATGCAGCTCTTCCGGATGCGCGAATACGTGCGCATGGGCAGCCCCGAGCAGGTGCTGGCCTTCCGTGAATCCTGGCTCGCCCGCGGCACCGAGATGATCCGCAGCCTCCTGCTGCCGCTGGCGATCGACGTCGCCAACGATCCGTTTTTCGGCCGGGCCGGGCGGATGCTCGCCAACAACCAGCGCCAGCAGAACCTGAAGTTCGAGCTGAACGTGCCGGTGAACAGCGTCGAGAAGCCGACCGCCTGCCTCAGCTTCAACTACCATCAGGACCATTTCGGAACGACCTGGAACCTGCGCCAAGCCGACGGCAGCGTCGCGCACACTGCCTGCGTCGGCTTCGGCCTGGAACGGATCACCCTGGCGCTCCTGCGCCATCACGGCCTGGACCTTGCCGCCTGGCCGGATGCCGTGCACATCACTCTGTGGGGCTGATCCGGTGACCGCCGCACGCCTCCGGCCGGCGCAGGGGCTCGCCCCCGAGACGCCCTACGCGCCGCACCTGCTCCATGCGGCCGACCGCAACTGGCCGGAAACGAACTGCTACGTCGATCTCTGGATCGAACTCCTGCACGGGCGCGGCCTCGTGCCGGAGGCGATGCTGGGCTTCACCCTGCGGCAGGATTTCGAGGGCGACCAGTTCACGTTCTTCAAGCCGCCGGCGGCCGATCTCGAGCGGCTCTACGGGATCGAGGTGCTGGAGCTCGCGGTCTACGACACCCTCGAAGCGCAGGCCCTGATCCAGGTCCAACAGGGCCGCCCGGTGCTGGTGGAAGTGGACGCGATCCACCTGCCCGATACTTCCGGCACCACCTACGGCCGGGAGCACGGCAAGACCACGATCGGTATCCTGGCCCTCGACCCCGAAACCCGGGAGCTCGACTACCTTCACAATGCCGGTCGCTTCCGGCTCTCCGGCGACAATTACCACGGCATCTTCGGACCTGCCGTGCTGCCGCCCTACGCGGAGTTCGTGAAGGCGGTCGCGTCCCCCATGAGCCCGGCCGACCTGCCGGGCGCCGCCCTCGACCTGCTACGGCGCCACCGTACGCGGGCGCCGGCGCACAATCCGGTCCTGGCGTTCCGCGACGCCCTCGCGCGGACGGCGCCTGCCCTGGTCCAGCGCCCCCTCGGGGTCTTTCACGCCTACGCCTTCAACACCACGCGCCAGCTCGGAGCGAATTTCGAGATGCTCGCGAGCCATCTCGCCTGGCTCGAAGCGGCAGCTGCGGGGCCTTTCGCTCCAGCCTCGGACGCGGCCGCGCGCCTCGCCGTCGAGGCCAAGGCCTTCCAGTTCCAGCTTGCACGGGCCTTCCACCGCCGCAGTGCCGACGGTCTCGCGCCGCGTCTCGACCGGCTCGCGGCCACCTACGCGGACGTGTTCGCAGCCCTCGACCGCGCGCTCGATCGATAGGGGCGGAGCGTGGCCAGGATCCGGTCCATCGACGGTGTGGTACCGCAGGCCGTGGACGGCCCCTGGCGGCTCGCCCTGACGCCGCCCGGCGCCTGGGCCGGCCCGGGCGACCTGTCGGAGGCGGCGGACTGGATCCCCGCCCCGGTGCCCGGCACCGTCGCCGCGGCCCTGCGGGACGCCGGAGGCTGGTCGGAGTCGGCACCGACGCCGATTCATGACCAGGACGTCTGGTACCGGACCCGGCTGACCCAAAGCGGTCCCGTGCGCCTGCGCTTCGAGGGCTTGGCGACCCTCGCCGAGGTGTGGCTCGACGGCATGCCCGTGCTGGTCTCCCGCTCGATGTTCGAGGCCTACGCCGTCGAGGCCGATCTCCGGCCGGGGGCCGAGCTCGGCCTCTGCTTCCGGTCGCTCAAGACGGAGCTCGACCGCCCGGGCAAACGCGGGCGCTGGCGCCCCCGCATGATCACGCCGGGCTCCCTGCGCCACGTCCGAACGAGCCACCTCGGCTTCATGCCGGGCTGGTGCCCGGACATCGACCTCGTAGGTCCCTACCGCCCGATCACGGTGGAGCCCTTGCGCCGCGGCCTGGCGGAAGCCGACCTGCGGGCCACCTATGACGGCGACGTGGGCCGGCTGTCCGCGCGCCTGCGGATCGACGGCCATCCCGCATCGGTCACGCTGCATTGCGCCGGGCGCGCGGTCACCCTGACGGAATCCGAGCCCGATCTGTTCACCGGAACCCTGGCGCTGCCCGGCGTGGCGCCCTGGTGGCCCCATACCCACGGCACGCCCCACCTCCATCCCGTGCGCGTGGAAATCGACGGCACGACGGTCGATCTCGGCCGGACGGGCTTTCGCAGCCTGTCGCTGGCACGACCCTTCGCGGAGGGCCTGGCGCTCGCCGTCAACGGCGTGCCGGTGTTCTGTCGGGGTGCCAACTGGACCCCCCCGGACCTCGTCGGCCTCGGCACCGAGGATGGCGCCATCCTCGTCGACCTTGCGCGCGAGGCCGGCATGAACATGCTGCGCGTTTCCGGCGCCACCCTCTATCCCTCGCCCAAGTTCTACGACCTTTGCGACGCCGCCGGCATCCTCGTCTGGCAGGACCTGATGCTGGCGAATTTCGATTATCCACACGACGCCGCCGGCTTTGCCGCCAGCCTCGACCGGGAAGTGTCGGGGATCCTCGAGCGGACTCAGCTCGCACCCTGCCTCGCCGTGATCTGCGGCGGCAGCGAAGTCTGGCAGCAAGCGGCCATGCTCGGGGCGCCGCGGACGGTTTGGGCCGACGCCTTCTGCACCGAGACGCTGCCGGGGCTCGTCGCCGGCACCCGTCCCGACCTCGTGGTGGTACCGAACTCGCCCTCGGGCGGCGACCTACCGTTCTCGCCGAGCGCGGGCTGTACCCACTATTACGGCGTCGGTGCCTATCGCCGCCCTCTGGAGGATGCGCGCCGGGCCGAGGTGGGATTCGCCAGCGAATGCCTCGCTTTCGCCAACCCGCCTGAACCGGCGACGCTCGGGCAGATGGGGCCCGCCGATCCGCTCTGGGCTCGCGGCATCCCCCGCGACCGGGGCGCCGACTGGGATTTCGAGCAGGTGCGCGACCACTATGTCGCCCTGCTCTACGGGGTCGATCCCGCCGCCCTGCGCGCCGCCGATCCCGAGCGCTACCTCGAACTCGGCCGCGCCGCCGTGGCCGAGGTGATGGAGGCGACCTTCGCCGAGTGGCGCCGGGCGCGCTCGCCGACTGCCGGCGGCCTCGTCTGGTTCCTGCGTGACCTCGAGCCGGGCACCGGCTGGGGCGTGATCGACTGGACCCAAACCCCGAAATCCGGCTGGTACGCCTTGAAGCGCGCCTTCCGCCCGGTGCAGGTCACCCTGTCGGACGAGGGCCTGAGCGGTCTCCACCTCCATGTCCACAACGAGACCGCCGGGCCGGTCGACCTGCGCTTGGGGCTGATCTTCGCGGATCGCACCGGCAAAGTCGCGGCCCGGGCCGAACGCGGGATCACGGTCGACCCGCGCGCCTCGCTGACCCTCTCCTCCGACGAGATGCTCGGCCGCTTCTTCGATGCCACCGACAGCTACCGCTTCGGCCCCCGCATCCACGACCTCGCGCATGCCCGTCTCACCGATGCGGACGGCGCGGTCGTCGCCGAAAGCTTCCACTTTCCGGGCCCCCTGCCGGTCACTCCCGAGGCGATCGGCCTGCGGGTCGAACCCGTGGCCGGTGCATCCGTACCGACCCTGCGCATCGGAACCGACCATCTCGCCCTCGGGGTGAGCGTGCGGAGCTCCGCGGCGCGGCCCTGCGACAGCGGCTTCCACCTGGCACCGGGGACAGAGCGGCTGGTTCGCTTCCCCGGGTGCCATCGGCTCCCGCAGGGCGCGGTCGCGGCCCTCAACAGCAGCGAAAGCGTGAGGTTCGGTCATGACGCGTGAGGTCCGCCCCGAGCACGAGACGCACGCGGCGCCCGACGCCGCCATGCCCGTGACCTTCGACGACCTGTTCGGATGGGTCCACCCGGCCGCGGGCCGGCGCGGCGTGCTCCTGTGCGGCGCCTGTGGGTTCGAGCAGATGGCCGCCCATCGCCCCTGGCGCGCCCTGGCGGATCGACTCGCCGGGGCCGGCTGCCCGACCCTGCGGTTCGACTATCCGGGGGAGGGCAACTCCGGCGATCCCGGCGAGGTGCGGGTTTCGGCCAACGTCGCGGCGATCCGCCGGGCGATGCGCTTCCTGCGCGAGACGACCGGCGTCACGGAGATCGTCCTCGTCGGCCTGCGCCTCGGCGCCAACCTGGCCCTGCTGGCGGCCCGGGAGGAGAGCGTCGACCGCCTGGTCCTGCTGGCACCGGCCGCGACCGGACGCGCCTATCTCCGCGAGATGCGGCTTCGCGCCCGGACGGTGGGCGGCGTCGCGGAGGGCGCGGCCCCGAAGGCGGATCCGGACGGCCTGTCGGTCGGGGGCTTTCGCATGGATGCAGCCTTCCTGACCGATGTCGGCGCCCTCGACGCCGGCGCGATCACCCGCGCGCCGGCCCCGCGAACCCTGCTTCTCGCACCGGAGACCCGGACGCTGGCGGGACGGCTGACGGCGCGCGGCAGCGCCGTCGAGACGGGGCCGCTGCCGGGCCTTCCGCTTCTCGTCGGCGACCCGATCTTCGCCGAGGTCCCGGAGGCGGATTTCAATCGGATCACCGCCTTCGCAACGGACGGCGTCACCATCGCCGGTCCGGCCATTCCCCTGGATCTCGGCCCGGCGCACCTCGTCGGCCCCGGCTGGTCCGAGGCGCCCGCCCGGTTCCAGCCGGACCTGTTCGGCATCAGCTGTACGCCCCGGCGGCAGGATCCGGGTGCGCCGACGGTGGTGTTCGTCTCCACCGGCATGACCGTGCATTCGGGGTGGGGCCGGCAGACCACCACGCTCGCCCGCAGGCTCGCGGTGGACGGCATTCCGTCCTTCCGCTTCGACCTCGCGGGCATCGGCGACAGCGGCGGCCGGTCGGACGGTCGCAGGCCGCCCTACGCCCCCGACGGTTTCGCGGATGTGGGCCGTGCCCTCGATCACCTCGCCGAGGTCCGAGGCCCCATCGTCCTCATGGGCAATTGCAGCGGCGCCCATGCGGCGTTCCAGGCCCTCTGCCGCGACGCCCGGGTCGATGGGGCGCTCCTGATCAACCCCTACTGCTTCGACTGGGACCCGGATCAGGACGTCGACGCCGTGATCCGCCAGACGTTCGGCAGCACCGGCACCTATGCGGCGCTGCTCAAGCGGGGCGCGACCTGGCGGCGGCTCCTGCGCGGCGAGATCCACGTGCGGGCGATCGGCGCGACCCTGGCCAAGCGCGGCCTCGATGCGGCCGTCCGGCGGCTGCGGCGCCTCGTGAACCCGATCTCCCCCGGCGGCTCCGTCGCCCGACGGGTGGCGCGGCTGCGGCGACGGGGCGCCGAGATCCGCCTGGTCTACAGCGCCGGCGACCCCGGGCTCGCCGCCCTCCACCGCTATCTCGGCCGCGCGCCCGGTCGGGCCGATCGGCACCTCGGCGCGCCGGTGGCGATCGTGCCCGAAGTCGACCACAACTTCAGCTCGGCCACGGCGCAGGCCCTGCTCGGGCATCACCTGCGCGACCTCCTGACGGCGGTTCAGGAGGCCCGGGCGACCCGCACGGAAGCGCACAAACCCGTCGAGACCGATTCCCGGGCCACCGTTCTGGCGAGCCTGGCGTGAGCGAGCTCACCCGCCGGGCGACCCTGGCCCTTGGGGCGGGGGCCTTCGCATCGCGGATCGAGGCCGCACCCGCGCCGGCGCACCGCTGCGAGGACCTGATCGACGCCATCGGCATCAACGTGCATCTCGGCCATGGCGGCTCGCCCTACGTCGCGCGCTTTTCCGACTGTGCCGCCGCCCTCGACGACCTCGGCGTGCGCCACCTGCGCGACGACATCGTCCTCGTCGGCACGGAGCCGGCCGGGCAGTTCGAGCGGATCGCGGGGCTCGCCCGCCGGGGCTACCGCTTCAGCCTGGTCTTCTATGACGGCCTGACCCCCGGTCCGCGCGTGCCGCCGGAGCGCTTCGCCGAGATCGCCGATTGGGCCGACGACGGGCTCGTCGTCGTGGAGGGCGGCAACGAGCCGCCGGTGGCCGCGCGTCCGGGCCTTGCCCGCCTGTCCGCGGAGCATCAGGCGGCGCTGTTCCGCGCGGTGCGGGACGCCCCGCGGCACCGAACCGTCCGGGTGGCCGGGCCGAGCTACATCCAGGCCAACATCGCCGCCGCGGAGAACCTGTCCGCCTCGGTCGATCTCGCCAACGTCCACGCCTATCCGGGGCTGGAGCATCCCGAAACCCGAGGGGCGGGCAGTCTCGGCGGTTTCCTCGCGGCCGTCCGGCCGGTCTTCGGCACCGCGCCGGTCATCGTCACCGAGACCGGCTATCACACGGCGCTGGCCACCCGGAGCGCCCACCTGCCGGTCTCGGAAGCTCTCCGCGCCCGCTACCTGCCGCGCCTCCTCCTGTGGAGCTACCTGCAGGGCGTACGCCGGACCTATCTCTACGAGCTGATCTCCGCGTTCGATGGGGGCGATGCCGATCCGGAGAGCCGGTTCGGACTGATCGCCCATGACGGCACGCCGAGCGCGTCCTTCGCCGCCGTTCGGAGCCTGATCCGCCTGTTCGGCGGCCGCGCGGAGGACGCGACGGCGTCCCGAGACCGCATCGGGGTCGTGCTGCCGGTCGATGTGCCCGATCTGGTGGCGACGAGTTTCCAGCGGGCGGACGGCGCCCTGCTGGTGCCGGTCTGGCTCGGGCTCGACGGCTGGGACCGCAACGCCCGGGCGCCGCGCCCGGACAGCGCGCCGCGCCCCGTGGCGCTCCATCTTTCGAGCCCGCCCCGGCGGTTGCGCCTGCACCGCTTCGGCGACGACGGCGTCGTCAGCGTCACGGGACTGGCACCGATGCAGGTCCCCACGGTGGCGGCCACCGACCGCCTCGCCGTCCTCGAGATCTGGTAGCCCGCCGGTCCTAGAGGGCCGGTTCGTCGAGGAACTGGACGCCGATCTCACCCGGCTTGCGCCACGCGACCCGGGCCGGGCGGCGCTCGCCCTGCAGCTCCAGCAGCAGCGTGAAGCGGTCGGGAATGCCGACCACGCTGGCGACCCGGAGACGGGCGCCGGACGCGGAGCGGTTGCGCAGCGTGCAGTCGATCACGCCGCCACCCTGCAACGCGATCTTGCCTGTCAGCAACGTGCGGGAGCGGGGCTCGGATCGTCTCTCTTCCATCGGGGGTGCCATGTGGTTGTGGTCGAGGCGAAGGTAGAGTCCCAGTGGTTACGACTCGGTATCCACGATCCGCCGGGCGGATCGTCAGCGGAATTGCACACCGATCATTTCGTCGGTGCGCCAGACGACGTGGCAGAGCTTGATCCCGTCCAGCGGTGGCGCCGTCAGCAGGAAGGGACTCGGCACCCGGGCGGCATCCGGTAAGGTGATCCTGACCCCGCCCAGGGAGACATCATGGACCAGGCAGGCGATCTCGGTGTGTTCGTCGAGAGTGATGCTGCCGGTCTCATCGGACAGGATCCGGGGTTCGGCGCGGCGGTCTTGCATGGGACGGATCTCGAGACAGATCGGACAGCCCAGATTCGGCGGCCCGCGCCAAGGACGGCCTAACCGGGTCGCTCAAATTGCCCGCATTCCCGAGAAAAGTCGGGGCCGGAAACCGCGCAGCGTATACGCCGAGGGTCGCGACGAGGTCGCGCCCCGCGCCAACGCCCCCGGATGACAGCTGCGCGTGGGACACAACCCTCGGCTGGAACCGCCGGGTGCGGCATCCGGTTCGGCAGGGGACAACCGGAGCCGAGCGCCATGAAGATCGTCACCGTCGCGGACCTCATCGTCGACACCCTGGACCAGGCGGGCGTCCAGCGGATCTACGGCATCGTCGGGGACAGCCTGAACGCGCTGACCGAGTCGCTGCGGGCCCGGGGCACCATCGACTGGGTCCATGTCCGCCACGAGGAGGTGGCGGCCTTCGCGGCGGGGGCCGACAGCCAGCTCTCGGGCAAGCTCGCGGTCTGCGCCGGGTCCTGCGGGCCGGGCCATGTCCACCTGATCAACGGGCTCTACGATTGCCACCGCACCCGCACTCCGGTGCTGGCCATCGCGGCCCATATCCCGTCGTCCGAGATCGGCTCGGGCTACTTCCAGGAGACGCATCCGGGCGAGCTGTTCCGCGAGTGCAGCCACTACTGCGAGATGGTGGGCGACGCCTCCCAGCTGCCGCAGGTGCTGGAGAACGCCATGCGGGCGGCGATCGGCCTCTCCGGCGTCGCCGTGGTCATCATCCCCGGCGACGTCGCCCTGATGGACGCGCCCACCCGCGGCGTCGCCCCCAATGCGGGGCTGATCCCGCCCAGGCCCGTGGTGCGCCCGGCCGAGCCCGAGCTCGACGCGCTCGCGGCGCTGCTGAACGGCTCGGAGCGGATCACCCTGCTGTGCGGACGCGGCTGCGCCGGGGCCCATGCCGAGCTGCTCCAACTGGCCGAGGCCCTGAAGAGTCCGATCGTGCATGCCCTCGGCGGCAAGGACATGGTCGAGTACGACAACCCCTACGACGTCGGCATGACCGGGCTGATCGGCTTCTCGTCGGGCTATGCCGCGATGATGTCCTGCGACACCCTGCTGATGCTCGGCACCGACTTCCCCTACCGCCAGTTCTACCCGCAGGACGCGACGATCGCGCAGGTCGACATCCGCCCCGGCCAGCTCGGGCGCCGGTGCAAGCTCGACCTCGGCCTCGTCGGCCACGTGGACGACACCCTCCGGGCCCTCCTGCCGAAGCTCACCGTCAAGACCGAGCGCAAGCATCTCGACGCCGCCCTGAAGCACTACGCCAAGGCGCGCGAGGACCTCGACGACCTCGCCACCGGCGCGCCCGCCAAGGGCTGGTTCGGCCTGAAATCGGCAAAGCCGCCGATCCACCCGCAATACCTGACGAAGCTGGTGAGCGAGGCGGCCGACGACGATGCGGTGTTCACGGCCGATGTCGGCACCCCGACGATCTGGGCGGCGCGCTACCTGAAGATGAACGGCCGGCGCCGGCTGATCGGCTCCTGGGTCCACGGCTCGATGGCCAACGCCATGGCGCAGGGCATCGGCGCGCAATCGGCCTATCCCGACCGGCAGGTGGTGTCGCTCTCGGGCGACGGCGGCTTCACCATGCTGATGGGCGACCTCCTCACCCTGCGCCAGCAGAAGCTGCCCCTGAAGATCGTGGTCTACAACAACGGCACCCTCGGCTTCGTCGAGCTGGAGATGAAGGCCGCCGGCTACATCGAGACGGGCGTGTCCCTCGACAACCCGGACTTCGCCGCCATGGCCCGCGGCGCCGGCATCCATGCCGTCCGGGTCGAGGACCCGGCCGAACTCGAGGACGCCGTGCGCGCGGTGATGGCCCATCCGGGCCCGGCTCTCCTCGACTGCGTGGTGGCCCGCCAGGAACTCTCGATGCCCCCGAAGATCGACGGCAAGCAGGTGAAGGGCTTCAGCCTCTACGTCCTGCGGGCGGTGATGAGCGGGCGCGGGGATTCGGTCCTCGACCTGGCGAAGACGAACCTCCTGCGCTGAGGGCGGAGGGCCGCCCGGGCGGCCCATCCTCACCGCAAGCGCCGCTCGGGCGGCCGGGGTCTCCCAGCCGCCCGAGGCCGTCAGCCCAGGGGGGATCGGCCCTCGAGCGCGCCGAACTGCAGGTAGTGCAGCATCGGGTCGATCTGCTCGGCCCGGACGTCCGGGTTGGCCGCCTCGTAGGCGTTCGTGTGGAAGCCGGCGGACGGATCCCGCCCTTCCTTCCAGCCGAAGTCGTGATAGTGCGCCAGGGGATCCATGTTGGCGGCGGCGACGTCCTGGTAGGCCGCCAGATACCCCTGGGTGTCGAAGATCGCGTTCGGATCGCGGCCCTCGTGCCAGCCGTTGGTCTCGTAGTGCTGGTAGGCGAAGGCGAAGCTGTCCCCGCCGGCCTTAAGCGCCGCCTGGGCGACGTCGAGGTTGGACAGCAGGTAGTATTCCGCGTCGAAGCCCGGGTGCGTGTTCAGGTCGAGCGCGCGGCCCACGGCGGCATAGGTCTCGCGCCCCTCGGCCTGGCCGAAAGCGAGGTAATGGACCAGGGGATTCATGCCCGCCGCCTTCACGTCCGGATTCCGGGCGAGGTACAGCTCGTTGTCGAAGCCGAGCGACGGATCGCGGCCCTCGTTCCAGCCGTTGGTCTCGTAATGCGTCAGGGGATTCACCTTCGCGGCCGCGACGTCCGGATTGGCCGCCAGGTAGCCCGTCGTCGAGAATTCCGCGTTCGGATCGCGGCCCTCCAGCCAGCCGAACTGGGCGTAGTGCGTGTCGGCATCCATGCCGTCCCGCCAGACGTCCTTGTTGCTGCCATAGTAGAACAGGTCGTCGACCAGCGGGCTGGCATCGTTCTCGACGATGGTCCCATCGGTGAACTTGATTTCGGAGATCCCGGTGACGTCGTGTGACAGTCCGCTCGGATCGATGACGAACGATCGCCCCTGCTCGATCCGGACCTGCGAGGCGTCGAAGGCGAACGCGAACGTGACGGCGTCGCGCGATCCCAGGTCCACGATCGCCCCGAGCGTCTGGGACGCGAGTCCCGGATGGTTCGCACCATCGGTGTAGGTCGCGTCGATGGCGAGCGCCTTGCCGCCATCCTGATAGCCGGGCGTATAGACGCCGGTGTTGTTCGTCTCGACGACGATCCCGTCGAGCTTGAAGTCGTAGGCGACGCTGCCGGCCGCCGGGTCGCCATCCGCATCCGTCACCCGGGCGGTCAGCCTCTGTCCCTCGACGGCCCGGCCATCGCTGAGGCCGGCCAGGAGCAGGCTGCCGGCCCGGTCCCCGTCCGCCACGCTGCCGCCCACGGCCGAGGCGACGTCCGCGTGGCCCT
This sequence comes from Methylobacterium sp. Leaf94, assembly GCF_001426045.1. NCBI lineage: Bacteria > Pseudomonadati > Pseudomonadota > Alphaproteobacteria > Hyphomicrobiales > Methylobacteriaceae > Methylobacterium > Methylobacterium sp. Leaf94. Next base: position 145,612 of record NZ_LMRM01000062.1, read on the forward strand.
GCGCATCCGTGTAGCTGGCAACCACCGAAAGCACCTTGCCGGCCTCGGCGTAGCCGAGGGTGTACTGGCCGGAGCTGTTGGTCTCCACCGTGCTGCCGTCGAGCTGGAAGGCGTAGCTCACGCCCCCCGGTGCCGGGAGCCCGTCCGGGTCCGACAGGCTGGCGCTGACGGTCTGGCCTTCCGCTACCAGCCCCGACAGGAGCAGGCTGCCGGCGCGGTCCACGTCCGTGACGGTGCCACCCACCGCCGAGGCGATGTCCGCGTGGCCCTGCGCATCGGTGTAGCTCGCGACCACCGAGAGCACCTTGCCGGCTTCGGCGTAGCCGAGGGTGTACTGGCCGGAGGTGTTGGTCTCCACCGTGCTGCCGTCGAGCTGGAAGGCGTAGCTCACGCCCCCCGGCGCCGGGACCCCGTCCGGGTCCGACAGGCTGGCGCTGACGGTCTGGCCCTCCGTCACCGAGCCCGACAGGAGCAGGCTGCCGGCGCGATCCACGTCCGTGACGGTGCCACTTACCGCCGAGGCGATGTCCGCGTGGCCCTGCGCATCGGTGTAGCTCGCGACCACCGAGAGCACCTTGCCGGCATCGGCGTAGCCGAGCGTGTACTGGCCGGACGTGTTGGTCTCGACCGTGCTGCCGTCGAGCTGGAAGGCGTAAGTCACGCCCCCCGGCGCCGGGACCCCGTCGGGGTCCGACAGGCTGGCGCTGACGGTCTGGCCCTCCGCCACCGAGCCGGACAGGAGGACGCTGCCGGCGCGATTCACGTCCGTGATGGTGCCGCCCGCAGCCGCCACCACACTGTCATGGCCCTGCGCATCGGTGTAGCTGGCAACCACCGAGAGCACCTTGCCGGCATCAGCGTAGCCGAGCGTGTACGCGCCGGACGTGTTGGTCTCGACCGTGCTGCCGTCGAGCTGGAAGGCATAAGTCACGCCGCCGGCTGCCGGCACGCCATCGGGGTCCGACAGGCTGGCGCTGACGGTCTCGCCCTCCGTCACCGAGCCCGACAGGAGGACGCTGCCGGCGCGATCCACGTCCGCCACGCTGACGCCCACGGCGGAGGCGATGCCGGCGTGCCCTTGCGCATCCGTGTAGCTCGCGACCACCGCGAGGACCTTACCGGCATCGGCGTAGCCGAGGGTGAACTCGCCGGAGGTGTTGGTCTCCACCGTGCTGCCGTCTAACTGGAAGGCGTAAGTCACGCCCCCCGGTGCCGGGACCCCGTCCGGGTCCGACAGGCTGGCGCTGATCGTCTGGCCTTCCGTCACCAGGCCAGACAGCAGGACGCTGCCGGTGCGGTCCACGTCCGTGACGGTGCCACCCACAACCGAGACGATGCCGGCGTGGCCCTGGCCATCGGTGTAGCTCGCGACCACCGAGAGGACCTTGCCCGCATCGGCGTAGCCGAGGGTGTACTGGCCGGACGTATTCGTCTCGACCGTGCTGCCGTCGAGCTGGAAGGCGTAAGTCACGCCGCCCGGCGCCGGGACCCCATCCGGGTCCGTCAGGCTGGCGCTGACGGTCTGGCCTTCCGTCACCGAGCCCGACAGCAGGACGCTGCCGGCCTGGTTCGCGTCCGCCACGCTGCCGCCGGCGACCGAGGCGATGTCGGCGTGCCCTTGCGCATCCGTGTAGCTCGCGACCACCGAGAGCACTTTGCCCGCATCGCCGAAGCCGAGCGTGTACTGGCCGGAGGTGTTGGTCTCGACCGTGCTGCCGTCGAGCTGGAAGGCGTAAGTCACGCCGCCCGGCGCCGGGACCCCATCCGGGTCCGACAGGCTGGCGCTAACGGTCTGGCCCTCCGCCACCGAACCCGACAGGAGGACGCTGCCGGCGCGGTCCACGTCCGTGACGCTCCCGCCCACGGCCGAGGCGATGTCCGCGTGGCCCTGGCCATCGGTGTAGCTCGCGACCACCGAGAGCACCTTGCCGGCATCGGCGTAGCCGAGCGTGTACGCGCCGGACGTGTTGGTCTCGACCGTGCTGCCGTCGAGCTGGAAGGCATAAGTCACGCCGCCCGGTGCCGGGACCCCGTCGGGATCCGACAGGCTGGCGCTGACGGTCTGGCCTTCCGTCACCGCGCCCGACAGGAGGACGCTGCCGGCGCGGTCCACGTCCGTGACGCTGCCGCCGACAGCCGAGGCGATGCCGGCATGTCCCTGCCCATCGGTGTAGGTGGCGACCACCGAGAGCACCTTGCCCGCATCGCCGTAGCCGAGGGTGAACTCGCCGGAGGTGTTGGTCTCCACCGTGCTGCCGTCCAACTGGAACGCGTAAGTCACGCCGCCCGGTGCCGGGACCCCATCCGGGTCCGACAGGCTGGCGCTGACGGTCTGGCCCTCCGCCACCGAGCCCGACAGGAGTAGGCTGCCGGCGCGGTCCACGTCCGTGACGCTCCCGCCCACGGCCGAGGCGATGTCCGCGTGGCCCTGGCCATCGGTGTAGGTGGCGACCACCGAAAGCCCCTTGCCGGCATCGCCATAGCCCAGGGTGTACTGGCCGGAACTGTTGGTCTCGACCGTGCTGCCGTCGAGTTGGAAGGCGTAGCTCACGCCGCTGGCCGCCGGCACGCCATCGGGGTCCGACAGGCTGGCGCTGATGGTCTGGCCTTCCGCCACCGAGCCCGACAGGAGGACGCTGCCGGCGCGGTCCACGTCCGTGACGCTGCCGGCCGAGGCCGAGGCCGAGTCGGCGTGCCCCAGGGCGTCGGTGTAGGTGACCGTGACGGCGATGATCTTGCCGCTGTCGCCGTAGGTCGGCGTGTAGCTGTTGGAATCGGTGGCCTGCAGCACCTGATTCGCGACGATGTCCAGGAAGGTGTAGAGCGCCGGCCCACCGGGCACAAGGCCATCGGCATCGGTGAGGGTCGCCACGATGGGCGTGCCTTCGGACGCATTGCCGTCGGTCAGCCCGGACAGCGTCAGGTCTCCGGGCTGATTGGTCTCAGCGATCGTGTAGGGGCCGGCCGCATAATCGCCCGGAATGAAGACCGCGTTGTTGACGTCCGCGAAAACGTTCAGGCTGGTCGGCCCGCCGATCTGGGCCGTCGGGAGGCTGAGTTCCAGCACCGAGCGATCGGCGTTGTAGGCGTGGGTGAGGGGCGTGACCGAAACGAGTGTCCCCCCGTCGACGCCCGTATAGAGATACGGTTGCCCGTCCGGCGCGATGTTGATGTTGAAGTCGTAGCCGCCGTAGAGGTCAAAGATCTGGTATCCGGTCGCCGTGTTGGCATCGGTGTCGAGCCAGATCGTGGTGAAGGTTCCGATGGCGGTCCCGGCGGGTGCCGTGATGGCGAAGGTCGCCACGCCGCCCTCGATGTGCCCGTAGAGGCCGTAATCCATCGGCCCGCCGTCGATGGGATTCAGACGGTCGGAAGGCGCCCATTCCCCGAGATTACCGTCAATCGTATACATGGCGTCCCTGTCTCCCTACGACAGAAAAATACGAACAACGACGACCACAGCTTATCTATCGACGCGGACAGGGTCCGATGCGCGCTCCGGAGAAGCCAGACGAGCTTCAGTAAAGATCAGGCCGCCAGAACAACCGTTCGCCACTAGACGATAACGCTGCCGTTTTTTCGTTCAATTTTACGTACCGCAGCGGGACAACGAGTAAAATCAAACCTTTGGTTCTTTGAATAACGAAAAATGATTAGATGCTTCGCGCGAATTCTGGCGGACAGGCGTCCGAGGCTGCGGACGCGGCGCACGGCCCTTCGGCCGCGCCGCCGACCGCGTCCGGTTGATCGCTTCGGTTGGCACGTGCGGAACGGCCCCCCTCCCGTGTGCGGGAGGGGGGCCGCAGGAACCAACCGGAGGGGGGACCCGGCCCATCCGTTCGATCCCTTCGGGAGACCGGATCTGGGCTTCGCTCAAGGGCCGCGCAGGCTTGCCGATCCGGGCACCGCCTCGATCGAGCGGAGCCCGGATCAGGTGCTCAGGTTCAGGCGGTAGCGGTAGGCGTCGCCGCGGAACAGGCCCTCGACATACTCGATCATGACCGCGTCGCGGTTGTAGCTGTGGCGCTTGATCAGCAGGCAGGGGAGGGGCTGGGCGAAGGCGAAGATCTCGCATTCGGCCGCATTCGGCATCGTCGCCTCCACGGTCTGCTCGCAACGCACGAGGCGGCCGCCCGGGTGCTCGGCCAGGAAGGCGTAGACCGAGCCGGAGAGGTCGCCGGTCTCCAGGCTGGGCACGGCCCGGATGTTGTACCAGGCCACCTCCCGGGACATCGGCACGCCGTCGCCGGAGCGCACGCGGGTCAGCCGCAGGAACGGGGCCGTGGAGGGCAGGCCGAAGATCGAGGCGATCGAGCGGTCCTCGGCGACCACCCGCTCCAGGATGCGGGAGGAGGGGATCTTGCCCAGCTCCCGCATCTCCTCGGTGAAGCCCTTGAGGCGGTCCATGCCCGGGCGCACCGGCTCGGGGCGATGGCGCACGAGGAAGCCGGAGCGTCCGCGGGGAACGAGGAGCTCCTCGTCGCTGAGCTCGGCATAGGCCCGCTGGACCGTGACGCGACTGACGCCGAGGCTGTCGGCCAGCTGACGCTCGGCCGGCAGGATGACGCCCGGCGGAAGGGAGCCCGACAGGATCAGCTCGCGCAGCTGGCCCTCGATCTGCCGGTAGAGCGGCATGGCGGTGTCCGCGCGCAGCCGCAGGAGGGACAGCACCGAGGGGCGATCACCGGCCGCCGGATCCGGCGCGACATCGCCGTGTATCGTTGGATTTCTGGGGCGCACGTCCGTCCGACCTCCGGTACGAATACTTATATCGGATCGGGCCGGGGTGCTCCATGCGGGTCTTCGTCATCGGCAGCTTCGTGATTGCCTGCTCGGTCAAGGTCCCGCGGCTGCCGCAGGCGGGCGAATCCCTCGGGGGCTCGGCCTTCCGCGCGGAGCCCGGCGGCAAGGGCTTCAACCTCGCGCTGGCCGCGCACCGGCTCGGCGTCGGGGTGGACGGGCTCTTCGCCGTCGGCGCGGACGTGTTCTCCCCGGTGGTCCGCTCGACCTTCGCGCAGGTGGGCTTTCCCGAGACCATGCTGGTGCCGCATGCGGGCTCGACCGGCGCCGGCGTCGCCTTCGTCGATCCGGCGGGCGAGAACTGCCTCGCGGTCTGCCTCGGGGCCAACCTCGCCCTGACGGCGGCGGATGTCCGGGCCGCGGCCGACCGCGTCGCGGCCGCCGACCTCGTGGCGGCGACCTTCGAATCCCCGGATGCCCCCATCCGCGAGGCCTTCGCCCTGGCCCGGGCGCGGGGCCTGCCCACCCTGCTCAACCCGTCGCCGATGCGCCCCCTCGACCCCGCGATCCTGGCCGACACCACGCTCCTCGTCGTCAACGGGATCGAGGCGGCCGCGCTCGGCCTCGGCCCGGCCGAGGCCCTGGCCGAGACGCGGCGCCCGACGCCCGCCATCGCCGCCCTCCTCGACGGGGGCCTCGACCACCTCGTGGTCACCCTGGGGGAGCGCGGCGCGGTCGCGTTCCGCCCCGGGCTGCCGCCCCTGCGCCAGCCGGCCTTCCCGGTGGCGGCCGTCGATACGGTCGGGGCGGGCGATGCCTTCGCGGCCGGCCTGATGGCGGCCCTGCTGGCGAAGGCGCCCCTCGGGGCGGCCCTGCGGCGGGCGGCGGCCTGCGGGGCGCTGGCCACCGCGCAGTTCGGCGCCTTCGACGCCTTCCCCACCGCCGCCGCGCTGGAGGCCTTCCTGGACGGGGCCGGGCCGGACGCCGCCTCCGGCGACGCGGGCCTCAGCACGGGGCCGACGGCCCGCTGAACATCGAGAGCGAGGCCACGATGCTCAGGAGTTCCGCCTGCCGCTTGGTGCCCGTCTTGTTGAAGATCGAGGTGAGCTGGGTCCGCACCGTGCTGGTCTGGACGCCGACGCTCTCGGCATAACTCTGCAGGCGCAGGCCCCCGGCCAGGGCCTGGAGCAGGCGCGCCTCCGCCGGGGTCAGGTCGAACAGCAGGTGGAGGAGGCCGTCATCCGGCGCCGCCCGGGCGCCGACCTGCACCAGGATGAGGAGCACCGCCGAGGCGTCGAAGACGTCGCCGGGGTGCCGGTCGAAGCGCAGGATGTGGGCGATGCGGGCGCGGCGGTCGGCGTAGCCGCGCACCGGCATGGTCTGGGCCGCGCGCCGGCCGGCGACCACGTCGGCGATCGCGTCCTGCAGGAGCTTGCTGTTGGCCAGGCTCTTGAACAGGAGGCCGCCATGCTGGCCCGAGGGCAGGATCTCGTCCTGCTCCTCCAGGCGGGCATTCATGGCCAGGACCCGCCCCGAGGCCGACAGGACCGCGGCCGGCAGCCCGATCCGGTTGAGGGCCGTGGTGGTGGTGCGGGCGCGCCCGGAGCCGAATCGCGCCCCGAGCCGGCAGGCGCGGACGAGATGCGGCCGCAGGGCATCGAGGCGCGGCAGGAGGCCGGCCTCGTGCGGACCGGCCTCGGCCCGGCGCTCGGCCGTGACGATCGCCACGTCGCCGGTGGGGAGGGGGATCGTCGTCCCCACCTGCCAGAACGGTTCGTCGACCCGGGAGGACCGGCCGTCATAGGAACCCGGCAGCAGGTCGACGTCGCGGACGAAGCTCCCCTGGGCGAGGGCGCGCCACTGCGCCGTGCGCCCGCTGCCCCGCCAGGACGCGGCGTCGGTGTGATGCCGCAGGCGGCGCTCGAGGGACGGGGAGGCGATCCAGCGCGGCGTGCCCGCGGGCGGCAGGACCATGAGCACGCCGCCATCCGAATGCGCCGTCTCTCCGAAGCATTGGAGGACGTCCGGCCAGAATTCGGGCGTGCCAGCCGCTTCATAGATCCGGTCGATCAGAGTTTCCCGCATCGGCCCGCCCCACTGATGATGTGTCTGATCTTGATAAGACCAATATCAGTCCAAAACCGGCGGCGGTATCCTCCGAATGGGGGATGTCGCCGGCCCGAGCTGGGCGCGGGGCCGGCGGCAGGTCCCTCCGCCCGCGGAGGACGGTGCGGCGGGCGGTCCCCGGCCGGTCGCGCGGTACGCGGCAAACCCCTGGCGAGACGGTGCTTATTCGACGGGGCCGGGGCACCGGCCGGAGCCGGTGGCGACCGGCACGGCCGCGGCCGTGCCTTCCGGACCTGCCGAGACTGTCCGCGTTTCGGAGGATCCCGCCATCAGGACCTTCTGCGCCAGCGCCGTCGTCGTCCTGTCCTGCACCGCGACGCGGGCCGACGAACGGAACGACGGGCCCGATCTCGCCTGAGCCCAGGCTTCCTCGGCCCTGAAGCGCGGGCCGATCGGCTCCCCGGAGGCGACCCTCGCGACGGTCGCGCCACGGGCGGGATTCGTCGCCCGCGACCGCACGGAGGTCGACGAGGCGCCCGTGGCGGGCGCCGTGAGCGTCATCGCCACGGCCCTGCCGGCCGGCGCGAGCCGGGGTCTGTCCATCGCCGCGCCCATCGGCCCGACGAGCCTTCTCTGCATCCGGCGCACCCTCGCGGGCGCCCTGCCCACCGGCCTCGCCACCGGGCTCGGCGTCGCAACGGTCCACCTGACCGACGGAACCCTGGCGGCCCGCTGGGGCGCCGGCCGGACCGCATCCACCCGGGCCGGACGCGGTTTGTTAAGCGCTTTCGGCCTTACTGAAGCCGGGCGGACACAGCCTCCGGCCGCCCGGGTCGGGACCGTCGTCGCGGCCGCCCGTGCCCCGGAGCGTTCCTGGTGCGTGTGATCGGAATGGCCATGACGGGACGGCACGCAACTGCGCCGCACGGCGCCTGGCGCGCCGCGTTCGCGGACCTGGTGGGCTCCGATGCGCGCCTGCTGGCCTTTGCCCGGCGCGCCGCCTGGATCCTCGTGCCCCTGACCCTCGGGGTGGTGGCGGTGCTGTACGGCACCGGCCCCGAGCCGCGGCGGAACTGGCGGGGCGACGTGCTCGGCGTGGATTTCAGCCAGATCTGGGTCGCGGGCCGGGTCGCGCTGGAGGGCCGCGCCGGCGAGCCCTACGACCTGCCGGTGCACCTCGCGAACCTGAAGGCCGCGTTCGGGCCGGATTGCCGCTTCGCCTGGCACTACCCGCCGGTGTTCCTGCTGCCGGCCGCCGCCCTGGCGGTGTGGGAGCCGCAGGCCGCCTTCTGGCTCTGGACCGCGCTGTCCGTCGGCCTGTTCACCCTCGCGATGGGACTCGCGGCCGGGTGCCGCGACGGGGCCGGGATCGCGCTCGCGCATCCGCTCGTCTTCTGCACGCTCGTCTATGGCCAGAACGCCCTGTTCACCGCCGCGCTCCTGACCCTGGGCGCGACCCTGGTGGACCGGCGCCCCTGGCTCGCGGGGCTGTGCTTCGGGCTGCTCTGCTACAAGCCGCACTTCGCGGTGCTGGCGCCGCTCCTGCTCCTGGCCACCGGCCGCCGGGCCTGCCTGGGCGCCTGCCTCGCCACCATGCTCGCCCTCGCCGCCGCCGCCCTGGCGGCGTTCGGCCCGGCGCCCTGGATCGGGTTCCTCCGGACTCTCGGCACCACCAACCAGATCATCCTCCGGGACGCCGGGGCGGGCCTCGACGTCAACGCCAGCGCCTTCGGCGCGGTGCGGCTCGCGGGCGGCACGATGGCCGCCGCCTGGGCCTTCCAGGGCCTCGTCGCCCTGGCGGCGCTGGCGCTGGCGCTGCGCAGCTGGCGCGGGCCGACGCCCGCGCCGCTGCGCGCCGCCGCTCTCCTCGCCGCGGTGCCGCTGCTCTCGCCCTACCTGCCGGTCTACGACCTCGCGCCCCTGGTGCCCGCGACCCTGTTCCTCGTCCTGGCGGCCCGGGACGCCGGCGGCCTGCGCTGGCCGGAGCGGGCCCTCCTGTGCGCGACGCCCCTGTTCGCCCTGCCGCGCCTCGTCGCCGACCTGACGGGGGTGCCCCTCGGGCTCGGGCTGGCCCTGGCCGTGCTCGCCTGCGTCGCCCTCCGGGTGCTCCACCCCGGCGGGGCCCCGATGCGCCCCGGTCCGTCGACGGCCCCGCGGCCGGGCGGCCTGGGGCACCGGGAGTCCGCGCCGCGCGCGTGAGATCCCAAGCCCCGCGCGAGACCCGGAGCCCCCCCCGGACTCGCCCGAGGGACGAACCGTCCGCGCAGCGCCCGACCCCTCGCCCTGCCGGATGCCGGCGAGGTCGTCCCGGTCCGCGGGCGCGTGGTACGGGTCGGGGTCGGGTCGGACGGCACGCCATCGTCCGCGCGGGCGCGAAAAGGCTCCGCGAAGGCGCGAGACGTGAACCCGCCGAGACCGATGCGTGCGCCACCCGCCGGGATGCGTGCCGGGGCGCCGGCCCACGGCCCCCGCGCCCGAGAAACCGGTTTCCCCTTTCCGGTCCGATGCTCTAAACCTGGCCCCAGAGTAGAACATTTCCAAAGGCGGCCGGCGGGGTGTCCCGGCGGGCGCGGGACCAGGGAACGCCATGCGCATCGGACTGTTCGTGCCGTGCTACGTCGACGCCTTCGAGCCGGAGGTGGGGGTGGCCACCCTGGAGCTGCTGGAGCGCTTCGGGCTCGACGTGGACTACCCCTTCGACCAGACCTGCTGCGGCCAGCCGATGACCAACACCGGCTGCCACGCCGAGGCCGCCGCCACCGAGGCCCTGTTCGTGAAGAACTTCGCCCCGTTCGACTACGTGGTGGCCCCGTCCGGCTCCTGCGTGCACCAGGTGCGCGAGCACCTCACGGCGATCCCGCAGACCGAAGAGGTCAAGGCGGTGCGGGCCAAGACCTTCGAGCTGGTCGAGTTCCTGCACGACATCCTCAAGGTCGATGAATTCCCCTGGGCCGAGTTCCCCCACAAGGTCGGCTACCACGGCAACTGCAACGCGCTCCGGGGCATCCACCACGCCCGCCCGTCCGAGCTGAACGCGCCGTTCTTCTCCAAGCCCCTGGATCTCCTGAAGAAGGTCAAGGGCATCGAGATCGTGGCCCCCGCCCGGCCCGACGAGTGCTGCGGCTTCGGCGGCACCTTCTCGGTGTTCGAGCCCGCCGTCTCGGCCAAGATGGGCTACGACAAGGTCGCGGACCACGCCCAGGCCGGGGCCGCCTACGTCGTCTCGGCCGATTCCTCCTGCCTGATGCACCAGAAGGGCTGCGCCGAGCGGCTCGGCGTGCCGCTCAAGTACATCCACATCGCCCGCATCCTGAATGGAGCGACCGCATGAGCGCCTCCGACGAACTCCGTCCCCGGGAGAACCTTCGACCCCGCGACGATGCCCGCCGCGACGGCGTGATCCATCCCGAGGTGCTGGCCGCGAACGACGAGAGCGAGCGGGGCCAGGACGGCCGGCGCCTGCAGTACGCGGAGGGCGCCTCGCGGCCGATCTCGGCCGAGGCCATCTCCCCGAAGGCGCCCCGCGAGCCGCAGCCGCGCGGCGCCAAGATCCGCGGCGACCGGCCCATCGACCAGGCCGAGGCCGCCGAGCGCTTCCTCGCCGCGCCGCTGCACCAGAAGGCGCACGACGCCCGGCTCTGGGACCTGCGCTCCAAGCGCGACACCGCCGCCTTCGGCATCCCCGAATGGGAGGAGCTGCGCGAGCTCGCCTCCCAGATCAAGACGCACACCCTGGCGAACCTCGACCGCTACCTCGAGCAGTTCGAGGCCCAGGCGAAGGCCAACGGCGTGCACGTGCACTGGGCCGCCGACGGGGCCGAGCACAACCGCATCGTGCACGGCATCCTCAAGGATCACGGCGCCAAGTCGCTGATCAAGTCGAAGTCGATGCTCACCGAGGAATGCGGCTTCCGGCACTACATGGCCGGCACCGGCATCGAGGTGATCGAGACCGATCTCGGCGAGCGCATCCAGCAGCTCGACAACGAGGAGCCGAGCCACGTGGTGGTGCCGGCCGTGCACAAGACCCGCTTCGACGTGGCCGAGGTCTTCTCCCGCACCATGGGAACCGACCCCGAGAACGACGACGCCCACTACCTCGCCGAGAGCCAGCGCATGCACACGCGCCCGCTGATCCTGGAGGCGGATGCGGGGCTCACCGGCTGCAACTTCGCCATCGCCGAGACAGGCACGGTGGTGACCTGCACCAACGAGGGCAATGCCGATCTCTCGGGCAACGTGCCGAAGCTCCAGATCCACTCCATCGGCATCGAGAAGCTGATCCCGCGCATCGAGCATCTCGGCGTGTTCCTGCGCCTGCTCTCGCGCTCGGCGCTGGGCTCGCCGATCACCCAGTACACCTCGCACTTCCGCGCGCCCCGCGCGGGCACCGAGATGCACATGGTGCTGGTCGACAACGGCCGCTCCGAGCGCCTCGGCATGGAGGAGTTCTGGACGTCCCTGAAATGCATCCGCTGCGGCGCCTGCATGAACACCTGCCCGGTCTACCGGCGCTCGGGGGGCCTGTCCTACGGCGCCACCTATTCGGGCCCGATCGGGCTGATCATCGACCCGACCTTCAACAAGCGGAAATACTCGACCCTGCCGTTCTCCTCGACGATGAACGGCTCCTGCACCAATGTCTGCCCGGTGAAGATCAACATCCACGAGCAGATCTTCGCGTGGCGGAAGGTCTTGGCCGAGGAGCACCAGATCCCGCTCCTGAAGCAGGGCATGATGAAGGCGGCGGGCCAGGTCCTGAGCCGCCCGGCCACCTACCGGGCGGCCATCGGCGCCGCCGATTCCGCCCTCAAGGTGCTGCCGCGCTTCGCCGTCTACAACCCGCTCAACACCTGGGGGAAGGGCCGCGAGATGCCCGAGGCCCCGCGCCAGACCTTCCACGCCTGGTACAAGCAGAACCGCATGGGCCAGGCGGGGGGCAGGAAGACCGGCGACACGACCAAGACCGGCGACACGACGAAGAGTGCGACATGAGCGTCCGCGAAACCACCCTGGCGCGCATCCGCCAGAACCGCCCGGCGGGCGATTACCCCCTGCCGGAGGTGCCGCTCTTCGCGCCGCTGGTCGGCGACGACCACGTGGCCGAGTTCGGCGAGCGCCTGAAGCGCATGGGCGGCCGGCTCGCCGAGGCCGACCCCGGCGGCGACCCCTTCGCCAGCGTGCGCGAGCGCCTGGCCGACGCGTCGGTCATCGCCTCGGCCGTGCCGGAGATCGCGGGCAACCGCGATCTTGGCGCCGTGGCCCGGCCGCAGGACCTCGCCGACGTCGACGTCGCCGTCGTGCGGGCGGTGTTCGGGGTCGCCGAGACCGGCTCGGTGCTGTTCACGCAGGCCGAACTGCAGGTAAACGCCGTCGCCTACCTCGCCCAGCACCTGGTGGTGCTCCTCGACCCGGACGACATCCTGGTGAACATCCAGGCGGCCTACCGCCGCCCGGACTTCGCCCACGCCGATTACGCCGTGCTCCACACCGGCCCCTCGGCCACCGCCGACATCGAGGGCGTGCTGATCCACGGCGCGCAGGGCGTGCGCTCGCTCACGGTGATCCTGGTGCCGCGAGGCTGAGGGGTCAGGTCATCCCCAACGAGGCCTGCACGTCCGGCGTGACGAGCTTGCGCATCCGCCTGGCGAGGCTGGTCGGCGCGTTGCAGATGGTCACGAGACGCCAGACGATGGACCAGCCATCCTGCACCGGCGCCTGGGTGAACGAGCGGTCCCCGACGCTGGGCTGGCGGATGCCGTTCTGATCGGCAAGGTAGTATTGCCAGACGGAGTAGGGGTTCGGAGTCGGGTCGGTGAAGCTCTGGGCCAACCGATAGAACCCGGCCGGATAGGTGATCCCGGTGCGTCCCTGGAACGGCGTCGGGTGGTTGATCCCGATCGAGTTCACGATCGTGTTCTGATCGAAGACGATCGACGTATAATAGAAGTTTGGATCCGCGCGATAGAGGTACTGCATAATATCGCCGACCGTATTGCCCTTCACCTGGCTGAGATCGACGCGCGTTTTGTAGAAGACGCCGACCACACTGAAATCAACCGCCATGGCTTTCCTCCCGGCATTGGTGCGCAGCGCCAAACCACAGCCGTTGCAGCGTGGCGTGATCTCTCAGGACTTCGTCCCGAAGATTGTCTTCATCGACTCCACTGAAGATATTTCAAGTTGTCTCAGCTGCGGTAGTTTTGCAACCTGAGATTTTCAACTCTCGAAAACGTGAGGCGCATGGCGATGGTCTCGTCCGCGAGTCGTCCGCAGTCTCGCGAACCATCCCCAGGTTCGGCGGGCACGATCTCTGCTGCCACAGGCGCGATCCTTGCTATGATGGCCGCCGAGACCTGCCGGCAAGGAGCGGATGGTGCGCTATCAACTGGGCTGCAACTTATCCTACAATATCCTCTCGGACACGACCTTCATCTTCAACCTCGAGGTCGCGCGCCTGCGTAGCGTCGAGATCCTCAGCGAGAGCCTGATCCTGTCGCCGAACCTGAAGCGCGACATCTACATCACGCCCGACCTCCAGAACCGCTACCTCGGCGTCAACGTGCCGGTGGGGCAGTTCGCCCTGGAATACAGCGCCGAGGTCGAACTCACCGTGCACCGGGCCGACCCGGCGACGGTCAACGAGACGCCGATCTCCCAACTGCCCCTCGACATCCTGCCGTTCCTGCTGCCGAGCCGCTTCGTCTCGTCCGACCGGCTGACGCCCTTCGCGCTGGCCGAGTTCGGCGCCCTGCCGAAGGGCCACCAGCGGGTCAACGCGATCTGCAACTGGATCCACGACCACCTGACCTACCAGCCCGGCACCAGCGACGGCGAGACCACCGCCGACGAGAGCCTGCTCAAGCGGGCCGGGGTCTGCCGCGACTTCGCCCATATCGGCACCGCCTTCTGCCGGGCGCTCGGCATCCCGGCCCGCTTCGTCAGCTGCTACGCCCACGGCCTCGTGCCGAGCGACTTCCACGCGGTGTTCGAGGCCTATCTCGACGGGCGCTGGTGGCTGTTCGATGCGACCCGCCAGGCCGACCTCGACGGCCTGGTGCGCATCGGCGTCGGGCGCGACGCCGCCGAGATCGCCTTCTCGACGCCCTGGGGCAACATGCAGCCGGTCAACCAGCAGATCCGCATCGTGCGCGCGGACGGGCAGGGCAGCCCGCCCCAGCGCACGGTCGACGCGATCTCCACCGAGGAGCCGGCCCCGCACGCGGGCGCGGCCTAGGGTTCTGTCAGGTTCCTCCCGAACCTGACGGACTCTCGAATTCTTTCCTGTCGTTCGTCTTGTCGGAACAACCGGTTTCCACCGATCCCCGACAAACGCGAAAGGGGTCTCGGGCGATGCGTCGCGCCGGAGCGACCGTCCGGCAGCGTCCCGCGGCACGGGTGCTCTCTGCTGCGACAGCGACCGTATGCACGCCTGTCCGCACGACGCGGCCCTCCTCCCGACCGAGGGAGGGGAACGCGCCTTCTCCGGACGGCGCCAGAGGTGTGAGTCCCATAGCATCGAGAAGGGAGAGTCCGTCGCGGTCATGACAACCGTGGTGATGCGACGGAGCCCCGACAGCCGGCGCGCCGGGTCAACATCTCGCGAAAGTTGGATAAGAATTGTTCCAAATTCAATTGATCCGCGTGTTTTCCGTCGACCCAGGCTATAAGAGCCTATAGGCAGCGTGTCCTATTCAGACCGAGACGATGGAACGACACACGATGACGGATCCTGATCGGCCACGAGGGACAACATCGGCGGCTTACCGGATGGCCTTTCGGGCGGTCCGCGCCCTCTGGCCCGAGACCGGACTCGTCGCAGGCCTTCTCGCCGCCCAGACGCTGATCACGACGGAGTTGGGAAAACCGGGAAACCCGACAGCGGGTCCGCCCGGTATCCTGGCCGATCTGGCCGCAACGGTCTTGGTGCTGCCCTACACGATCGCGGTCTATCGCTATGCCATGGGCCTGCCGGTGGGCAGCCTTCGAGACCGGGTCAGGCAAGTCGTCCGGCGGAAGGATTTTCTGGCCTACAACCTTGGACTCTTCCTCCTCGGCATCCTCCTGGCCGAGGCTTGGACCCTCTCTTTCCCGTACCACTCCCTGGTCTTCGTCGTCCTGTGCGGGCCGTCCTTCTGGCTGACGACGCGCCTCTTCGTCATGGGACCGACCCTCGCCCTGGACGGCTTCGATGTCACGGTCCGTGAGGCCTTTCGGGTAACGGCCGGCCAAATCTGGACCCTGTTCCTGCTCGGATTCTACGTGACCCTTCCCCTCCTTGGCGCCATCCTCATCGTTGGGCTGGCCGCCGGTGTCGTGAACTGCGGGCTGAATCTGAAGCCCGCCCCGGCCTCCTTTGGCGCCCTCTTCCTGCCGTCCAGTGTCTTCGGACATGTTCTGAAGGCCGTGTTGGAGACGAAAATCTTCCAGAGACTCCTGCTCCCCACGCCCCCCCAAGATGTGAGATGATCGATCCGCCGCGGTGGCTCGATTTTCGCGACGGGGCCGCAGGAGCATCGCCCATGGCCTATCGTCACACCGTCGGCCCCCGCACCCACGTCTTCGCCGATCTCGCGGCCCTGATGGCCAAGGCGACGCCGGTGCGCTCGGGCGACCGGCTCGCCGGCGTGGCGGCGGAATCCGCCGAGGAGGCGGTGGCGGCCCGCTGGTGCCTCGCCGAGGTCCCCTTGCGCGAGATCCTGGCCCGGCCCCTGATTCCCTACGAAGCCGACGACGTCACGCGCCTCATCGTCGACACCCACGACGCGGGGGCCTTCGCCGAGATCGCCCACCTCACCGTCGGCGACTTTCGCGAGTTCCTGCTGACGGCCTCGTCCGGGACCCTGGCGCGGATCGCCCCCGGCATCACGCCGGAGATCGCCGCGGCGGTCTCCAAGATCATGCGCAACCAGGACCTGATCCTGGTGGCGCGCAAGTGCCGGGTGGTCACGCGCTTTCGCAACACCATCGGGCTGCCGGGGCGCCTCGCCGTGCGGCTGCAGCCCAACCACCCCACCGACGATGCCGCCGGCATCACCGCCTCGATCCTCGACGGCCTGTCCTACGGCTGCGGCGACGCGGTGATCGGCCTCAACCCGGCCTCCGATTCCGTCTCGACCCTGAGCGGCCTGCTCCACCTCTTCGACGACCTGATCCGGCGCCTGGAGATCCCGACGCAAGGGTGCATCCTCACCCACGTGACCACCACGATCGAGGCCATGAACCGGGGCCTGCCGGTCGACCTCGTGTTCCAGTCGATCGCGGGCACGCAAGGGGCCAATGCCAGCTTCGGCGTCACCCTGCCGATCCTCCGGGAGGCGCACGAGGCGGCGGTGGCCCTCAAGCGCGGCACGGTCGGCGACAACTGCATGTACTTCGAGACCGGGCAGGGCTCGGCCCTCTCGGCGGGCCAGCACCACGGCATCGACCAGCAGACCCTGGAGGCCCGGGCCTACGCGGTGGCCCGGCCGTTCCGGCCCCTCCTCGTCAACACCGTGGTGGGCTTCATCGGGCCGGAATACCTCTACGACGGCAAGGAGATCATCCGGGCCGGGCTGGAGGACCACTTCTGTGGCAAGCTCATGGGTGTGCCGCTGGGCGTCGACGTCTGCTACACCAACCACGCCGAGGCCGACCAGAACGACATGGACACCCTGATGACCCTGCTGGGGGCGGCCGGCTGCACCTTCATCATGGGCATCCCCGGCGCCGACGACGTGATGCTGAATTACCAGTCCACCTCGTTCCACGATTCCCTCTACCTGCGCGAGGTGCTCGGCCTGAAGCGCGCCCCGGAATTCGAGGCCTGGCTGGAGCGGATCGGGCTCACCGACGTGGACGGCGCCCTGCTGCCGGAGGGGCCGAGCGCCAGCCTGATCGCCGCCGCGCCGGGGCTCGCCGATCCCGGGCTGGCCGCATGAGCACCGAGGCCGACCCCTGGGCCCGCCTCGCCCGGCTCACCCCCGCCCGCATCGGCCTCGGCCGGGCCGGCTCCGGCCTGCCGACCCGGGAGGTCCTGCGCTTCGGCCTCGCCCATGCCCAGGCCCGGGACGCCGTGCACACGCCCCTCGACGCCGAGGCGGTGAGCGCGGGCCTCGCGGCCCTCGGGTTCGAGACGCTCCGCGTGGCCTCCGCCGCGCCGGACCGGGCGACCTACCTGCGGCGGCCGGATCTCGGCCGCACCCTGACGGAGGAGGGCGCCGCGGCGCTCGCCGCCCGCAGCGACGGCCCGGTGGACCTCGCCCTGGTGGTCGCCGACGGCCTCTCGGCCCGGGCCGTGCAAGAGGGGGCGGCGGGCCTCCTCGCCGCCTTCCAGCCCCACATCGCGCGGGCCGGCTGGCGACTCGCACCCATCGTGGTGGCGACGCAGGCGCGGGTGGCCCTCGGCGACGGCATCGGCGCGGCGCTCCAGGCCCGCGCCGTGGTGGTGATCATCGGCGAGCGGCCCGGCCTGTCCTCGCCGGACAGCCTCGGGCTCTACCTCACCTTCGCCCCGCGGGTGGGGCGCTCGGATGCCGAGCGCAACTGCCTCTCGAACGTGCGCCCGGCCGGGCTCTCGCACGCGTTGGCCGCGTTCAAGCTCGACTGGCTCCTGACCCAGGCCTTCGCGCTGGGGCTCTCCGGCGTGACCCTCAAGGACGACAGCGGGCCCGCCCTCGCGGCCGCCCCGGGGCCGACCCTGCTGGGCGACGGGTCCGAGCCGGCCTGAGGTTGGCAAAGCCTTCGCGCGGGGACCCGGGACGAACCCCGCCGTCGCCTCAGGTTGTCCGGAAGAAATCCCGCCCCAAAGCGTGGCTGTGGCGAGGTCGCAACACCCCGAAAGCATCCCGACTTTGCCTTGGGAGACCCCTCTCGCCGCCGCGATCCCGCCATAAACCGGGACCACCTCAGCAAGGGCGGTAAACGATAGTTCCCCCAACGCTTTACCGCGGAGTTCAGACGCTTTCCGAGAAACGGTCCGGTGGGCCGCGCGCCGTGGGTCCCCACGGAACGCACCCATCTGTTCGCGGTCGCGCCGAACCCACACATGCGTATCAGGCCGGGGCGGTGAGACACACGATGGACGCGAGCAAAACCGACAAGTCGAAGCTTCCGAGCCGCCATGTCACGGAGGGGCCCGAGCGCGCGCCCCACCGCTCGTACCTCTACGCCATGGGCCTGACCCGCGAGCAGATTCACCAGCCGCTGGTGGGCGTCGCCTCCTGCTGGAACGAGGCCGCCCCCTGCAACATCTCGCTGATGCGCCAGGCGCAGGCGGTGAAGAAGGGCGTCTCGGCCGCCAACGGCACCCCGCGCGAGTTCTGCACCATCACGGTGACGGACGGCATCGCCATGGGCCATGCCGGCATGCGCGCCTCGCTGCCCTCCCGCGAGGTCATCGCCGACTCGGTCGAGCTGACCATGCGCGGCCACGCCTACGACGCCCTCGTGGGCCTGGCCGGCTGCGACAAGTCCCTGCCCGGCATGATGATGTCGATGGTGCGCCTCAACGTGCCGTCGATCTTCATCTATGGCGGCTCGATCCTGCCCGGCTCGTTCCGGGGCCGTCCGGTGACGGTGCAGGACCTGTTCGAGGCCGTGGGCAAGGTCGCGGTCGGCGACATGTCCCTCGAGGACCTCGACGAGCTGGAGCAGGTCGCCTGCCCGTCGGCCGGTGCCTGCGGCGCGCAGTTCACCGCCAACACCATGGCCACCGTCTCCGAGGCCATCGGCCTGGCGCTGCCCTACTCGGCCGGCGCCCCGGCGCCCTACGAGATCCGCGACAGATTCTGCATGACCGCGGGCGAGAAGGTGATGGAGCTCATCGCCAAGAACATCCGCCCGCGCGACATCGTCACCCGCAAGAGCCTGGAGAACGCGGCGGCCGCCGTCGCGGCCTCGGGCGGCTCCACCAACGCGGCCCTGCACCTGCCGGCCATCGCCCACGAGTGCGGCATCAAGTTCGACCTGTTCGACGTCGCCGAGGTATTCAAGCGGACGCCCTACATCGCCGACCTGAAGCCGGGCGGGCGCTACGTCGCCAAGGACATGTTCGAGGTCGGCGGCATCCCGCTCCTGCTCAAGACGCTGCTCGACCACGGCTTCCTGCACGGCGACTGCATGACCGTGACCGGCCGCACCATGGCCGAGAACATGGAGAAGGTTCACTGGAACCCGGACCAGGACGTGGTCCGCTCCGCCGCCACCCCCCTGACGCCCACCGGCGGCGTCGTCGGCCTGCGCGGCAACCTCGCCCCCGAGGGCGCCATCGTGAAGGTGGCCGGCATGTCGGAGGACAAGCAGGTCTTCACCGGCCCGGCCCGCGTGTTCGACGGCGAGGAGGCCTGCTTCGAGGCCGTCCAGAAGCGCACCTACAAGGAGGGCGAAGTCCTCGTCATCCGCTACGAGGGTCCGAAGGGCGGCCCCGGCATGCGCGAGATGCTCTCCACCACCGCGGCCCTCTACGGCCAGGGCATGGGCGACAAGGTCGCGCTCATCACCGACGGGCGCTTCTCGGGCGCCACCCGCGGCTTCTGCGTCGGCCATGTCGGGCCCGAGGCCGCCGTCGGCGGTCCGATCGGCCTGATCCGCGACGGCGACGTCATCACCCTCGACGCCATCAAGGGCACCCTCGACGTGGCGGTCTCCGACGCGGAGTTCGCGACGCGTCGCGCCGCCTGGAGCCCGCGCACCAACTCGGCCACCTCCGGCTACCTGTGGAAGTACCAGCAGACCGTCGGGCCGGCGGTGAACGGCGCGGTGACCCATCCGGGCGGCGCCGAGGAGACGCACACCTATGCGGACATCTAGGACAGCCCTCGGCCGCGCCCCGCGGCCGGTCCGGGCCGCCCGGGATCGGCCGCTCGCCCCGATGGGCCGGCGGCTCGCCGCGGCGGTCGGGCTCGTGCTCCTCGGCGCCCTGCCGGGGGCTCTCGGCGCCCTGCCGGCGGCGGCCCTCGACGCCACCGCCCGGACACCGGTGCCCAGCGGCAATTACCGCAGCGCCCGCGAGGCCCTGCGCATGGGCGTGCGCGACTACAATGCCGGCGACAAGGAAGGGGCCGCCCGCGCCCTGGAATACGCCGCCGAACAGGGCCATGCCCTGGCGCTGTGGAAGCTCGGCCGCATGTATGCCGAGGGCGACGGCGTGCCCCACGACGACCTCAAGGCCTTCGAGTTCTTCTCGCGCATCGCCGACGACACCACCGACGAGGGTCCGGACGCCCAGAACTCGGGCGTGGTCGCGAGCGCCTTCACGGCCCTGGGCGCCTACTTCCTCGACGGGATCAAGGGCACCTACGTGCGCCCGAACCCCGAGCGCGCCTACGACATGTTCAACTACGCCGCCTCGTATTTCGGCGACCCGAACGCGCAGTACAATCTTGGCCGGCTCTACCTCGACGGCACCGGCGTCGACACCGACGCGCGCCAGGCGGCGCGCTGGTTCAACCTCGCCGCCGAGAAGGGCCATGCCCCCGCCCAGGCCCTGCTCGGCCAGCTCCTCGTCAACGGCCAGGGCGTGCCGGCCCAGCGCGCCCGCGGGCTGATGTGGCTCTCAATGGCCCGGGAAGCCGCCCAGGGGCGCAAGGACGACTGGATCGTCGCCCTCTACGAGAAGGCCTGGGCCTCGGCCAGCGAGGAGGACCGCGCCGCCGCGATGGCGCAGGCCTCCCAGACCACCGCCCAGGTCACCGGATCAGCGCGCCGCCGGCGCTGAACGCCGACGGTCGCACCGCTTCGGGTGACCAATTCGGGCGATCAGTTCGGAGACGTCCGGGCCGCCAGCGCCGTGACGAAGGACGGGCGCGCCAGGGTGGCGTCGACGTAGCCGGCGAGCTTGGGCCAGCGCCCGGCATCGACGGATTCGCCAGCCAAGTGCAGGTTGTGGAAGCCCGTGGCCACCGAGATGTCCGCGACGCTGAAGGCGTCGCCGACGAGGTAGGGCCCGTCGATCTGCCCCTCAAGGTAATCGTAGATCTTCGGCAGGTCCTCGTTGAGGGCCTTGGCGACGGCGCCCTCGTCGCCGGGCTGCCCGAGCATCTTCGGCTTCACCACCCGGTTGGCGAAGGGGGCGATGATGACGTCGAACATCTCGGTGTCGCCGTACTTGTCGAACCAGATCGCGCGGCCGCGGGCCTTGGCCTCGGACGGGTACAATGCCGGGCTCGGGAACTTCGCCTCCAGGTAGGTCAGGATCGCGGAGGAATCGGCCAGCAGGAAGCCGTCATCGTCGAAGGCCGGGATCTTGCCCAGCGGGCTCGCCGCCTGGAAGGCCGGGTCCTTGTCGTGGAAGAACAGCGGGATGTGCTCCGCCTCCTGGCCCTTCTCGGCCAGGGCGACGAGCACCTTGCGGACGTAGGGCGAGTAGCTGGTGCCGTAGAGTTTCACGCGGGGGGTTACTCCGTGTTGGGGGGATTCTGGTGGGGGATTGCCGGAGCCCAACCCCCGGGCGCGCCGATCGTTCGCTCACGCGTCCGTGAGATCCGCCGTCACGGGCACGTGGTCGGAGGGTTTTTCCAGGCCGCGCAGGTGCTTCTGCACCGAGGCCGAGGTCAGCCGGTCGGCGGCCTGCGGCGAGAGCAGGAGGTGGTCGATCCGGATGCCGGCGTTCCGGTTCCAGGCCCCCGCCTGATAGTCCCAGAAGGTGTAGAGGCCGGCCCGCGGATCGCAGGCG
Source organism: Methylobacterium sp. Leaf94 (assembly GCF_001426045.1). NCBI lineage: Bacteria > Pseudomonadati > Pseudomonadota > Alphaproteobacteria > Hyphomicrobiales > Methylobacteriaceae > Methylobacterium > Methylobacterium sp. Leaf94. The sequence continues at coordinate 167,072 of NZ_LMRM01000062.1, forward strand.
CGCAGGGCATCGGTGTAGCCCTCGGCGAGGAGCGCCCGGAACGCCGCCCGGCTCCGGGGCAGGAACAGCGCGTCCCCGCGCCAGGCCTCGGGGTCGGCCGCATCCTCCGGCTCGGGAATCACGTTGTAGTCGCCAGCCAGCACCACCGCCTCCTCGGCCTCGCGCAGGCCCTGCGCATGGCGCCGCAGCCGCTCCAGGAAGCCGAGCTTGTAGGGGTATTTCGGGCTGTCGGCCGGGTTGCCGTTGGGCAGGTAGATCGAGGCGACGCGGACCGGCCGCACGCCCTCGCCGGAGATCAGCGCCTCGATGTAGCGGGCCTGCTCGTCGGTGTCGTCGCCGGGCAGGCCGCGGAGGATTTCGGACATCGCCAGGGGCGCGCGCACCAGCAGGGCGACGCCGTTATAGGCCTTCTGCCCGAGGGTCTCGACGGCGTAGCCCGCCGCCTCGATCTCCGCCCGGGGAAAGCCCTCGTCCTGGCATTTCAGCTCCTGCAGGCAGACCACGTCGGGCTTGGCCTCGTCGAGGAAGCCGACGAGGTGACCGACGCGCTGCTTGATCGAATTGACGTTCCAGGTGGCGATCCGCATGGGCAGGGAGTCTCTGGGAGCTGGGGCGCGTGGATGCCCGTCATCGGGCCTTCGCCGCGGGCTGGCAAGGCTTCGACGGCGAGGCTCGGATCGAGGCGTTGCGCTCCGCAGGCGCGACGGGCGATGACGGGGAGGTCCGGATGGACGGGGACTGGCTGACGCCGATCTGCGCCTATTGCGAGCGCAGCGATCCCGGCTTCTGGGCGGAGCCGGTCAACGCCCTGTCGAACGGCGCCTTCCTGATCGCCGCCGCCCTGGCGGCGGCGCGCGTGCGCCGCGCTCGCACGGGCGACAGGCCGGCCCTCCTGCTCAGCGCCCTGGTGGCGGTGGTGGGCGTCGGCTCGTTCCTGTTCCACACCCTGGCGGTGCGCTGGGCGCTGCTGGCCGACGTCATCCCGATCGCGCTCTTCATCTACGCCTACTTCCTCCTGGCGATGCGGCGCTACTTCGGCCTCGGGACCGGGGCGGCGCTGGCCGCCACCCTGGCCTTCGCGGCCGTCAATCTCGGCCTGGAGCCCGCCCTCGACGGGCTCACCGGCCGGTCGACGGACGCGCTCACCAACGGCTCGATCGCCTACGCCCCCGCGATCCTGGCGCTGGCGGGCGTCGCCGCCGGCCTGCTGGCGCCGCGGGGCGGTCCCCCGGATCCCGCCCGGCGCGAGGCCGCCATGATCCCGCCCGGCGCGAGGCCGGGCTCGGCCTCTTGGGAGTCGCCGCCCTGTTCGCCGTCTCGCTCGCCTTCCGCACCCTCGACCGGGCGGTGTGCCCGGTCTGGCCCCTGGGCACCCACGCCCTCTGGCACATCCTCAATGCCGGGGTGCTCTACGCGCTCATCGCCATCGCGGTCCGCTACCGTCGGCGCCGATCGTAACGCCGCGTCACCCCGACGGCCGGCCGTTTTGTTGCGCCCCCCGGCAAATCGTTGCAGAAGATCGGGCCGCGCCGAGCGCGGCATTCGCCTCCGCCGATCGACGCCGGGCCCGCACCGCCGCCGGACGCGGCAGGTCTCGGACCCGGCAGGTCCACGGCGCGACAGAGTGACGGAACACACCCATGACACAGAGCCTTCGCCTCGGCGTTGCCGGCCTCGGCACCGTCGGCGCCGCCGTCGTCCGGATGGTCGCCCGCCGGGCCGAGGCCCTCGGCCAGACCAGCGGGCAGGCGATTCGCGTCACCGCCGTCTCCTCGCGTGACCGGAGCCGCGACCGCGGCCTCGACCTCGCCGGCGTGACCTGGTTCGACGATCCCGTCGCCCTGGCGACCTCCGGGGAGGTCGATTGCGTGGTCGAGCTCATCGGGGGCGCCGAGGGGCCGGCCCGGCAGACGGTGGAGGCGGCCCTGGCCGCCGGCAAGCACGTGGTCACCGCCAACAAGGCGCTGCTGGCCAAGCACGGCGCGGCCCTCGCCCGGCAGGCCGAGGCGGCGGGCGTGGCGCTCGCCTACGAGGCCTCGGTCGCCGGCGGCATCCCGGTGATCAAGGCTCTGCGGGAGGGCCTGACCGGCAACGCCGTGTCGCGCGTCTACGGAATCATGAACGGCACCTGCAACTACATCCTGACCCGGATGGAGCGCGAGGGCCTGACCTTCGAGGCCTGCCTCAAGGACGCCCAGGCCCTCGGCTATGCCGAGGCCGACCCGACCTTCGACGTCGAGGGCTTCGACACCGCCCACAAGCTCGCGATCCTGACGAGCCTCGCCTTCGGCACCGAGGTCGACGCCGAGGGCGTTTCGGTCGAGGGCATCTCGGCGATCCAGCCCCTCGACCTGACCATGGCCGAGGAACTCGGCTACCGGATCAAGCTCCTCGGCGTCGCACAGGCGGCGGCCGGGGGCATCGAGCAGCGGGTCCATCCGACCATGGTGCCGAAATCCTCCGCCATCGCCCAGGTGATGGGCGTGACCAACGCGGTCACCATCGATGCCGATGCGGTGGGCGAGCTCACCCTGATCGGTCCCGGTGCCGGCGGCGAGGCCACCGCCTCGGCCGTGGTCTCCGACATCACCGACATCGCCGCCGGCACCCGCCGCCCGACCTTCGGACGCCCCGCCGCCGCCCTGAGCCCGTCCCAGCGCGTCGCCATGCAGCGGCACGAGGGCGGCTACTACATTCGCCTCACCGTGCACGACCGCCCCGGCGTCGCCGCGGGCGTCGCCACCCGCATGGCCGAGCGCGACATCTCCATCGAGAGCATCCTGCAGCGCCGCTCCGAGAGTGCGGCCTCGAAGGACCCGCATGGCCGCTCGGGCCAGCCGGTCCCCCTGGTGCTGATCACCTACGCCGCCACCGAGGGCACGATCCGGGACGCCCTCGACGCGATCGCGACCGACGGCCTGCTCGCCGAGGCCCCCCAGCTGATCCGGATCGAGCGCGAATAGGGGCCGTGCGCACGATCTGGGGATGAACGAAGAAAACTGCGCGCGCGGCGCGAAACTTCATGCCAAACGCGCATTTTAGTTCATAAGGAGCGCCCGAGAGAGGCGCAGGGGCGCGAGGCTCACATGTCTGGTGGCAATTTGGAATCGCGCGCGCCGGTGGCCCGGTCCCTGACGCTGGAGCTGGCGCGGGTCACGGAGCGGGCCGCCATCGCCGCGGCCCGCCTGCGCGGACAGGGCCGCGAGAAGGAGGCCGACCAGGCCGCCGTCGACGCGATGCGCCTGGAGCTCAACCTGCTGCCCATCGACGGCTCCGTGGTGATCGGGGAGGGCGAGCGCGACAACGCCCCGATGCTCTACATCGGCGAGCGCCTGGGCACCGGCGACGGTCCGAAGGTCGACATCGCCGTCGATCCCCTCGAGGGCACCACCCTCTGCGCCAAGGACATGCCCGGCGCCATCGCGGTGACGGCCCTGGCGGAAGCCGGCTCCCTGCTCGCCGCCCCCGACGTCTACATGCAGAAGATCGCCATCGGGCCCGGCTACCCGGCCGGCCTCGTCGATCTCGATGCCAGCCCGGCCGACAACATCGCTGCGCTCGCCCGTCACAAGGGCGTCGACCCGGCCCAGATCACCGCCATCATCCTCGACCGACCCCGCCACATGCAGCTCGTCGCCGCCGTGCGGGCGACGGGGGCGGGCATCCGCCTGATCTCGGACGGCGACATCGCAGGCATCATCCACACCGCCAATGCCGAGGCGACCGGAGCGGACATCTATCTCGGCATCGGCGCGGCTCCCGAGGGCGTGATCGCGGCCGGCGTGCTCCGCTGCATCGGCGGGCACATGCAGGGCCGCCTGATCCTCGACAGCTACGACAAGCGCGAGCGCGCCGCCCGGATGGGCATCAGCGACCCGAACCGGAAGTACGAGCTGCACGACATGGCCCGGGGCGACGTCATCGTCGCCGCCACCGGCGTCACCGACGGCGCCCTGCTGCGGGGCGTCCGCTTCCGGCCGGGCCTGATCGAGACCGAGACCGTGGTCTACCGCTCGGCCAGCGGGACCGTCCGGCGCATGCTCTGCGAGCACCGCCTGCTGGGCGACGCCTGAGCGGGACACGTCCGGGGTCGGATCGGCGGGGACGCTCTTCGAGCGCAGCCCTGCAGATCGCCGCAGGATCGCGCTGAGCCGCGACGACTCCGTCCCATCGCGTGCGAGCGATCTTCGCTTCGGCCATTACCGGGCGAACCCGTTCGGCGGAGGATCGATGCCGTTCTGGTGGACCCGGCATCCGCATCCGCTGGCATCTCCGCGATCGGAAACCACCGCTTTCGGGACAGGTCGCTGTACATCCGGGATGCCGCTGTCCTGCGCCGGGGATCTCCAAGTCTACGCTGGACGAATGGACGGATCGGTCGCGCCCGCCCACGACCGACCCGCATCGTCTGCGCCGACGACTATTGGCTCTCTCGAAACCGTGATGGAACCAAAGAGAGTAACTCTGAAAATGCTGTGGTTGTCTCGCAAGAGCTTCACGAAGATTTTTACGGACACGCCAAAGCATTCGGATTGGAAATAAAGCGACCTTTCATCACTTCGCCGGAGAAGCTCGGTTCAGAAATCCCGAGCCTCCCGCCGAACCGATGGGAGATCGGACACCCGACTCTCCCATCCGGCAGATCACCGCATGCGCACCACCATCAAAGGCCGCCTGGTCACGCTGCTCGGCGTGATGGGCTTTCTCCTGCTCCTCTCCACGGGGATCGGCACCTTCGCCCTGTCGGAAAACCATCGGAGCTTCAATTCCGTCTTCGGCGACCGCATCGTCCCGCTGCGGCAGTTCAGCCTGATCCGTGATGCCTACGACGACCTGCTGGCGACGTCGCGCGCGCTTCGGAACCGGCAAGGGGAGGCCGGCCGGGCGACCGCGAAGATCGAGGCGGATCTGGGCAACATCCAGACCCAGTGGTCGGCCTACCTGGCGACCTACCTGACCCCGGAGGAGAAGGAGCTCGCCGCCGAGTTGCAGCGGCGCATCGACCACAACGCCGCGGTCGCGGCCGACATCCTCCGTCGCCTCGCCGCCGGCGGCACCCCCGACTTCGACGCGACCCACGCGGCTCTGGTGAAGGGCATGGAGGAGGCCAACGTCGTCCTGAGCCAGCTTACCGCCCTGCAGGTCCGGGAGGCGCAGGCCGAGTTCGACCGGGCCGAGACCCATTCGGGCTGGTCGCGCCTGGCGCTCCTGGCCCTGGTCGCCCTGGCCGCCGCCGCCATCGGCTTCGGGCTCTACACCGTGCTGGCCCTGGTCGTGCGCCCGCTCGGCGGCATGACCGGCACCATGGCCAAGCTGGCCGGCGGCGACGTCACGACCGAGGTGGCGGGCGCGCACCGCCGGGACGAGATCGGCGCGATGGCCCGGGCCGTCCAGGTCTTCAAGGACGCCATGATCGCCAAGCGCGACGCCGACGCCGCCGCCGCGATCGAGAGCGCCGCCAAGATGCGCCGGGCCGAGATCCTGGATGCCGCCACGCGGGGGTTCCAGGCGCAGGTCGCGCGCCTGACCCACGGCCTGTCCTCCGCCGCCACCGAGATGGAGGCCACGGCGCGGGCGATGAGCCGCACCGCCGACCAGACGGCCGGGCAATCCCTGAGCGTCGCCTCGGCCGCCGAGCAGACCTCGGCCAATGTCCAGACCGTGGCGGCCGCGAGCGAGGAGATGGCCGCCTCCATCGGCGAGATCGCCGCCCAGGTCGCCCGCTCGGCGGCGATGGCCGAGCGGGCCTCCGAGAACGCGGCGGCCACGGACACGATCATCCTCGGCCTCGCCGAGGGGGCCGAGCGGATCGGCACGGTGGTCGGCCTGATCTCGGGGATCGCGGCCCAGACCAACCTGCTGGCGCTCAACGCCACCATCGAAGCGGCCCGCGCCGGCGAGGCGGGCCGGGGGTTCGCGGTGGTCGCGGGCGAGGTCAAGGAGCTGGCCTCCCAGACCGCGCGCGCCACGGCGACCATCTCGGACCAGATCACCACGATCCAGGGCGAGACCCGCCAGGCGGTCACGTCGATCCGGACCATCGGCGCGACCATCGCCGAGCTGCGCAGCATCGCGGTCGGCGTCGCGGCGGCCATGGAGGAGCAGGGAGCGGCCACCCAGGAGATCGTCCGCAACGTGACCCAGGCCGCCCAGGGCACGCAGTCGGTGACCGTCAGCATCGGCAGCGTGACCCAGGCCGCCGGCGAGACCGGGGCGGCCTCGTCCCAGGTCCTGGCCGCCGCCTCCGAACTCGCGCGCCAGTCCGAACAGCTGAGCGCCGAGGTCTCGGGCTTCCTCGCCACCGTCCAGGCCGCCTGAGCGGGCTTGCCCGACGGCCGGCTTTCGGGGCTGATGCCGGACGCCCCGAAAGCCGGGGCCGGCATCGGGGGAACGGATGAGCGGCTCCGACGACGACCGCCCGCGATCCGGGCCGTGGACCCGGCGCGGCCTGCTCGCCGGGGGCGTCGGAGCGGCGGCGCTCGGAACCGTGGGGCTGGGGGCCGGCGGGATCCTCGCGCCGCCGGACGCGGTTCGGCACGATCGCCAGATCGCCGAAGCCCACCTCGCCGCGCGTCTGCCGGCGATTCGGGCGGCGCTGGCGGCGGCGCGGCCGGGCTTCCTGTTCCTGGCGGGCAACTCGCAGGCCGAGCTTCTCGGAGCCGCCATGGTGCGACGGCCGGACGTGGTGAATGGCGGGATCGGCGGCACCTCGGCCCGCCGCTATGCCGGCGCGATCGACGGACTGGCCTTCCCCGTCCGGGCCGGAGTCGCGGTGCTGTTCGTCGGCACGAACGACATCCTGCGGCGGGCCGACCCCCTGTCGGCGCGCATGGCGGGCGGGTTCGCGGCGGCGACGGGCCGCATCGTGACGTGGCTGGCGGCGAATGCGGATCGGGTGCTGGTGGCGGCCGTGCCGCCGATCGGGCCGGAGGCCGGGGCGGAGCGCGATCCGGCGGCGGTGGCCGGCTACACGGCGCTCCTGCGTGATCTGTGCGCGCGGCAGGGCTGCCGGGTCTTCGACCCCTTCGCGGACCTGCGCGACGGTCCACCGGGCCTGACCACCCGGGCGGTGCCGCCGGACGGCGTGCACCTGCGCGACTACGACGCCCTGGCGGCCGGGCTCGAGACGCACCTGCGCGCGCTGCGGGACGGAGCGCCGCCGGACTGAGCGGCCGGCGGGGTCGCGAAGCCTGCGGAGGCGCGGACGAACCCCCGCGCGGGGTCCGTCAGTTGAACAGCGAGCCGACGCCGCCCTGGACGCGGCCGAGACCCTGCTTGGCCACCGGGTTGCCGGGCTCGATCTGCGCGGCGCGCTGGTAGCTCTCCACCGCCTCCTTCCTGCGGTTGGACTTCTCGTAGGCGAGGCCGCGATAGGCCCAGGAGGTGGCGTCCTTGTTGTTGACGTTGAGCGCCGCGTTGTAGTCCTCGATCGCCTTGTCGTACTGGTTGGTGGCGATCAGGCTCTGGCCGCGCGCCGCATAGGGCGCCGCCACGAAGGGATTGCGGTCGATGGCGGCGTCGAAATCCGCGATGGCCTGGGTGTTCTGCCCCTGCTTCTGCCGGACGAGGCCGCGCGCGTGGTAGGCCTCGGCCGATTCCGGCGCGAGGCGGATCGCCTGGTTGAGGTCGGCGGTGGCGCCCTCGAGGTCGCCCTGGGCGCGCAGCACGTTGGCGCGGCCGATATAGGCCGGGGCGTAGTTCGGATCGGCCGAGATCGACTTCGAGAAGTCCTGCAGCGCGGCGTCGTTGCGGCCGATCTGGCGGTTGGCGAGCGCGCGGTTGTTGTAGGCCGAGGCCGAATTCGGGTCGATCTGCACCGCCTTGGTGAAGTCCCCGATGGCGTCGTTGAACTGGCCGGCCCGGGCATAGGCCGCGCCGCGGGTGACGTAGGCCGCCGCGTCGTTGGGATTGCGCTGGATCACGTCGGTGAGCGAGGTGATGTTGACCGTGGTGGCGCCCGTCTGGTCGGATTCGAGCACGGCGAACTGGCGCGTCGCGGTGGCGCCGCCGCCATAGGTCTCGCAACCGGCCAGCGCGGCCGCCGCGAGCGCCGTGGCCCCGATCAGCCCCGCCTTCGATGCCCGCAGCTTCAAAACCGTCATGGTCCTCGCTCCCCCCCGGCGTCGCGCGCGACGCCGCCCCCGATTCGATTGCGTCCCGTGCCGAGCCCCGCATGGACGGGGCCGGTTGCGCCCGCACCCTCCCGCATCGCGGTGAATGCGCGCTTAAAGTCGGCGACGGGTTCCGCTCAAGCGGTCGGATGTGGCGAAGGTATGGCTTGCCGCGCGCGCCTGCACGAAACGGCTCCAAACGGCCGGCGGGACCGTCGGTTGCCGGGTGGGTGTCGCAATCGGGCCGCGGTTCGGGCGGCGTCTCAGGGTTTTGGCAGCAACTGGGTGACGTGGCCCATCTTGCGGCCCGGCCGGGCCTCGCCCTTGCCGTAGAGGTGGAGCTGGCTCCCCGGCCGGGCGAGGATCGCGGCCCAGTCGTCCACGTCGCCGCCGATCAGGTTGTGCATCTCCACCGCCATGCCGCCGACCCGGGCCGAATCGCCGAGCGGCCAGCCGCAGACCGCCCGGACGTGCTGGGCGAACTGTGAGGTCGTCGCGCCCTCGATGGTCCAGTGGCCGGAATTGTGGACCCGCGGGGCGATCTCGTTGACCACGACCCGGGCCGGGCCGTCCGCCTGGGGCACCAGGAACATCTCGACGGCGAGCACGCCGACATAGTCCAGCGCCTCGGCGATGCGGCGGGCGATGCCGATGGCGGCGGCCTCGGTCTGCGGCGCGATGCCCGGGGCGGGCACGCGGGTGACGGCGAGGATGTGGTCGCGGTGCTCGTTGGCGCAGGGGTCGTAGGCCGCGAAGGCCCCGTCGGCGCCGCGGGCGGCCACCACCGACACCTCCGCCTCGAACGGCACGAAGCCTTCCAGGATGCAGGGCGCGCCGTTGAACTCGGCCAGGATGGCGGCGGCGTCGACCGGCCCCTCGGCCCGGATCATGCGCTGGCCCTTGCCGTCATAGCCGAAGCGGCGGGTCTTCAGCACCGCCGGGCGGCCGATCTCTTCGAGCGCCCGGGTCAGGTCCTCGACCGTGTCGACGGCCTGGAACGGCGCGGTCTCGATGCCGAGGTCGTTGATGAAGCGCTTCTCGGTCAGCCGGTCCTGGGTCGTGGCGAGTGCTGCGGCGTTCGGGTGCAACGGCGCCTTCGCGGCCAGGGCCTCGGCGGCCTGCGCCGGGATGTTCTCGAACTCGTAGGTGACCACGTCGACGCTCGCTGCGAAGCGCGCCAGGGCCGCGACGTCGTCGTAGGCCGCGATGGTGGCCTCGGCCGAGACGTCGAAGGCCGGGCTGTCGGCATCGGGCGCGAAGACGTGGACCCGCAGGCCGTAACCGGCGGCCGCGAGGGCGATCATGCGGCCGAGCTGGCCGCCGCCCACGATGCCGAGGGTCGCGCCGGGGCGGATGTCGGGGAGGGCGGTCACGGCGATTCGCTTTTCAAGGCAGGTTCCGGTTCACGGCAGATGGGAGTTTACGGCTGGTCGCTCTGCGGGGTCTCGGCGACGCTCGCGGTCTGCGCGGCGCGCCAGGCTTCGAGACGCGCGGCGAGGCCCGCATCGGTGAGGGCGAGGATGGCGGCGGCGAGCAGCGCCGCGTTGACGGCGCCCGCCCGGCCGATCGCCAGGGTGCCCACCGGGATGCCGGCGGGCATCTGCACGATGGAGAGCAGGCTGTCCTGTCCCGACAAGGCCTTCGATTCCACCGGCACGCCGAGGACGGGAAGGGGGGTCATCGCCGCGGTCATGCCCGGCAGGTGGGCCGCGCCGCCGGCGCCCGCGATCACCACCTGGAATCCTTCGGCCTTGGCGCCCTTGGCGAAGGCGACGAGGCGGTCGGGCGTGCGATGGGCCGAGACGATGCGGTCGTCATGGGCGACGCCGAGCGCATCCAGCGTCTCGGCGGCATGCCGCATGGTCGCCCAGTCCGACTGGCTGCCCATGATGATCGCGACCGGGGAGGCTCCCGCCATGGTCGTCAGATCCCTTCGCGATCAGGTGGTAAGACGGGCCGTGCGACGCGACGCGGCCCTTGGGAACGCCGAATACAAAAGCGGTGGCGTGCCCGCAAGGCGGCACCCGCCCGGACACCCGCCCGCCGGGGGCCCGGTCAGGCGATGATGTCGGGGGTGATCTGGTCCTCGAGATACGAGATCCGGTCGCGCAGGAAGAGCTTGCGCTTCTTCAGGCGCTGGATCTGCAGCTGGTCGGCCACCACCCCGACCTCGAGGGCATCGATCGCGCCGTCGAGGTCGCGGTGTTCCTGCTTCAGCCGCGCCAACTCGTCGGCGGGTTCCACCGACGCATCGTTATCGAACTGGACCGCCATCGCACCTGATGCCCCGGGACGCTTTCGCCGCAGACCATGCGACAGCCGCTCGGCCTGGGCAAGAACCCGCCGCGCCTCCTGCACAACCATCCGCCTGCACAAACATCCGTCAAGCCGAGCCGTCGATAGGCTTCGACAGCCGGCTGATCATATGCCAGTCTGGCCCCGTCGAAACGAGACAGGAGACACAGCTCATGTCACTGCAGACGCACCTGACCCAGCTCGCCCGCAAGCACGAAGCCCTCGAGCGGGAGATCCACGACGCCACCATCCGACCCTCGGCGAACGACCTGCGCATCGCAGAGCTCAAGAGACGCAAGCTCCACCTCAAGGACGAGATGAACCGCCTGCGAAGCGAAACCGACCAGCTGCATTAGCGGCCGTCTCCCCCCCACCGCCTCATCTCTCGAGCGTTCGCCGCCGCCGCTGGTCCCCAGGGCGGCGGTTTTCATGTCCGGTGTCTTCGCGCCGCCGGTCCCCAGGGCGGCGGTTTTCAAGTCCGCCGGCTTCGTCTCGCGAAGCGCGGAAGCAAAAGCCTGCGCCTCGATCCGTTCGGCAGGATGGCGCAGCAGTCCGGCGGCGTAAATTCCGGTAGAGTGCCGAGAAACCGGCAGCACGACCGGTTCCGCGAGGACACGCCATGGACGCCACGCCCCACGCCCCGAATCCGCGGCCCGGCCGCTATGCCGAGACCCACGCCGCCTCGCTGGCCGACCCGGAGGCCTTCTGGCTCGAGGCGGCCCGGGCGATCGACTGGGCGAGCCCGCCGACCCGGGCCTTCGACGCGACGCTCGGCGCCTATGGCCGCTGGTTTCCCGACGCGACCCTGAACGCCTGCCACAACGCCGTGGACCGGCACGTCACGGCCGGGCGCGGCGACCAGGCCGCGATCCTGTACGATTCGCCCGTCACCGGCACCCAGCGCCGAATCACCTACGCGGACCTGCGCGATGCGGTGGCCGTGCTCGCCGGGGTGCTCCGCGACCTCGGGGTCGGCCGGGGCGACCGCGTCGTGATCTACATGCCGATGGTGCCCGAGGCCCTGTTCGGCATGCTCGCCTGCGCCCGCCTCGGCGCCGTCCATTCCGTGGTCTTCGGCGGCTTCGCCGCCAACGAACTGGCGATCCGCATCGAGGACGCCGCACCGAAGGTGGTGCTGGCCGCCTCCTGCGGCATCGAGCCGAGCCGCGTCGTCGCCTACAAGCCGCTCCTCGACGCCGCCCTCGCCGCCTCGGCGCACAAGCCGGCGGCCTGCCTGATCCTGCAGCGCCCGCAGGCGGCGGCCGACCTCGTGCCGGGGCGCGACCACGACTGGGCCGATACGGTGGCACGGGCGGAGACCGACGGCCGGCGGGCGGCCTGCGTGGACGTGGCGGCCACCGACCCGCTCTACATCCTCTACACCTCCGGCACGACGGGAAAACCCAAGGGCGTGGTGCGGGACACCGGCGGGTACTGCGTGGCGCTGGCCTGGTCGATGCCCAACCTCTACGCCGTGGCGCCGGGCGAGACCTACTTCTGCGCCTCCGACATCGGCTGGGTGGTGGGCCATTCCTACATCGTCTACGCGCCCCTCCTGCACGGCTGCACCACGGTGCTGTACGAGGGCAAGCCGGTGGGCACGCCCGATGCCGGAGCCCTCTGGCGGGTGGTTTCGGAGTCCGGCGCCGCCTGCCTGTTCACGGCCCCGACGGCGCTTCGCGCCATCAAGAAGGAGGACCCGCGCGCCGAGCGGGTGGGCGCCTACGACCTCTCGGGCTTCCGCTCCCTGTTCCTGGCCGGCGAGCGGGCCGACCCCGATTCCGTGGCCTGGGCCGAGCGGGCCCTCGGCCGCCCGGTGATCGACCACTGGTGGCAGACCGAGACCGGCTGGGCCATCGCGGGCAATCCCGTCGGCCTCGGCCGGCTGCCGGTCAAGCACGGCAGCGCCGGCGTGCCGATGCCGGGCTACGACCTCGCGGTGCTGGACGAGGCCGGCAAGCCGGTGCCCGCCGGCACGATGGGCACCATCGTCCTGCGGCTACCCCTGCCGCCGGGCTGCCTGCCGACCCTCTGGGGCTCGGAGGCACGCTTCCGCGCGAGCTACCTCGCCACGTATCCGGGCTGGTACGACACCTCGGATGCCGGCATCGTCGATGCCGACGGCTACGTCACGGTGCTCGGCCGCACCGACGACATCATCAACGTCGCCGGGCACCGGCTCTCCACCGGCGGCATGGAGGCGGTGCTGGCGAGCCACCCGGACGTGGCCGAATGCGCCGTGATCGGCATCCGCGACGCCCTGAAGGGCGAGCAGCCCTGCGGCTTCGTCGTGCTGAAATCGGGCGTCGCGCGCCCGACCCAGGCGATCGAGGGCGAGCTCGTGGCCCTGGTCCGCGCGCAGATCGGCCCCGTCGCGGCCTTCAAGCTGGCGCTCACCGTGCAGCGGCTGCCCAAGACCCGCTCGGGCAAGATCCTGCGCGGGACTATGAAGCGCATCGCCGACGGCGAGCCCTGGACCACCCCGCCGACCATCGACGATGCCGGCGTCCTCGACGAGATCGGCGCGACCCTGAAGGACCGCGGGATAGGCGCGGGCTGAGGGCGGGGGGAAACCAAAGGAAGGGAATCCGAGAACGGGTAGCCAAGCGCGCGCCGGCGCGCCACCTATGCGGGGATGCAGCCAAGCCGGAGCCCCGCATGACCGCCCGCCTGTTCGAGCCCCTGCGCCTCGACAACCTCACCCTCGAGAACCGGATCATCGTCGCGCCGATGTGCCAGTACTCGGCCCATGCGGGCCACGCCGGCGACTGGCACCTGATGCATCTCGCTCAGATGGCGATGTCGGGGGCGGGGCTCCTCACCCTGGAGGCGACCGCGATCTCGCCGGAGGCCCGGATCTCGCCCACCGACCTCGGGCTCTATTCCGACGAGACCGAGCGGGCGCTGGGCCGCGTCCTCGACGCGGTGCGAGGCTACGCGCCGGTGCCGATCGCCATCCAGATCAACCATGCGGGCCGCAAGGCCTCCAGCCGCGCCCCCTGGGACGGCGGCGCGCAGATCGACCCCGAGGCACCGGATGGCTGGCGCACGGAAGCCCCCTCGGCCCTGGCGCACGGGGAAGGCGAGGTGGCGCCGCACGCCCTCGATTCGGAAGGGCTGAAGCGCATCCGCGACGGCTTCGTCGCCACCGCACGCCGGGCGTTGCGCCTGGGCATCGAAGGCTTCGAGCTTCACGGGGCGCACGGCTACCTGCTGCACCAGTTCCTGTCGCCGCTCTCCAACCAGCGCACCGACCAGTATGGCGGCCCCCTCGCCAACCGGATGCGGTTCCCGCTCGAATGCTTCGAGGCGGTGCGGGAGGCCGTGCCGGCGGGCAAGCCGGTCTGGATGCGGGTCTCGGCCACCGACTGGGTCGAGGAGGGCTGGACCCTTGAGGAGACGGTGGAACTCGCCCACGCCTTGAAGCGCCGGGGTGCCGCCGCGATCCACGTCTCCACCGGGGGCCTCTCCACGCAGCAGAAAATCCCGCTCTCGGCCGGCTATCAGGTTCCGTTCGCCGAGCGGATCAAGACCGAGACCGGCCTCACCACCATCGCGGTCGGGCTCATCACCGAGGCCGCCCACGCGGAATCGATCCTGGCCGAGGGCCGGGCCGACGCGGTCTCCCTGGCGCGCGCCCTGCTCTACAACCCGCGCTGGCCCTGGCACGCGGCGGCCGAACTCGGCGCGCAGGTGCGCGCGCCGCGGCAGTACTGGCGTTCGCAGCCGCGCCAGTTCAAGGACCTCTTCACCGATACCCAGCACGGACAGCGCTGAGCGGGCCCCCGCGAAACCTCAAAGGCCCCGACCGCTTTCCTTCAGTCACCCCGCCGAAGCGGGCGTTTCCCGAGAGATCACGCAGCATGGACGACGACGACGTCACGACCTTCGCGGTGGAACGAGTCCGCCTCGACATCGAGAACGGCATCACCCTGATCTCGGGGGCCGACGACGAGGAGGAGCCGGCGGGCTACTTCATCATCCAGATCGAGAAGGGCGATCCCGACGGGCCGCTGATCGAGGTCTTCGGCGAGGACCTGACCCAGTCGGACGGCGTCACCCGGCTCGAACTCGGCCTGCGCCACCTGCAGTTCGCCTTCGACCCGCGCAGCACCATCGGGGCCGAGATGCCGTCCGTCCGCATCGAGTCCCGCACGGAGATCCCGGAGGGCGTACGCGCCCGCCTGTCCGTGGCGTTCGGCAAGCGCGCGAAACGCGCCTGAGACCCGGGCTTGCGCGAAGCGCGCCTGAGACCCAGGCCAGCCCGCGTAAGGTTCAGCAGCAGCGAGGCGAAGAGGCAGTCCGTGGCGATCAAGGTCGGCGACTACGTCGCATCCGAGGACAACGAGGCCACCATGACGGTGGTGGCCCTGGAAGGGGACCGGGCGCTCTGCCGCTGGTTCGTCGACGGCGACGTCGACGGCGACGAGAGGCAAGCCTGGATCGACCTGGCGGCGCTGACCGTTCTGTAGACGGGGCGGCACCGGACCCGGAGGGAACATGTCCGAGATCGAGGAGAAGCGGCGCGAGATCGCCGAGCTGATCGCGCTGGAACTCGGCCTCGGCGACCTCGAAGCCCTGAGCGCGGCCGACCGCGCCGCCGTGGACCGGCAGACCGCCGAGACCATCGCGGGCTGCGGGGCGGACAGCCCGGAGCCCGCCGACTGCACCGAGGCCAACATCCGCCTGCGCGGCCTGCTCCAGCAGTACCGCGCCCTGCAGATCCTCCGCAGCGACGAGGCCGATGCGCGGCTGGCGGAGGAGGGCGAGGTCTTCGGCCGCGAGGACGATGCCTGATATCGGCTCCGCTCGATCGAAGCGGCGCCCGGATCGGCAGGCCTGCGCGGCGCTCGAGCGAAGCCCCGATCCGCCATCCCGAAGGGATCGGACGGATTGGGTCTGAGCGGGCCCTCAGCGCGCCACCGCCCCGACCATCGGGCCGAGGGGGCGGCTGAGATCCGAGCGGTTCATCGACGGGGCGTAGAGGCTCGACACGCTGCCGTCGAGGAAGAGCGCGTTGCGGCAGCCGAGGGTGTCCTTGTACAGGCGCGCGAAGGCGCCGAAGCTCACCGGCCGCTCCGAGATCGCGAACACGGCGGTGCGGCCGTCGTCGCGGACCCCGACCCCGTTGCGGATCTTCTGGCTCGGGCCGTCCGCGGAGATCTTGGGGTGGATATGCCCGTCCACGACGAGCATCGGCCCCGACTGCGTGGCGAAATCCGGCTTCGGGGCGCTGCGCAGGTAGCGGCCCGTCTCCATCACGCCGGCACGCTCGCCCTTCACCCAGAAGATGCCGTTCGGCTTCAGGTGAAAGTTGCCTGGCCCGTTGGCGGTGGAAACGCCCTTCAGCTCGCGCCCGTCCTCGATGTAGAGCCCGACCGGGGCCTGGCCCTTGTCGTACATGCCGGCATTCATGGCAAAGCGCAGGGACGCCCCCTGCTTCTCCGCCAGGGTCGAGAGCGAGGAATAGGGCAGGCCATCGGCCCCGAGCCAGAACAGCCGCACCCGCTCGCGGCGCAGGTCGACCGTGCAGACGGTGTAGGCCTCGCCCTCCGCCTGGACGGCCCGGCAGGGCGCCGGGGCAGGGGCGGCCGCCGGCGCGGCCCTGGCCGGACCGCCGAGGGCGAGGCAGGCGGCGCTCAGGAGGGCGGCGCGCAGAAGGGCGGGGACCGGGAAACGGCGTATCCGAACGCGAGCCCGCACGACATCCTGCACCATGGTCACCCGCATCCCCCTCGACCGCGCCCGCCGGAGGATCGTGGCGGCCGGCCCCGCTTCCTCGCCCGAAACCCCGGGCGATTTCAAGGGCGGCCCGATGTCCGGGGCGACCACCGGGGCCGGGCAGGGCTCGGCGCGCTTCACGATGACGGGAGAGTCGAAACGCGCATGAACCCTTCCGGGTGCCACCGCGTTTGTGCGTCCAAGGGGACGTTTCGGCTTCTTTCGGAGACGATGTGATGAAACGAGTTGTTCTGGCCTCGGCGGCCATGATCGGCGCGCTCGCGATGATTCCCGCCACCGCGGAAGCGCGCGGCGGCTTCGGTGGCGGCGGTTTCCACGGTGGCGGCTTCCACGGCGGCGGATTCGGAGGCGGCGGCTTCCGGGGCGGCTTCGGTGGCGGTGGATTCCGGGGTGGCTTCGGCGGCGGCGGTTTCCGCCATGCCGGCTTCGGCTATCGCGGCGGCTTCGGCGGCTATCGCGGTGGCTTCGGTGGCTACCGCGGCGGATATTACGGGCGCGGCTACGGGCGCGGCTACGGCTACGGGCTCGGCGGCCTGGGTCTCGGCGTCGGCCTCGGCCTGGCGGCGGGAGGTCTCTACGGAGGCTACGGCCCGGGCTACGGCTACGGCTACGGCTACGCCCCGGTGGGCTACGGCGCCTACGATTACGGCTACGGCGGCGGCTGCTACACGGTCCCGCGCGTGCGCTGGACCCCCTACGGCTACCGCCGGGTGCTGGTCGAGCGCTGCTACTGATCGGATCGCCTGATCGGCGTTTTTCGAGGGGCCGCCGCGTGCGGCCCCTTTTCGTTGGCCGCTGGTCCGCGCCTCAGCGACGCCTCTCCTCCCGGCGCATCGGCATCGCGTCGATGGTCTCGAACAGCGCGTCCGCCGGGATCGGCGCCGTCGCGGTCCGCTTGGCCTCGCCGTCCTTGCCCACCAGCACCACGCGAAACCCGTCCGCGGGGAGCCCGAGGACCGCCCGCAGGCGCCGTGCCTCGGTC
This sequence comes from Methylobacterium sp. Leaf94, assembly GCF_001426045.1. NCBI lineage: Bacteria > Pseudomonadati > Pseudomonadota > Alphaproteobacteria > Hyphomicrobiales > Methylobacteriaceae > Methylobacterium > Methylobacterium sp. Leaf94. The sequence goes on from NZ_LMRM01000062.1 coordinate 184,202, forward strand.
GTGTCGCCGAACGCCTCGCGGATCACGAGATCGCGCTCCATCATGCCGGCTCGAGCTGTCTCGAGCGCGGCACGCTGGGCCGTGACCCGGGGATCGCCGGGCTCGGGCGCGGAGATCACCAGAACCCGGGACGTCCAGCGCTCGCGCACCAGCGGGTTCTCCGCCGCCTGGGCCGCCGTGACGCCGAGCAGCATCGCCCCGATCGTTCGCCATCCGCGCGCCATCCCGATGTCTCCCGTGCCTGTCGCCGTTCCGGGACAACGCGCGGAGGGGCCGCCGGACCCGTCGCCCGACCCGCACGGAATTGTCATCGGCTGCCGCCGTCCCATCTGTCGGGAGATCTCCCGACGGGCGCGTCCACGGCGCGCCCGTCGCCTCTCGCGAACCCCATCGCGAAAACCCTGGAGCCGCCCCATGACCCACGTGAATCGCCGCATCGTCCTCGCCGCCCGTCCGCACGGTGAGCCGAACGCCTCGCATTTTCGGCTCGAGGAGGCGCGGATGCCGGTGGCGAAGGCGGGCGAGGTGCTGCTCGCCAACCGCTGGCTCTCCCTCGACCCCTACATGCGTGGACGCATGAGCGCGGCGAAATCCTACGCCGAGCCAGTGGCGATCGGCGACACCATGGTGGGCGCCACCGTTGCGGAGGTGATCGAGTCCCAACACCCCGACTACCGCGTCGGCGAAACGGTGGTGGGCTTCGGCGGCTGGCAGGACTTCGCCGTCTCCGACGGCCGTGGCCTGCGCCGCCTCGATCCGGACGCCGCCCCCGTCACCACCGCCCTCGGCATCCTCGGCATGCCCGGCATGACGGCCTATACGGGCCTCCTGAACATCGGCCAGCCCAAGGCCGGGGAGACCGTGGTGGTGGCCGCCGCCACCGGACCGGTCGGCTCCCTCGTCGGACAGATCGCCAAGCGGAAAGGAGCCCGGGCGGTGGGCATCGCGGGCGGCGCCGAGAAATGCGCCTTCCTGCGCGACACCCTCGGGTTCGACGCGGCCATCGACCACCGCGCCGAGAACTTTCCGGACGCGCTGGCGGCCGCATGCCCGGACGGGATCGACGTCTATTTCGAGAATGTCGGCGGCGCTGTGTTCGACGCGGTGCTGCCGCTCCTGAACAACTTCGCCCGCATCCCGGTCTGCGGCCTCGTCTCCGGCTACAACGCCACCGAGCTGCCGCCCGGCCCCGACCGGGTGCCGGTGCTGATGCGCGCGATCCTGTCGAAGCGCCTGCACCTCCAGGGCTTCATCGTCTGGGACTTCGCCGCGCAGGAAACGGCGTTCCTGGAGGAAGTCGGGGGCTGGCTGCGCGACGGCCTCGTGGTCCATCGCGAGGACATCGTCGACGGGCTGGAGAACGCGCCGGAGGCCTTCGCGGGCCTGCTGCAGGGTCGGAATTTCGGCAAGCTCATCGTCCGCATCCGCTGAGCGAAGGGTAGGGCGCGCTTCCGAGGCGCCTTGCCCCCTGAACAGAACAAAGATAGAACATACAGATCCCCCCGATTCCCTGAGAGTCACGGGGACAGCCCGCCGACCGCGATTGCCGCCGGGGCCCGAGAGGCCCATGACAGGGCGGCGTCCCGGTCTTTCGGGGCCGCAGCGCGCAGTGAGATCGATCGGTAGGAGAGAGCGGCATGGCCGGCAGCGTGAACAAGGTGATCCTGGTGGGCAATCTCGGGCGCGACCCCGAGACACGGCGCCTCGCCTCCGGTGATCCCGTGGTCAACCTGCGCATCGCCACATCGGAGTCCTGGAAGGACAAGATGTCGGGCGAGCGCAAGGAAAAGACCGAGTGGCACTCGGTGGTGATCTACAACGAGAACCTCGCCCGCGTGGCGGAACAGTACCTGCGCAAGGGCTCGAAGGTCTACATCGAGGGACAGCTCCAGACCCGCAAATGGGCGGACCAGTCCGGCGTCGAGAAGTACACCACCGAGGTGGTGCTCCAGCGCTTCCGGGGCGAGCTGACCCTTCTCGACGGCCGCAGTGGCGGCGGTGAAATGGGCATGGACGAGGAGAGCGGCGGTCAGATCAGCCGTGGCGGCGATTTCGGCGGCGGTGGTGGCGGACGCGGCGGCGACCGCGGCGGGGATTACGGCGGCGGTCGCCCCTCGGGCGGCGGCGAGCGCCGACCCGCCTCGGGTGGCGGTGGCGGCGGCTCGAAGCCGAACTTCGACCTCGACGACGACATTCCGTTCTAGGGTCGACCCCGCGTCGTTGATCGCGCGGGACGCCAGGTCCCGACGGTCATCGGCGCGGCTCCGGGATCAAATCGCCGCCTCGTTCGTCTCCTGTAAAGGCCAAGCTCGCCGCGCCATCCGGCGCGGGGACTGTGGCCGGCCAGGCAGGGGTTCCCGTGAGCATCGGACTGATCGCGCTTCTCGATGACGTCGCGGGTCTCGCCAAGGTGGCGGCGGCCTCCCTCGACGATGTCGCCGCCCAGGCGGGCCGCGCCGGCGTGAAGGCGGCCGGCGTCGTCATCGACGATGCCGCCGTGACGCCCCGCTACGTGGTGGGCTTCGCCGCCGAGCGCGAACTGCCCATCGTCGGCCGCATCGCGCTGGGCTCCCTGCGCAACAAGCTGCTGTTCCTGCTGCCCGCCGCCCTGGCGCTCGGCGCCTTCGCGCCCTGGGCGATCACGCCCCTGCTGATGCTCGGGGGGGCCTATCTCTGCTACGAGGGCACCGAGAAGGTCTACGAGGCGCTGTTCCCGCACAAGGCCCATGCCCACGCGGCGAAGCGCGACGAAGCGGCCGGCGATGCCCAGGCCCTGGAGGATCGGAAGGTCTCCAGCGCGATCAAGACGGACTTCATCCTCTCGGCCGAGATCATGGCCATCACCCTCGCGGCCCTGCCCGAGGGCTCGATCTGGATGCGCGCGGCGGTCCTCGCCGTGGTGGCGGTGGGGATCACGGTCGCGGTCTATGGCGGCGTCGCCCTGATCGTGAAGGCGGACGATGCCGGGGTCGCGATGGCCGCCAACGGGTCGCGCTCGGCCTTCGGCAGCCTTGTGCGCGGCCTCGGCCGCGCCCTGGTCAAGGGCATGCCGGGCTTTCTCAAGATCCTGGCCATCGTCGGCACCGCCGCGATGATCTGGGTCGGCGGCGGCATCCTGGTGCACGGCCTCGAGGGCTACGGCCTGCCCCAGATCGGCCACGCCATCCACGCCGTGGCGGCCGGGGCGGCGGGCGTCGCCGGTCCCCTCACCGGGACGGTCGAGTGGCTCGTCACCGCGGCGGGCTCCGGCCTCGTCGGTCTCGTGGTCGGCGCGGCCCTGATCCCGGTGACGAGCTTCCTCCTGGCACCGGCCTGGAACAGCCTGGCCCGGCTGCGGACCCGGGCCGCCTGAAATCTAGGAGGCACCGCGCAGGTGGGCGATGTGCCGAACCGCGAGTTCGTAGCCATGTGTGCCGAAGCCCGCCATCACGGCGGTCGCGGCGAGCGAGACGTAGGAGTGCTGGCGGAAAGCCTCGCGCCGATGCACGTTCGAGATGTGGCACTCGATGATCGGCACCTCGCAGGCGTTCAGGGCATCGAGGATCGCGATCGAGGTGTGCGTGTAGGCACCCGGATTGATCACGATCCCGGCCGAGCCCACCCGGTAGGCCTGGATCCAGTCGATGAGCTGGTCCTCGGCATTGCTCTGGTGACAGGCGACCGCGAGGCCGAAGCCGGCGGCCAGGGTTCGACACCGGGCTTCCACATCCGCCAGCGTCTCGTGCCCGTAGATGTGGGGTTCGCGCTGGCCGAGCAGGTTGAGGTTCGGGCCGTTCAGGATCAGGATCGTGTCGTGCATGGACGCCAGTCTTAAGGCGGGTGGGCGGGCCCGGAAAGGGTCCTGTCGCGCCCGGCGCGGCGCGCTTGCGGTCTCCGCCTGCGCGGGCCATGCCGGGCGGGGAGGGGCGCCCATCGCCGCATCCGCACAGGAGGACGTTTCATGAACGAGCCCGTCGTCATCGCCGTCGCGATCACCGGCTCGGTGCCCCGCAAATCCGACAACCCGGCGCTGCCGGTCACGGTGGCGGAGCAGATTGCCTCGACACAGGCCGCCTACGCCGCCGGGGCCACCCTCGCGCATATCCATGTGCGCAACGACGACGAGACGCCGTCCTCGGATCCCGATCGCTTTGCCGCCGTCCAGGAAGGCTTGCGCCGGGCCTGCCCGGGTATTGTGGTCCAGTTCTCCACGGGCGGGCGGGGGCGCGACCCGGCGAGCCGGGGCCTGTCCCTGTCGCATCGTCCCGACATGGCCTCGCTCTCCACGGGGTCGGTGAACTTTCCGACCATCGTCTACGAGAACCACGCGAACCTCGTGACGGACCTCGCGGGTCAGATGAAGCGGTTCGGCGTGCGTCCCGAGATCGAAATCTTCGACCTGTCGCATCTTCACGGCGCCCTGCGTCTCGTGGAAGCCGGGCTGATCGATGACCGCCCGCACGTCCAGTTCGTCATGGGCGTGAAAAACGCCATGCCGGCGGACCCGCACCTCCTCGACCTCATGCTCGGCGAGATGCGTCGCATCCTGCCCCGGGCAACCTGGACGGCGGCCGGGATCGGGCGGCATCAGGCGAAGGTGATGGATTGGGCGCTCGCCCGCGGGGCGCATGCCGTGCGGACGGGCCTCGAAGACAACATCCGGATCACCCGAGAGCGCCTCGCCAGCGGAAATGCCGAACTCGTCGCCCTGGCGGCGGAGACCGTACGGCGGCACGGCCGTCGGGTTGCCACGCCGGCGGAGGCCCGCGCCTTCCTGGGCCTGGGGCAGGCGTGAACGTCGAAAGCCCGCCCTGGATTTCACCGGGGCGGGCTTTTTGTTGAGTTTGGTTGCGGGGACAGGATTTGAACCTGTGACCTTCAGGTTATGAGCCTG
>NZ_LMRM01000063.1:0-177826 GCF_001426045.1 Methylobacterium sp. Leaf94
CTCTCGAAACGTGTCAGCAATCGTCTCACAATCCTCTTCACAGAGGATCCGCAAGAGCAAAATCGCCGCCCACGCTTCTCTTTCTCAGATTCACTTGTCAAAGAACATTGTACCGAACACGAACCGTTCGGTCCCAATGCCACTACAGACAAAAACAGTTGGTCATCCAGCTCTTCGCCGGATCCCCATCCGAAAGTCTCTGCAGAAGCGTCGGTGCGCCGCCAAACCCGTTGGCCGGCGCCGATGAGCCGGGGTATACGGGCGCCGGCCGGGGCCGTCAACACCCAACATCACATTTTTACGACGCCCATGCGCAAGGCGCCCCAGCGACCGCCGGGTCGGGCGCGCAGGGCCCCCATGCGTCGCCCCCCACCTCTATCCGGCTGTACTCTCGCACGGTGCCGATCGGCGGGGGAGGGGCGGTCTCGGCCCGTCCACGGCGGATTGTGCCGCCGCGGCCCCGATCGGTCCGAATCTCGGCGGAGGGCGCATTCACCGCATCTTCACATGATTGCCACATGCCTATGGAATGCGCCGCGGCCGCGTCGCGGGGCGTCTTTGCTCCGACCTCGCAGCGCGCTCCGCTTCGGTATCAGATGTAATCCCGACTGATTACGGGCGCGCACGAGGGAGCATCAGCGCGCGGAGACACTTGCAACGACTAAGTGGCTCGCTCAAAATACAGTTGTGGAGAGGGGCGGGCCGCACCGGTCTCGCCGGGAAGGAAGCAGATCGTGACGCAGGCCCGGGATTCCGCCGAGCTGGCCTCGGCACTGGCGCAGTGCCGGACGGCCTTTATCGGCGTGGCCGCCATGAGCGGGCTCGTGAACGTGCTCTATCTCACCGGCTCGTTCTTCATGCTCGAGGTCTACGACCGGGTGATCCCGAGCCGGTCGGTGCCAACCCTGATCGGCCTCTGCATCCTGGCCTTCGTGCTCTACATCTTCCAGGGACTTCTCGAAGCCCTGCGCTCGCGCATCCTGGCCCGCATCGGTGCCGCCCTGGACGAATCCCTGAGCGGGCGAGTCTTCGACATCGTGGTGCGCGCGCCCCTGAAGGGGGCCGCCCCCGGCGACGGCCTCCTGCCCCTGCGCGACCTCGACCAGCTGCGCGCCTTCCTCGGCGGCTCGGGCCCCTCTGCCTTCTTCGATCTCCCCTGGATGCCGATCTATCTGCTGATCTGCTTCCTGTTCCATCCCCTGATCGGCGTCGCCGCCCTCGTGGGCGCGGCCGTCCTCGCCACCCTCGGCCTTCTCACCGACCGGGCGACCCGGCATCCGGCCCAGACCGCCACCGCCCACGGCCTGCGTCGGAACGGCCTGGCCGAGGCCGGCCGCCGCAACGCCGAGGTCTTGGCCGCCATGGGCATGCAGGGGCGCTTCGGCACCCGCTGGGCCCTGGCCAACCGCGACTACATGCAGTCCCAGCAGCGCGCCTCCGACATCGCCGGCGGCTACGGCGCCGGCTCCAAGGTGTTCCGCACCGCCCTGCAGTCCGGGGTGCTGGCGCTGGGCGCCTACCTCGTGATCAACGGTCTGGCCTCCGCCGGCATCATCATCGCCTCCTCGATCCTGGTGGCCCGGGCCCTGGCCCCGGCGGAGCTCGCCATCGCCAACTGGAAGAGCTTCGTCCAGGCCCGCCAGTCCTGGGCCCGCCTCTCCGAGCTCTTCGCCCGCATGCCCGCCGGCGCGCAGCCGCACGCGCTCCCGGCGCCATCCCGCGCGCTTCAGGTCGAGAGCGTCAGCGTCGCCCCGCCCGGAACCCCCCGCCTCGTGGTCCAGGACGTCAGCTTCGCCCTTCAGGCCGGCCAGGGCCTCGGCGTCATCGGCCCCTCGGCCTCGGGCAAGTCGAGCCTGGTGCGCGCCCTCGTCGGGGTCTGGCCGGCCGTGCGCGGGAAGGTGCGCCTCGACGGCGCCGCCCTCGACCAATGGTCGGCCGACGATCTCGGCCCCCATATCGGCTTCCTGCCCCAGGAGGTGGAGCTGTTCGCCGGCACGGTGGCGGAGAACATCGCCCGCTTCGATCCGCAGGCCCCCTCCGACGCCGTGATCGCGGCCGCCCGCGCGGCCGGCGTGCACGAGCTGATCCTGCGCCTGTCGGAGGGCTACGACACCCGCATCGGCGAGGGCGGTGCCGGCCTCTCCGCCGGCCAGCGCCAGCGCGTCGGCCTGGCCCGGGCCCTCTACGGCGATCCCTTCCTGGTCATCCTCGACGAGCCCAACGCCAATCTCGACGCGGAGGGCGAGAACGCCCTGACCCAGGCGATCATCGGGGTGCGCCGCCGCGGCGGCATCTGCATCGTCATCGCCCACCGGCCGTCCGCCCTCGGCGCGGTCGACCTCATCCTGATGATGGCGGAGGGCCGGGCCCAGGCCTTCGGGCCGAAGGACGAGGTCCTCAAGCGCGTGCTGCGTCCGGCCTCGGTCCCCGTGGAGGCCCGCCCCGTGGACACGCAGGCCGGCCCCGGCGCCCTGCAGGAGAGTGCATGATGTCCGTCGCCCTCAGCCCCGTCGACCTGCATCCCGCCCTCACGGCCCCGCGTCCCACCGCGCAGGGCTCGATCCGCCGCCACCTCGCCCTCGGCCTCGCCCTGGGCGCGGTGCTGGTGGTGGGCGTGGGCGGCTGGGCCACCTTCACCCAGATCTCCGGCGCCGTGATCGCGCCGGGCCAGCTCGTGGTCGAAACCGACGTGAAGAAGGTGCAGCACCCCACCGGCGGCGTCGTCGGCGAGCTGCGGGTCCACGACGGCATGCGCGTCAAGGCCGGCGACATCCTGATCCGTCTCGACGAGACCCAGACCCGGGCCAACCTCGACATCATCCTGAAGGCCCTCGACGAGCTCTCCGCCCGGCGCGCCCGCGACGAGGCCGAGCGCGACGGCGCCGCCACCATCGCCTTCCCGCCCGAGTTGCTGGCCCGCAAGGACAGCGATCCCTCGGTGGCCCACCTGATCGAGGGCGAGACCCGGCTGTTCAGGTCCCGCGTGGCCGGCCGCGAGGGCCAGAAGGCGCAGCTGCGCGAGCGCGTCCAGCAGCTGCGCGAGGAGATCAAGGGCCTGACCGAGCAGGTCGCGGCCAAGGCCCGCGAGGTCGGCTTCATCACCGGCGAGTTGCAGGGCGTGCGGGAGCTCTACGCCAAGAACCTGGTGCCCCTGGCCCGGGTCAACGCCCTCGAGCGCGACGCCGCGCGCCTCGACGGCGAGCGCGGGCAGCTCCTCGCCTCGACGGCCTCGGCACGCGGCAAGATCGCCGAGACCGAGCTGCAGATCCTTCAGATCGACGGCGACATGCGCACCGAGACCGGCAAGGACCTCGCCGAGATCCGGGGCAAGTGGTCGGAATACGTCGAGAAGCGCGTGGCCGCCGAGGACCAGCTCAAGCGTGTCGACATGCGCGCCCCGCAATCGGGCACGGTGCACCAGATGACGGTGCACACGATCGGCGGCCTGGTGACGCCCTCCGAGCCCGCCATGCTGATCGTGCCGGAGGCGGACCAGCTCGCGGTGGAGGTGAAGATCCAGCCGCAGGACATCGACAATGTCCGCCTCGACCAGGCGGCAGTGCTGCGCTTCTCGGCCTTCAATCAGCGCACCACGCCGGAGATCGACGGGGTGGTGTCGCGGGTCTCGGCCGACGTCACCTCCGATCCGAAGACCGGGATGAGCTACTACACGGCCCGCATCCGCGTGCCGGAGGACCAGAAGGAGCGCCTCGGCACCGCCCGCCTCGTCCCGGGCATGCCGGTCGAGACCTTCATGCAGCTCGGTAACCGCTCGGTGCTCAGCTACCTCACCAAGCCGCTCACCGACCAGATCGCCAAGGCCTGGCGAGAAAAGTAACGCTTAGTGCGAGAAGTAAGGCCTGGCGAGAAAAAGAAAACGTGGCGCGAGGCCTTCGTCTCGCCGGAAGCCGGATGGCCCCGGCCTGCGCGAAGGCCGCTGCGCCTGAACGGGGGATGGCCCGTGCGCTGGCGGGAGGGATCAGCAGGCCGGCTGGATCGCGGACATCAGGCTTCGAAGGACGGCCCGGAGATGGGCGCGGAGCGCCAGGACCCGCTCGTCCGGCAGGGTCTCGGTTCCTGCCCTCTCGCTTCCGGGACCTGCAAGATATCCGTCGAACCCGCTCATCGGCAGCGCCCCTCAATGCCACGACGCATTTTTGCAGTGCACAAAAGACAAAAAGTATTATTCCAGACCGATTGTCAATACCTGCTTCTAGCGCAATTGCGCATCCCATTCGCCAATTGCATCTTCGATGAATGAAGCGCTTAATTCTACCTGAAGTTAATCGGGATTGAGCAACGATATCCGATACTGAGCACGCCACGGCCTCCCTTTGACTGTCCCGTCGCCCGTACCCTGAGACCTGGATCCCTTCCGGCCTGGAACGGACGTGCGGCGGTTCGGGCGGCAGGTCAGCGGGGGCGACAGGCCCATGCTCGTCCCTGCGTCCCGAGGGCCATTTCCCCGATGCGCTTCCATTTCGATCTCACCGATGGCCGGACGACGATGCCCGACGCGAGGGGCGCCGAAGCGGCCGACCTCGCCGAGGCCATCGCCCAGGCCGCGCTGGTCATCGAGGAACTTCGCAGGGGCGGCGAACTGGTCCATGTCGAGGGCGCCTGGGATCTCGTGATCCGGGATGCGGACGGGCGGGACCTGCACCGCATCCCCGTCGTCCCGAGGGCGTAAGTGCGCGGGCCTGCGCGTCCGAAGCCGAAGCTATGCCGCATCGACGGGGCCGTGCATTAACTTTCCATGAGCGGTTCACGATCAGCGGTTCACGATGCGTGGCCTGCCCTGAGCCGAGGCGGGTCGGAGGAGGGGCCGACCGGGCGAAGGCAGGGCGATTCGCGTCCGGGACGACTCAGGAATAGCCCAACGCGGCGGCGATGCGGGCCAGGCGCCCGTCCGGATGCGCCAGGGCCTCGAGGATCGAGAAATGATCTGCGCCGTCGAGCGCGACGCAGCGGGTCTCGGGCTCCACCGCCGCGCGCGCCGCGGCGTAGGCCTTCGACTGGCGCCGAAGTTCGGGCAGTTCGTCGGCCCCGTAAGCGACCACCAGGGGGACGAAGCGGCGGGGGGCCAGGCGGATCGGCGACAGCGCCTCCACCTCCCCGGGCGTGAGCCGGAGCGCGTCGTCGAGGGACGTCCGGCGGATGGGCGCGAGATCGTAGATCCCGCTGATCGCGAGGCCGGCATCGGCGTCCGGCCCGTCCAGCGCCAGGGCGGCGAGGTGCCCGCCCGCCGACCAGCCGGAAACCACGAGGCGCCGACGCCCCAGGCCCACGGCGGCATCGTGCGCCCGCAGGGCGCGCAGGGCCGCCCGGATCTCGTCCGCGATCCGGGTCAGCGACGCCTCCGGCGCCAGGGTGTAGCCGATCAGGGCCACGTCGAGGCCGAGGGCGAGCGGCCCCTCGGCCAGACAGGCGAAGCCCTCCTTGGCGTTCCGCTGCCAGTAGCCGCCATGGATGAAGGCCAGCAGCGGGGCGCCGGCCCGTCCGCAGGCGAACAGGTCGATCCGATTCCGGGGGCCGGCAGCGTGGGGCGGCCCCGGATCGTAGGGGAGATCGAGGGTGTGGCCCGGGCGGGCCCGGAGGGCGGCGCTGCGCGCGCTCCAGTCGGCGAGGCGGGCGGCGCTGTCGGCGACCGCCCCCGCATTGTCGTAGGCCCGGCTCAGGGCCGCGCGGTCGAGGTCCCGCCAGTCCGTCGGCGGCGTCCCGTCGGTCTCAAGCCTCATCGCCGGTTCCCCGATACCAGTCCACGAGTTCGCCCCCTTGGGCGAACCAGACGTCGTCGCGGGCGAGGAGCGCGTCGAGGAGCCGTTCCAGCAGCCCGATGCGGTGGGGGACGCCGGTGATGTAGGGGTGGAGGGCGAATCCCATCACCTTGGCGCCGCCCAGCGGCCCGTCGCCGGCCGCCTCCGCGGCGAGGCGCTCGACCTGGGCCAGCGCCCGGGCCACGAACTCGTCGGCACGGTGATGCTGGATCGCCAGCAGGGGGATGTCGTTCAGCTCCACCGAGTAGGGCAGGGCGATGAGCGGGCGCGTCGCGGTGGCGATGCGGCTGGGCCGGTCGTCCACCACCCAGTCGCCCACATAGTCGAGACCGGCGGCGGCGAGGTGGTCCGGGGTGTCGAGGGTCTCGGTCAGGCCGGGCCCGAGCCAGCCGCGCGGGTTCGTCCCCGTCACGGCGCGGATCGCCGCCAGGGTCCGGGCGATCATTGCGGGCTCGTCCGCGATGCGGTGGGTCGGGACCTGGTGGAAGCCGTGGCCCATGAACTCCCAGCCCGCGGCGTGGGCTTCGTGCGCCACGCGGGGATAGGCCTCGCAGACCGAGCCGTTGACCGACAGGGTCGGGCGGACCCCGCGCGCCTGGAACGCCGCGAGGAAGCGCCAGAACCCGACGCGCATCCCGTATTCGTGCCAGCCCCAGTTGGCGAGGTCGGGCAGGAGGGGCGCGCCGGTCGGCGCCACCAGGATCTGGCGCGGCATCGGGTTGTCGATGAGCCAGTGCTCGACATTCACCACCGGCCAGATCGCCACGTGCTTGCCCTTCGGCAGGACGAGGCGCGGCCGGTCGAAGGCGGCCCGGTAGGCGAGGCGGCGCTCGGGGCGGCGGGGGTCCGACAAATCCGGTTCGGTCATGCGGGCTCGGCGCGGCACCAGGGGTTGGACATGTGGAGGGCGGCGGGCGCTGCCCGTTCCCCTTCCCCTCGAGGGGGAGAGGGACCCGTTCCGGACGTCAGCGCCTCACGCGGCGACGCGGCCGTGATGGCTGTGGAGCTGGGCCGAGAGCATCCGGCGGATGTCGTTGAAGGCCGGGCTCGAGACGTCGCGGCGGCGGGGCAGGGCGATGTCGTGCACGGCGTCGATCCGGCCGGGGCTCGGCGACATCACCACGACGCGGTCGGCGAGGAAGATCGCCTCCTCGATGGCGTGGGTGACGAACAGCACGGTCAGGCCCGTGCGGCTCCAGAGCTCGAGGAGCTCGTCCTGCAGGCGCTCGCGGGTCATGGCGTCGAGCGCCCCGAAGGGCTCGTCCATCAGCACCACCTCCGCCTCGTTGGCCAGCACCCGGGCGATGGCGACGCGCTGCTTCATGCCCCCCGAGAGCTGGTGGGGATGCGCGTCCGCAAAGGGGCCGAGGCCCACGAGGTCGATGTAGCGGGCCACCGTGTCGCGGATCTCAGGCGCAGGGCGCCCGCGGGATTTCGGACCGAATCCGATGTTGTCGCGGACCGAGAGCCAGGGGAACAGGCCGTAATCCTGGAAGACCATGCCGCGCGACGGGTCGGGGCCGGCGATGGGCTTGCCCCACATGCACGCTTCGCCGGAGGAGGGCGCCTCGAAGCCGGCGGCGATGCGCAGCAGGGTGGACTTGCCGCAGCCCGAGGCGCCCAGCAGGCAGACGAACTCGCCCCGCGTCACCGTGAGGTTGGCCCCCTTCAGGGCGGTCACCGTCCTGCCCTGGACCGCGAAGGTCTTGCCGACGTCGCGGATCTCGAGAATCGGAAGCGTCGGATCACCCATGAGACGGACTCCAGGCCAGGAGGCGGCGGCCGATCAGCATGACGATCCGGTCCGACAGGAAGCCCGCGACGCCGATGACGATCATGCCGCAGATGACGATCTCGGTGCGGGAAAGCTGGCGCGCCTCCATGATGATGGCGCCGAGCCCCGTCTGCACGCCGGTCATCTCGCCGACCACGATCACCACCCAGGCGAAGCCGAGACCGAGGCGCAGGCCCGTGAAGATCGACGGCAGGGCGGCGGGCAGCACCACCCGGGCGAACTGGGCCGAGCCCCGGCAGCCGAGCATCGCCGCCGCCTCGAACAGGCGCGGCTCCACCGAGCGCACCCCGAAGATGGTGTTGACCAGGATGGGGTAGAACGCCCCGAGGAAGACGAGGAAATAGGCCGAGCGCGGCCCGAGGCCGAACAGGATCATGGCGAGCGGCAGCCAGGCGGTGACCGGCACCGGCCGCAGGATCTGGAAGGTCGGGTCGAGGAGCTGGCGCATCAGCGGCACCCGCCCGATGAGGAGGCCGAGGGGGAGCGCGAACAGCACCGCGAGAGCGAAGCCCCCGTAGACCCGCGACAGCGAGGCGCCGAGATGGGTGAGCAGGGTGGCGCTGAAGGCGTCGTCGTTGATGCCCCCCACGGCGAGGTCGACCAGCGCCGTCCAGACCTCCGCGGGCGGCGGGATCAGGCTGTAGGGCCGCCCCGTCGTCAGGAGATGCCAGATGACGGCGAGCCCGGCGGGGATCGCCAGGGCCAGGGCCGCCTCGCGCAGGCGCCCCCAGGGCCATGCGACGCGCGGGCGGGGCGGGGCCGCCGGCACGGACGCCGCGACGGCGGCCGGCGCGGCGCTCACGCGTCCCTCATGGCATCGACGAAGCGGGTGTCGATGAAGGTCGAAAAATCGGGCAGGCGCTTGATCTGCTTCAGGGCGAGCATGCGGTCGGCATAGACCTTGGCCTGGGCGACCTCGGTCTCACCGAGCTTCCATTTCAGCTCGACGTTCGGGGCGGAGAGTTCCAGCGCCTCCCGCTTCTGCCCGAGCTTGGCCACCGCCATGGCGATCATCGCCTCGCGGTTGCCCTGCGCGAACTCCGTGGCCTTGCGGTGGATCTCCAGCATCGTGCGGACGATCTCGGGCCGCTGCGCCGTGGTGTCGGCGTGCGCGCCGAACACCATGTTGAGGGCGCCCATCTCGGTCCCGTAGGGATACTCGACGAGGCTGCCGACGCCGCTGGCGAGGCTCACGCCCGGGGCCGGCTCGGCGCCCACATAGGCGTCGATGTCGCCGCGCGCCAGGGCGATGTGCATCTCCGAGAACGAGATCCGCACCGGGGTAATGTCCTTCACGCTCATCCCTTCCTGGCGCAGGCGCTCCAGGGCGAAGACCTCCTGGGTCGAGCCGGGCCACAGGGCGACGCGCTTGCCCATGAGGTCCTTGAGGGCGGCGATGCCCGCATCCTTCCTGGCGATGATCGCCATGCCGCGGTTGCAGGTCGAGGCGATGATGACGAGGGGCTCGCCGGCGGCCGCTCCCAGGGTGCCGGCGGCGATGCCGAAGGTCCCGAAATCCACCGACTTCGTCACCACCGCGTTCTTGCACTCGGTGGGGCTCTCGAACGGCACGACCTCGACCTTGTATCCGGCCGGGGTGAACGACTCGTAGAAATGCGGCGCGATCGAGTGGATCAGCTTCAGGGAGCCCATCCGGATCACCGTGGGGGCCTGCGCCCGGGCCGGACGGGGAAGGCCGAGGGGCGTGGCCAGGAGGCCGGCGCCGAGGCCGGCCAGGAGGGTGCGACGGCGGATCATGGCGGGGCTCCGGACGGCAAGTCTCGACCACCGAGGCTAGGGTCATCGCCTGTTGCACGCGAGTGCTGTTTCTTGACTGCCCCGTTGCCGATCGGGCAACAGGGGCGGGACCAGCGGACCCGCACGATGAAGCACCTACGCATCCTCACCTACGTGGCCGAGGTGGCCCGCCACGGCGCGATCCGCCGGGCGGCGGAGCGGCTCAACATCACGCCCTCCGCCCTGACCCGGCAGATCCAGGACCTCGAATACGAGCTCGGCACGCCGATCTTCGAGCGGGTGGCCCAGGGCATGCGCCTCAACGCGGCCGGCGAACTGCTGGTGCGCCACATCCGCGACCAGCGCGCCGACCTGGAGCGGGTGCGCTCGCAGATCGCCGACCTGTCCGGGGTCCGGCGCGGGCACGTGGCGCTGGCCTGCAGCCAGGCCTTCGTCAACCACGTGGTGCCGGACGAGGTCGAGGCCTACCGGGCGCAGTTCCCGCAGGTGACCTTCACCGTGCAGGTCCGCGATCACGTCCAGGCGGTGGCGGCGCTGGCCCAGTTCGAGGCCGACCTCGCCCTGGTGCTGCAGCCGCCGCCGTCGGCCGACATGCAGGTACTGTTCTCCTGCCGCCAGACGCTGTGCGCGCTGATGCGGGCCGAGCACCCGCTGGCCGCGGAGACCGGCCCGGTGCGCCTGCGCGACTGCCTCGCCCACCCGATGGCCCTGCCGGACCGCTCGCTCGCCATCCGCCACCATTTCGACGACGCGCTGGGCCGCCGGGGCACACCGCTGAGGCCCGCCATCGAGTCGAGCTCGCTGGAATTCCTGCGCAACCTCGTCCTGCGCGAGGACGCGGTCAGCCTGCAGGTCCCGAGCGGCATCCCCGACGATCCCCGCCTGCGCTCCCGCCCCATCGACGCCCGGGACCTCGCCCCGATGGCGCTGATCCTGGCGCAGCTGCGGGGCCGCACCCTGCCGGTGGCGACGGCCAAGTTCGCCGACCGCTTCGCGAGCAGCCTGCACCGGCGCTACGGCGTCGCGGCATCCTGACGGCGGAGGCGGAGATGCGCGTCCCCCGCCGCGTCCCCATCTCCACCCGGACCATTGGCACGGGATCGGACATGACGCGGATGCGCCTGCGCGGCGGTGCGGCCTGGTTCTCCGCGGCCGCGGGCTGGATCGGCCTCCTGGCGGCCGGCGTGACCCTGGCGGTCGCGGCGGCACCGGTGCTCGTACCCGCCGCGCGCGCGGGCCGCCTCCTCGCGGCGGCCGACGATCCCGGCGCCCTGGCGGAGATCCGCCTGGAGCGCGCGGCCACGCCGGAGCGCCTGGAGGCCGGGCTCGATGCCGCGGTCGCGGCGGAGGACGAGGACCTCGCCCTGAGCTTCCTGGCGCTGGCCGAGACCCGCGGCCTGCCCGTCGATCCGGCCCGCCGGGGCCGCGTGGAGGCCCTGGCGCAGGGCCGGATGAGCCGCGCCGCCCGGGACTTCGCGGCCGGGGCGGTCTCGGGCACCGCGGAGGGGACGGCGGGTCTCGCCGGCACCCTCGCGGCCGACGTGACCGGCCTCGGCGACCTGCGCGACCTCCTGCGCGAGGGCGGGCGCTACGCCCGCGCCGAGCCCTACGACCCGCTCCTCCTCGGCATGGCGCTGGTGGGCCTGCCGCTCACCGTCGCCACCTGGACGGCCGGGGCGGGCGCGGGCGGGCGGGCCGGCATGACCGTGCTGAAGGCGGCCCGGCGCGGCGGCCGGCTCTCGCCCGCACTCGCCGCGAGCCTGGGCCGCACGGTCCGCGCCGGCCTCGATCGCGAGGCCGTGGCCGGCGCGGTCGCCGCCTCCGCCCGCCTGGACGTCGCCGGCGCGCGGGCCGCCGCCGGCCTCGCCATCCGGCCCGGCACGGTGGCGCGCCTGACGAACCTGGCCGGCGATGCCCTCGTGCTCGGCCGCCGCACCGGCCAGCGCGGGGTGATGCAGGTGCTCGGCCTCGCCCGGGACCCCGGCGACGTCACCCGCGCGGTCCGCCTCAGCGAGCGCCTCGGCCCCCGCACCCGCGCCACCCTGGCGCTCCTCGGCCGCGGCGCCCTGGCCCTCGGTGCCGGCCTCGCGGCCCTGGCCAGCGCCCTGCTGACGGGGCTGGCCTGGTGCCTGGGTCTGACGCTGTTCTGCCGACGCCTCGGACTGCTCCTCGGACGCGCGATCTGGCGCCGGCCCAGGCCCCCGAGCCTGCGGGACGCGGGCCGGGCCTGACGGGGTCTTCGGGCCGGAGCAGGTCCGGGACGCCCTAAGCCAGGCGCAGATCGGCGTGCGGCAGATCGGCGACCGGCACGTTGACCGGCAGGTCCACCAACGGGGGATCGAGCGGCGTCGGATCGGCGAGCGGCAGGGCACGGGCCTGCCCGAGGCCACCCCCGACTGCGCGCCCCACTGCGCCGGGCGTCGGAGCCGCCTTCGGCTCGCAGCAGACGCGGTTCCGCCCCTGGGCCTTCGCCCGGTAGAGGGCGGCGTCGGCCTGCCGCGTCGCCTCCTCGAAGCTCGCCGCGTCCAGCCCCATCATGGCGGCTCCGATGCTCACCGTGACCGTCAGGGCCCCGGACCGATGCGGAAACGGCTCCTCGGCGACGGCCGCCCGCACGCGTTCGGCCACGGGCAGGAGTTCCTGCGGACCGGCGCCCGGAAGAACGATGAGGAACTCCTCGCCGCCCCAGCGGGCGATCAGGTCCGTGGCCCGGAGCGTTGCCCGCACGCGGGCCGCGAACGTCGCCAGGATGGCGTCCCCGCTCTCGTGGCCGTAGCGGTCGTTGATGGACTTGAAGTGGTCGATGTCCAGGATCAGGACCCCGCCCAGCGCCTGCCGGCCCGGGGCCGGAAGGCGGCGGCGCAGCTGCTTCTGCAGGCCGCGGCGGTTGGAGAGCCCGGTGAGCGGATCCGTCTCGGCCAAGCGCAGGAGCGTCCGGTTGGCGCGCTCGGCGGCCATCGCGATGTAGCCGAAATAGGCCAGGACCCCCATGACCTGATCCAGGATCATGGAGTTGCGCTCGGTCTCCGCCGAGGCCGTCGGCCAGTCGGTGCCGACGAGGACCCCGATCGAGACGAGGAAGACCAGCACATAGGATCCGAACGCCACGGTCACGATGGATTGCGACCACAGGCGTTCGACGCCCGGCGACAGGCGAACGGTCTCGCGGGCGGCCAGGAGGGCGACCCCGAGGCAGCAGAGGAACACGGCCGCGACCGCCAGGCGGTTGGCGACACCGGCCGAGAGCAGGAGCGGATAGAGGAGACCCGGGAGGGCGGTGAGACAGATCCCGAGATCGATCCGCACGGGGCGGCCGAAGAAGCTGCGCAGGCCCGTCCAGCACAGGACGAGACTCCCGGCGTAGAGCCAGTAGACGACCATCGCGATCCAGACCGGCGGCGCGTCGGACGACGGGACGTGCATCATGATGAGCGATCCCACCATCGACGTCCCCATGGCGCCCATCCATTGCCAGAGAAAGGTCTGCTGCCGCTGGCTGAGGGCCATGACGAGAAAGACGACGACGTAGGCACACCGGCTGGCAGCACTGGCAAAGTGAAGGGTGTGGAGATCAAGCATCACAGAACTCCGTCTCCAGACACAGCGCCACCACCGTCACAACAATCACGGCATCTGTGGAGGCTGCCACGGGATTTATCATTTCATCAGATACGAATACGCAACGAATGCCCAGGGACGACGATCAGGTATATTTATTGCACTTGCACCACTATATCAGATACATATCCGCGAAAATCGTCCTGCAATACTGTAAATCTGCAATATTAAGGAAATGGCAAAGGGCATGCTTAAGAGTATCTTCAGTCGATCTGCCTAGCTTTCCGGGACAGCCCCGCGACCGGGTGCGCCGCGCGAGCCCCGTCCCGGCGGCCTGCCGCCCGGGCCCCGGCGCCCGAGCGCGTCGCGCGGTCCGGCCTCTCCGAAAGCACGTCCCATGTCGAAGCTCGCCTCGTCCCTCGGTTCGCTCCTGGCCGTCGTCCTCGCGGACGGAGCGGGCCTCGCACGGGCGGCGGAGCCCGTCGGCGTCGATCGCGGCTTGCGGGCCGGGGACTGGCTCGTGCGCGGCCGCATTATGGGCACCATCCCCACGGAGCAGAGCACCCACATCGCCGTGATCGGCGGACAGAGCAAGACGCCCACCGCCCTGCTGCCGGACGGCGACGTCTCGTACTTCCTGACGGATCACATCGCCATCGAGGGGCAGGCGGGCCCGATCCGGACCCGCCCGAAGATCCGGAACTCGCTGGTGGGCGACGTCGCGATCGGATCGGTCTGGAACGCCGCCGCCATGGCGACCCTCCAGTATCACCTCCTGCCCGGGGCGCGTCTCAATCCCTATCTCGGGGTCGGCCTCGCCGTGACCACGCCCATCGCGATCGACCCGGCGCGGGGGATCCCCGATTTCACGCTCGGGTCGCTGGCCAGCCCCGTGCTCCAGGCCGGCTTCGACTATCACCTCGGCGGCAACTGGTTCGGGAACGTTGCGGTGAAGTACCTCTTCGTGCCGCGTCAATCCTACACGATCGGCGGCGTGCGGGTGGCGGCCGACCTGGACATGCTCATGGTGGGCGCCGGCCTCGGCTACCGGTTCTGAGCGCGCCGCGCCCGAAGCGGGGCGGCGCCGTTCACAGGTCGAGCACGTCCACCGCATCCCCCAGGCGCGCCCGGGCCAGGTCCGCCACGTGGCGGTGGTGGGTGAACAGGATCGGCTGGATCGTGCCGCCCACCGCCGCCAGGGCCTCGAGGCCGTGGGCGGTGCGGGCGTCGTCGAAGGTGAGGAACAGGTCGTCGCCGATGAAGGGGGCGGGCTCGGCGCGGGCGGCGTAGTCCTCCAGGTAGGCCAGGCGCAGGGCGAGGTAGAGCTGGTCGCGGGTGCCCTCGCTCAAGCCCTCCACGGGCACGAGCTCGCCCGAGGCCCGGCGCCCCGCGAGGCGGGGGGTGTCGGCGGCGTCGTAATCCTGGGCGAGGCCCGCGAAGGCGCCTCCGGTCAGGGCCCCGAACAGGGTGCCGGACCGGGTGAGCAGCGGGTCCTGCTGGCCGGCCCGGTGGCGGCCGATGGCGGTGCCGAGCATCAGGCTCGCGAGCTTCAGCACCGCCCAGTGCCGGGCATTGGCCTGGAGTTCGGCCTCCGCCGCCTTGCGCTGGGCGAGCGCCAGCTCGGCCCCGATGCCCCCCTCCAGCTCGGCGCGACGGCGCTCGTGCCGGTCGCGGTCGGCGAAGGCCCGCTGTCCGCGCTGATCCAGGTCCTCGGCCTCCGCCGCCAGGTTGGCGAGCGATCCCTCGATGTCGTCGCCGGTGAGGGCGGCGAGGTCCGCCCGGAGATCGGCTTCGCCGTGGCCGTCGGCGGCCCGGGCGAGCTCGGCCCGGCGCTCGGCCAGCTCGGCCTGGCAGGCCCGGCGGGCGGTGAGGCGCCCGTGGAGCGCCTCCGGGTCGGTGCCGGGGGGCAGCCCGGCGGCCGCCCCCTCGGCCATGAGGGCGGTCAGGTCGGCACCCGCGGCCTGCGCCGCCTGGGCCGCCTGCACCCGCGCCGCCTCGGCGGCATCGCGCTGGCGCCCCAGCTCCGCCCGGCGGGTCTCGCCCCTGAGGGCGTCCTGCAGGCGGGTGTGCAGCGCCTTCATGGCGGCGGTGGGGGGCAGGGCGGCGAGATCGGGCGCCACCGCCGCGGTCAGGCGCGCCACCGCCTCGCGATGGACCCCGATGTCGCGCGCGATGCCGTTGACCCGGCCGAGGCGGTTGTCGCGCTCGGACAGGGCCGCCGGCACCGCGCGCCAGGCGGCCAAAGCCGCCTCGGCCTCGTCCGGCGTGGCCGCGGCCGCCAGGCCGAGATCGGCGAGGGCGGGCCCCCAGGCCGTGCGCCAGGCGGCCTCGCGGGCCAGGGCCTCGGCGAGGGCCGCCGCCGTGCGGGCGATCTGCTCCGCGGCGGTCTCGGCGCGGGTCTTGGCCTCGCGCACCGCCTCCCAGCGCAGGGCGAGTTCGCCGACCCGGTCCTCGAGGCGGGCGAGCATCCGGCCGAGATCGAGGCCGTCGAGGTCGGGCAGGCCGGCCCGGCGGCTGAGATCCGCCAGGGGCGCCCGGCAGGCCTCGACCCGGGCGGCCATGCGGGCCTGCTCCAGCCTTGTGGTCTCCAGCCCTTGCGCGGAATCCTGCAGGGTCTCGACCTCCGTGAGCCAGGCGGCCATCTCGGCCGGGGCGGCGGGGTCGATCCCGCAGGGGGCCCAGGCCGCCCGCCAGGCGGCGGCGCCCTCGGCCAGCCGCGCCTCGCAGGCGGCGAGGGCCTCGTCCGCCGCGGCGGCCTCGGCCTGCTCGGCCGCGAGGCTGCGGGTGTCGGCCCCCTGCTCGGCCACCCGGGCGGCGTCGCTCACGAGGTCGTCGGCCGCCCGGTCGGCGGCGGCGAGCGCCGCGCCGAAGCGGGCCAGGATCTCGGGGGCGCCCCCGGGCAGGTCGGCCAGGAGGGCGTCGCGGCGGGCGCGCAGGGCCAGGAGGTCCGCCAGGCTCGGGATCGGCCGACCGGCGGCGCGCGCCTCCAGGCGGGCGCGGCGCTGGGCCACCGCCGCCTGCGCCGCCGCCAGGCGGTCGGCGGCCCGGTCGCGCGCGCGCAGCGCCCCGTCGAGGGTGCTCCGGTAGCGCGCCACCGCCTCGGCCGAGGGCGGGCGTCCGGCGGCGTAGGCGTCGAGATCCGGGATCGGGGGGCTGAGGCGGCCGGCCTGGGTCCGGATCGAGGCCGCCTCGCGGGTGAGGGCGGCGTCCAGGTCGTCGCGCCGGTCGAGGTCGCGGCGCAGGCCCGCGAAGGCCTTCAGGTCGGCCCGCAGGGGGGCCGGATCGGCGAGGGCGCCCGCGCCCGCCGTGGCGGCGGCGAGGCGGTCCCGCTCGGCCTCGCGGGCGGCGAGGTCCTGGCGCAGGCGAGCGATCGTGGCGGCGTCCTCGCGGCCCGCGCGGATCAGGCCCTCGATGCGGGCGCGGGCCGCGTCCGAGGGCTGGCGCGCCTGCAGGGCCTCGGCATCCGGCAGGCCGATCCGGGCCGCGAGCTGGGCGAGCTCGCGCGCGACGGCATCGGCCTCGCCCTGGATGCGGGGCAAATCGATGCCGCCCTTGTCGAAGCGGTCGGTGCCGCGGAACGCCTCCAGGATCTCGTCGGCTCGGGCGAGCACGCCCTCCTCCACCGGCACCTGCTCCAGGGCCAGGGCGGCCTGCGCGGCGGCGGACCGGGTGCGGGCCGCCGCCTCCGCCGTGGTGCGCAGGGCCGCCAGGGCCTGGCCGAGGCGATCGATCCAGGCCTCCGGCACCGCGATCAGGCCAGGCTCGGCCTCGGCGCGGGCGGCGGCCGCATCGATGGCCTGGAGAAGCGGGCCGACCCGGCGCAGGCGGGTGAGCCGGGCCTGCTCGGCGGCGATGCGCGCCCGCTCCGCCTTGAGGGCGACGAGGGCCGCCCCGGCGGCCTCGATCTCGCCGTTGAGGTCGCGCCAGTCGCCCGCCCGCAACTCCCCGGCGCGGATCGCCTTGCGGGCCTCGTCGTAGCGCTGGAGCGCCTGGTAGAAGGTCCGGCTCTGGGCGGCGCGCGGCATGAAGATGCCCGCGGCCTCGGTCTCGAGCTCGGCCTGGAGGCCGCTGTAGCCGCGCAGGCCCGAGGCCGCCGCGAACAGGCTGGCACCGACCTCGCCCTCGGCCTCCATCATCTCGGCCGCCCCCGCCCGCAGGGCGCGGGCGTCGAGGCCGAAGGCGCGGCAGAACACCTCGCGGGACAGTCCGCCGAGGAAGGGCGCCAGGGCATCCTCCGGCAGGGCCGCGTCGGCGGCGTCCACGAGGGTGTTCCGGTTGCCCTTGCGCCGCCGGAACCCGAGCCGGCGGCCGTCGGCGGCGCGGATCTCGGCGCCGATCCGCATCTGCGGCATGTCGTGCAGGAAGTCGTAGCGGGTCCGCGTCTCGATGCCGAACAGCAGGTCCGTGACGGCGCTGAGCGCCGAGCTCTTGCCAGCCTCGTTGGCCCCCAGCACCACGTGCAGGCGCGCGTCCTCGCGGAACGTGACGGTGCGGTCCGTGAAGGGACCGTAGCGTTCGAGGGCGAGGGAGAGGAGACGCATCGGAACCTTGGGGGACGCTTCGGGAAGAGCTTCGGGACCCTTGGGGGGCGCTTGCCGGCGGGCGGTCGTTCGACGGGGCGGCGTTCAGCAGGACCGCCCGGAGAGGCGCCCGAGGATCACCGCCTCGGCCTCCGCGCAGAGGGCCTCGAGGTCGGCGGCGAGGTCGTCCTCGGCGGCGAGGCCGGCCGGCATCTTGGCGGCGATCTCGGCCAGCGCCGCCCGGGCGCGGGCGCGGAAGTCCGGCTCGTGGTCCACCGCCGCCAGCAGGGTGGCGGGGTCGATGGCCGCGAAGGCGTCGGGGCGGGCCTCCGCGACGGGCCGGCGCGGACGGGCGGTCTCGATCTTCAGGCGCTCCAGCCAGATGTCCTCGTGGAGGCGGTGGGCGGCGGCCTGGATCTCGGCGGTGAGCCCGTCGCGGTCGGCCGCCAGGCGGTCGTGCGCCGGGGTCTCCCCCCGCAGGCGCACCCGCACGGCGATGAGGCGCGCCGCGGCGGCCTCCGCGAGCGGGCGCAGGGCCGCCTCGACGCGGGCGACCGCCGCGCGCTCGTCGACCACGCCGGAGAGATCGACGTCGACGGGTTGGAATCGGGCCTGGTCGACGATGAGGCGCTCGACGCCCTGCACCCGCCCGTCGGCGACGGACACCGCGACGGCGCCCTTCTGGCCGGGCTCCCGGATGCTGCGCCCCTGCAGGTTGCCCGGAAACACGATCCAGGGGTCGCGGGCGAGTTCGGCGTACTCGTGCACGTGGCCGAGCGCCCAGTAGGCGTAGCCCCGCCCCGCCAGGTCCGCCACCGAGCAGGGGGCGTAGGTGGCGTGGGCCGCGTGGCCGGTGCAGGAGGTGTGCAGGATGCCGATGTTGAACCAGCCCGGCAGGGCGGGCGGATAGGTGAGGGCGTAGTTCTCCTCCACCGCCCGGTTGGGAAAGCTGCGCCCGTGCAGCGCCACCTTGAAGGGCTCGAGGCGGTGGGTCTCGGCCCGGCTCGTCGGGAAGCTGCGCACGGAGTCCGGCAGGGTGATCGAGCGGGTGATGACGCTCTCGGCGTCGTGGTTGCCGCGCACCAGGATGACGGGGATGCCGGCCCGGTCGAGGCGGGCGACCTGCCGGGCGAAGAACAGCCCGATGGTGTTGTCGGACCAGTCGCCGTCATAGACGTCGCCGGCCACGATCAGGAAGGCGACGCTCCGCTCGATCGCCAGGGTGACGAGATCCTCGAAGGCCCGGCGCCCCGCCGAGGCGAAGCGCCGGGCGATGTCGGGGTCCTTGAGGGCGAGGCCGCTGAGCGGGCTGCCGAGATGCAGGTCGGCGGCGTGGATGAAGGTGAACGCGGACATGCGGTGCGGATGAGGGGCCCTGAGAGGCGGCCGGGGCGGGAAGATGCGGGCGCCAGGGTCGCGGGTTTGGCGCCCGATTGCAACGTGGGCGCCCGGATCCGCCCACAAGCCCCTGCGATCCCGAGGCTTTCGTCTCCGATCGCGCCGGCGGCCCTCACCCGTCCAGGGTCATCAGGCCGGCGTTGCCGCCGGCCGCCGCCGTGTTGCGGCTGACCACGCGCTCGCGGACGAGGCCCTCGACCGGGTAGGCCTCGGAGCCGGCGGCCGGATCGGGGCGGGGCCGGTGGATGGCCACCAGGGGGCCGGGACGGGCGGCGAGGGCCGCGGCGAAGGCCGTCAGGGCCTCGGACGCGCCCTCCCACAGGACCGCGTCGGCGGCGGTCTCCGGATCGGCGGCCCGGATGAAGCCGTCCAGATCGTGCGGCAGGGGGTGCGGCAAGGCGGCGAGGAGGACTTGGGCCGGCGCGGTGGGACTGAGAACGACGCGGTTGCCGGTGGCGAGCGCCGCGCCGATCTGGGCCGCGAGCCCCGGCCCGGTCGTTGCCCGGCACAGGATGGTGCCGCGCGGATGCAGGTCGTAGCGGTTCTCCTCGCCCACCGGGCCCGGCAGCCGGAGCCCGCCGCCCACCGGGCTTTGGGCGATCCGCGCTTCCGCAGCCGCGGCCTCCCCGGGCCGGCCCTGGTCGCGCAGCCACCGGACCCAGGCGAGGGCCGCCGGGGCGGGCGGCCCGG
This sequence comes from Methylobacterium sp. Leaf94, assembly GCF_001426045.1. Classification (NCBI taxonomy): domain Bacteria; kingdom Pseudomonadati; phylum Pseudomonadota; class Alphaproteobacteria; order Hyphomicrobiales; family Methylobacteriaceae; genus Methylobacterium; species Methylobacterium sp. Leaf94. The sequence goes on from NZ_LMRM01000063.1 coordinate 19,497, forward strand.
GCGGAAGGCCGGTCCCGGCCGGGGCGGCGGCGAGGAGGCGCCGCAGGAGGAGCGGACCGCCGGCCTTCGGGCCGGTGCCGGAGAGGCCGTGCCCGCCGAAGGGCTGCATCCCGACCACGGCCCCGACGAGGTTGCGGTTGACGTAGAGGTTGCCCGCCGCGCTCAGGGCGCAGGCCCGGGCGATCGCCGTGTCGAGGCGGGTCTGGACGCCGAAGGTGAGGCCGTAGCCGGTGGCGTCGACGGCCGCGATCGTCGCCGCGAAGGCGGTGCGGTCGAAGCGCACCACGTGCAGCACCGGGCCGAAGACCTCGCGGGTGAGGGCGGCGACGGACGGGATCTCGATCACGGTCGGGGCGACGAAGGTGCCCCGGTCGCAGGCCTCCGGCAGGGGCGCCCGGTACACGGGATATCCGGCGGCGCGCATCGCGGCGACGTGGGCCTCGATGGCGTCGCGCGCCTGTGCGCCGATCACCGGCCCGATATCGGTGGCCAGCCGGTCCGGGTTGCCGACCCGCCACGCGGCGAGGGCCCCCTTCAGCATGGCCAGGGTCCGGTCGGCGATCTCCTCCTGCAGCGCCAGCAGGCGCAGGGCCGAGCAGCGCTGGCCGGCGGAATCGAAGGCCGAGACCAGGGTATCGGCCACCACCTGCTCGGTCAGGGCCGAGGAATCGACCACCAGGGCGTTCAGCCCCCCGGTCTCGGCCACCAGGGGCACGGGGTGGCCCTCCGGGTTGAGGCGCCGCGCGAGGGTCGCCTGGATGCCCGCCGCCACCGCGGTGGAGCCGGTGAACAGGACGCCGTTCACGCGCGGGTCGGCCACGAGGGCGGCCCCGGTCTCGCCGCCGCCGGGCAGGAGCTGGAGGGCGCCCGCCGGCACCCCGGCCGCGCGCAGGATCCGCACCGCCTCGGCGGCGACCAGCGGGGTCTCCTCGGCGGGCTTGGCCAGGACACCGTTGCCGGCGGCGAGAGCCGCCGCCACCTGGCCGGTGAAGATCGCCAGGGGGAAGTTCCAGGGACTGATGCAGGCGACGACGCCGAGGGGCCGGTGCGTGGCGGGGGCGAAGTCCCGGGCCTGCCCGGCATAGTCGCGCAGGAAGTCCACCGCCTCCCGCACCTCCGCCAGCGCGTTGGCGGCCGACTTGCCGGCCTCGCGGATCAGGAGGGCGATGAGCGCCGGCTGGCGCGCGCTCAGCGTCGCGGCCGCCGCCTCCAGGATCGCCGCCCGCGCCGCACCCGGCCGCGCGGCCCAGGCCGCGGCCCCGGTCCCGGCCCGGGCCAGGGCCTCCGCCAGGCCATCCGGCCCGGCCTCCACCACGGTGCCGACGCGGTCCGCCCGGTCGGCCGGGTTGCGGACGTCGCGGGCCGGCCCGGTGCGCTCGGCCTCGGCCAGCATCGGCACCGCCCGCCAGAGACGCGCACCCTCCGCCGCCAGGCGGCCGGCGAGATCGGCCAGCCCCTGCTCGTCGGACAGGTCGAGGCCGGCGGCCGCGACCCGGTCGGGGACGAGGTCGCGGGGCTTTCGGATCGCCGGGTGGGGGGCGCCGGGAGGCTGCGCGGCCTGCACCACCGCGACCGGGTCGGCGGCGAGGTCGGCCACGGCCACCCGCGCATCCGCGACCCGGTTGACGAAGGAAGTGTTGGCGCCGTTCTCGAGGAGGCGGCGCACGAGGTAGGCCAGCAGCGTCTCGTGGGTCCCCACCGGCGCGTAGATCCGGCAGGGGCGGTCGAGCCCGTCCGGTCCCACCACCGCCGCGTAGAGGGCCTCGCCCATGCCGTGCAGGCACTGGAACTCGTAGCGTCCGAGATGGAAGTCGGGCCCCGCCAGGGTGTGGAGGGCGGCCAGGGTCTGGGCGTTGTGGGTGGCGAATTGCGGGAAGATCGCGTCGGGGGCGGCGAGCATCCGCTCCGCGCAGGCGCGGTACGACAGGTCGGTGTGGACCTTGCGGGTGAAGACGGGGAAGTCCTCCAGGCCCGCCACCTGCGCCCGCTTGATCTCGGTGTCCCAGTAGGCGCCCTTGACGAGGCGGACCATGAGGCGGCGCCCGGAGCGGCGGGCGAGGTCGACGAGGACCGCGACCAGCGTCAGCGCCCGCTTCTGGTAGGCCTGCACCACGAAGCCGAGGCCGTTCCAGCCGGCCAGGTCCGGGTCGGCGCAGAGGGCCTCCAAGATGTCGAGGGAGAGATCGAGGCGATCGGCCTCCTCGGCGTCGATGGTGAGGCCGATGTCGTCGTGGCGGGCGAGGCGGGCCAGGGCGGCGACGCGGGGCAGGAGTTCGGCCATCACCCGGTCCCGCTGGGCGCGGACGTAGCGCGGATGCAGGGCCGAGAGCTTGATCGAGATGCCGGGGCCGGAGACGAGGCCGCGCCCCGCCGAGGCCGCCCCGATGGCGTGGATGGCGTGCGTGTAGTCGGCCGTGTAGCGCGCGGCGTCGGCCGCATTCATCGCCGCCTCGCCGAGCATGTCGAAGGAGTGGGTGAAGCCGCGCGCCTCCTGGTGGCGGGCCTGGCGCAGGGCCTGCGCGATGGTCTCGCCGGCGACGTACTGGCCGCCCATGAGGCGCATGGCCTGGTCGACGCCCTCGCGGACCAGGGGCTCGCCGCCCCGGGCGACGACCCGGGCGAGGGAGCCGGACAGCCCCGCCTCGCGGCGCTCCGCGGCGCGGGCGAGGCGTCCGGTGAGCACCAGCCCCCAGGTGGCCACGTTGACGAAGAGCGAGGGGCTGTGCCCGAGATGGGCCGCCCAGTCCCCCTGTCCGATCGTGTCGCGGATCAGCGTGTCGCGGGTCTCCGGATCGGGAATGCGCAGCAGCGCCTCGGCGAGGCACATCAGGGCCACGCCCTCCTCCGTCGACAGGCTGTATTCCCGCAGCAGGCCCTGGACTCCGCCGACCGGGCCCTGGGCGCGCAGGCGTCCGACGAGCGCGTGCGCGAGGCGCGCGGTGACCGCCGCGGCCCCGGGATCCGTCGTCACCGCCTCCAGGCAGGCGGCGACGCGCTCGGGCTCGGGCGCGCGGGTCTCCGCGGTCAGGCGCCGACGCAGGGGCGTCGGCGCGGCACGCGGCCCCAGGAACGCACCGAAGGGGCGGGCTGACGGCGGTGCCGGATCGGCAGGGCGCATCGCGGGCTCACGGTTCGGGCGGAACCGCCGCCCCGGCCGGGGAGGATGGGACGCGACGCACCGCGAGTCGAGGCCCCGCCCGCGGAGGGACGTCCCGAGCCGTTTTCCCAACATTAGGCAAGCAGGGATATCGCGAGAAATCCAGTATAGTCCCTGCGTAAACCGGACGATCCAAAGCAGAAGCCGTAAGTTTTCCCGGGTCGAGCGATCGGCCCGCGCCTGGACGTCCGTGCCCGAGACCCCAGCCCCCCCTGTGTGCCTCGGGCCCGATGCTGGTGGGGTTGGCGCCGCGCCGCGAAGGGCATCACATCCGCGCCGCGCGCGCCTTCCTCGACGGGTCCATGACCGATCTGTCCCGGGCCAGCGGGCTCTCGTTCTCGACCGTCCAACGCCTGGAGGGGGGCGCGGAGGCCCCCGGCCCAGCCAGCCGGTACCGGGCCGTCGCCGCGCGCCGGGCGTCCGGGATCCTGTTCTCCCTGATCGAGGGGGCCGCCATCGTCGCCGGCCAGGCCTGAACGCCGTCGCGCGCCCCCGAGCCCCGTCGAGCGGGTCCTGCGGCAGGCGTCGACGCGTCAGGGCCTACAGCAGGGCCTACAGAAAGTGGCGATACACCACGTGGGTGTCGGCTTCCGGCTGGAGGCTGCTCCGGCCGGGGGCGCCGCAGGTCGCGGCGGCGAAGGGCGAAACCATTGCGACGAGGGTCAGGAGCCAGCGAAACGGACCTGCGGCAATCATCGGAATCTCCTCGGCCGGGTGGGGATCGGCGGGTTGGGATCGAATCGTCGCCTACGATGGCTGCGGGCCTGGGCCCGGTTCCTCCATGGAGCGTTCCGGCCCGTTTCGCGGTGCCGAGACGCACCCGGCCCGCGCTGTGGACGGCCGCACGCGACCGGGGCGCGCCGTCGCCTTTGGCCGTAGGGTGGGCCATGGCTGCACGGATCCTGGATCGCGACCGGTTCGCGAAGTGTCGCGCACTGATGGAGCGCGGGGCCACGCCCGGCGAGCGCGCGGCCGGACGCGCGGCCGCGACCCGGGTGGCGGCCGCCGCCGGTCTCAGCCTCGCCGACGCGCTCGTCCTGGCGGATGCCGGTCGCCCGGACGCCGGCCGGGCCCCCGCCCCGGACCACGACCGGCCGCGCCGGCCCGCCGAGCGGACCTACGCCTGGGCGACGCCCAGGCCCGCCCCGGAACCGGTGACGGTGGAGGAGTTGCAGCGGCAGAAGGCGGCGGACGAGGCGCGGCGCAAGAAGGCAACGGCTCGTGCCCGCCGGCGCCCGCAGGCCGCCGATCCGGACTGGGAGCACTGGTCCGGCGAGGTCCGCGAGGCCCAGGCCGCCCGGGACCGGGACTGGGCGCAGCGGCGTCCCCCCCGCGCCGCCGACTGAGGTGCCGGCCCCGAGGCTGCAACCGGCCCGACGAACACGCGCGAAAGCCCATTCGGATCGGAACGTGCCGTTCCAAGGCGTCCGATCCATGATAAAAAGACGACAAAGGCGCAGGGTCGCACATCCATCCACGCCGTGATCTCTGTCCGTCGCGCAACGGTAGGCTTGCCGCCGCATGTGTCCGATCCCCGGGACGTCGCCCCCCGAGACAACGCCGGGATACGGTGCGCGCGGGAAGCGCCCCCTGCCAGGCGGCCCGCGCGGGGCCGGTGCGTCACGGACTCGCTCTCACGCGTCCGAGTGAACGCCATGCGCCTCACGCTCCACACCGATTATGCCCTCCGCACCCTGATCTACCTCGGGGTCAACGGCGAGCGGCGGAGTTCCACGGCGGAGATCGCCCGCGCCTATCGCATCTCGGAGAGCCATCTCACCAAGGTGGTGCACAAGCTGGGTCAGCTCGGGCTGATCCGGACCATGCGCGGCCGTGGCGGCGGTCTCCGCCTCGGGCGGCCCGCGGCCGAGATCTGCCTCGGCACGGTCGTCCGGGCGACGGAGGAGGATTTCGCCCTGGTGGCGTGCTTCTCCGGGGCCGCCTGCGTCCTGACCCCGAGCTGCCGCCTGCAGCAGGTTCTCGGGGATGCCCTGAACGCCTTCCTGGCGGTGCTCGACCAGGTCACGCTGGCGGACCTGATCGGCGGATCGGGGGGCGCGGTCGCGCAGCTGCTCGGCCTGGAGGCTCCACGCACCCAAACACCCCCCTGATACGGGCTCCGCTCGATCGCAGCGGTGGCCGTATCGGCGAGCCTGCGCGGCGCTCGAGCGAAGCCCGGATCCGCCCTCCCGAAGGGATCAGACGGTCGGTGTCCGGTGGGGACTGGGGGGGGCCGCCCGGGACGCGGCCGGCGCCCCGGCGGGAGGCGGCGGGACGCCTCAGTAGCTCTGCGTCGGCCGGTCGAGCACGGTCCGGCCCATCAGGCTGGCGGCGAGATCCACCATGAGGAGGGCCGTGCGTCCGCGCTCGTCGAGGAACGGGTTGAGCTCGACGAGGTCGAGGCTGCCGACCAGGCGGGAATCGTGGAGCATCTCCATGATCTGGTGCGCCTCGCGGAAGGTCGCGCCCCCCGGCACCGTGGTGCCGACCCCCGGCGCGATGCCGGGGTCCAGGAAATCCACGTCGAGGCTGACATGCAGCCGCCCGCCGGCCGCGGCGACCTGCCCGAGGAAGGCCCGCAGGGGGGCGACGACGCCGACCTCGTCGATGCTGCGCATGTCGTGGATGAGCACGCCGGCCTCGAGCACCGCCACGCGCTCCGCCGGGTCGAGGCTGCGGGTGCCCATCAGGCAGACGTTGCGGGGGTCGATCGGGGCGGCGGGGGCCGGCAGGTAGCCGGAAAAGCCGCGCCGGCCGGTGGCGTAGGCGAGGGGGACGCCGTGGAGGTTGCCGCTCGTGGTGGTGTCGAGGGTGTGGAAATCCGCGTGCGCATCCAGCCAGAGCACGAACAGAGGCCGCCCCTCCTGCGCCGCGCGGCGCCCGAGCCCCGACAGGGTTCCGGCCGACAGGCTGTGATCGCCGCCGAGGAAGATCGGGAGGCCCTCGGCGCTGTGCCGGTAGGCGGCCTCGGCCAGGGCCTCGGTCCAGGCCGCGAAGGCGCCGAGGTGGCGCAGGGCCCCGTTGGGATGGGCCCGCTCCTCGGCGAGGGCCGGCGCGAGGTCGCCCGCATCGACGATGGAGAGGCCGAGGCCCCCGAGGGTCTCGGCGAGGCCCGCGGCCCGGTAGGCGCTCGGCCCCATGTCGCAGCCGAGGCGGCCGGCGCCCTCCTGCACGCGGGCGCCGAGAAGGATGCAGCGTCGGTTCGTCATGGTCGGGTCTCGCTCCGCAGCGCCGGTCGCGCGGCCCCCCTCGCGGGGCCGTGTTGCCCAGGCGACGTTGCCCGGGCGGGTGTTGCCGACTCGGTCTTGCCAGGCCCGTGCCGGGGCCGGGCCCGGCGCGATCCGGCCTGCCGGACGCAGGATAGGCGATCCCCGTGACGCTCGTTCCGGGCGGGACGCCGCAGGTCTTCGTCGCCCCCTTGGTCTCCGCCGCCCCGTGCGGGGCTCGGCATCCCGGCCACCATGTTTTGTTAACCATTCCGGTCGCAGCGTGCCGCCGTTCCTCCGGCACCGGCGCGCGGCCGGCGGACCGGAGGGAGGCCTCGCCGATGAGTCCCGAATTCGGCGGCGCCTCCATAATCCCGCCCGTTTCTCCGAGCCCAGTGGGGCGGGTCGGGGCCCTGGATCACGCAGCGGCCACGACCATGCACAAGGAGTCTCTCCCATGATCAAAACGCTGCTGGCGCTCTTCACCGTCGCCGCCGTCCTGACGATCCGGGCGTTCCTGAAGCTCCTCTGGCTGCCGTTCCACAGCTTCGGCGGCCTCCTGCGCGGCCGTCCGGCCGCCACCTGAACCCGGGCCCGCAGCCGGGTCCCGATCAGCCGGCGCCGCGACCGGCCGTCCTCCGGCGCGGCCGCCCCGCCGCCGTGCCGGCCTCCTTCGCGATCCCCCGGCCGGCCTCCTTGCCGGCAGCCTTCGCGATGCCCCGGCCGGCCGCCCCGCCGGGCGTCGGCTTGACCGGCCCCGGCCTCGCCTGGCGCGCGGTCGGCCCCGTCCGCGTCGGCGCCGCCTGGGCGTCGAGGAACCGGCGGCAGGCCTCGAACTGCGTCTCGACCTCGGGCGGGCAGTCCAGGCCGCGCTCCGCCGCCAGGGTCCGGGCATAGCGCAGCATCGCCGCGCTGGGGGCACGCGGCCCGCCGGCCGCGCCCGGCGCCGCCGTTCGTGACGCGGCGGGACCGGCCTCGGCATCCAGGAAGGCCCGGCAGCGGGCGAGGCTGCTCTTGCAGCCGCGGGGCAGCGGGATGCCCTTGCGGGCCGCCAGCGCCACCGCGAAGGCGACCATGGCCGGCGTGGGCGGACGATCGCCGCCGCCCGCGGCTCCGCGTCCCCGCGACGGCGGGATCAGGCTCGGGTCCAGGCTGACCACCTCCGCCTGCGCGATGGCGGCGATCAGGCCGTCGAGGCGGGTGCGGGTGCGCTGCCGGAAGGCCTCGGCCCGCGCCCGCGCCTCGACCCGGGTGGGCGCCCGGCCGATCTCGGCGAGCTCCGCCTCGAACGACGCCCGGCCCACCGGGTCGCCATAGGCCGGAAACACCCGCCGCACCGCCGCGATGAAGGCGAGCCCCACCTCGGTCACCGTGAGGGCCGGGTCCTTGCCGTCCCCGAGGGCGAGGTAGTGGCTCTTCAGGAGCTTGGGCAGGATGGTGTCCCGGGTCGCGGCCGTGCCGAGCCCCTTCGGCTCGTTCGGATTGACGGGGTTCTCCAGGGCCCGCTTCGCCGCCGGATCGTCCACCTGGTCGATCAGGCGGCCCATCACCACGGGAAGCTCGCCCCGGGTGATCCGGCGGGGCGGCTCGGTCACGGCCTCGACGATCTCGGCACCGGCGGCCCTGGCCGCCTCCCCGTCGCGCAAGGCGGGCAGGCGGGTGGCGCGGGCCTCGTCCTCGGGCCGGGCCTTGCCCGGAACGGGATCGGCCTCGATCTCGGCCTCCGCCCCGTAGAGGGCGCGCCAGCCCGGCGCGCGCACGACGCGCCCGCCGACCGCGAAGCGCTTCGCGCCGAGGGGCGTCGCCACCTCGGCCACGACCTCGGTGCGCGCATCGATGCCGTCGGGCAGGTGCGCGGCGCCATAGGCCTTGGCGACGAGTTCCCAGAGGCGGGCGAGGTCCGCCGCGAGGCGCCCGGGCTCCGGCACCTTGCGCAGGGGCACGATGGCGTGGTGCTCGCCCGGATCCTTGACGTAGTGCCCCCGCGCCCCGCGCCGGATGACGGGCGGCGCCGCGGTCAGCAGGGCGCCGAGGTCCGGCAGCACGGAAGCGATGGCGGCCAGCACCGCGCCCGCATCCCCGGCCTGCCCCTCGGGCAGGGCATCCGACTCGGTGCGCGGATAGCTGAGATAGCCCTGGTCGTAGAGATCCTGCGCGAGCCGCGCCGTGTGCTGGGGGTCCCAGCCGAAGCGCTTGGCGCAGCGGCGGGCCAGGGTGTCCTTCGAGAACAGGCGCGGCGGCGCCCGGCGGACGTCCCGCTGCGTCACCCCGAGGGGCCCGGACCACGCGGTCGCCGCCGCCCGGATGGTCTCGGCCGCGGCGCGTTCGAAGATCCGCTCCTTGGGGAGGTGCCACAGGGTCAGGGCCGCTCCCGTGCCGGTCTCGGCGTGCAGCGCCACCTTGAAGAAGTCCTGCGGGACGAAGGCCCGGATGCGCGCCTCGAGGTCCGCCAGGATGGCGAGCGTGGGCGTCTGCACCCCGCCGAAGCGCCAGGGCTCGCGGAAGGCGGGCGGCCGCAGGCGCAGGGAGATCGCGCGCGTGCCGTTGAGGCCGAGATGGTAATCCTCGTATTGCCGGCACAGCGCCTCCAGGTAGGCGGCGTAGTCCCGCTCGCCGGATTCCGGCTCCCGGGCCAGCATGGCGAAGGCCCGCCGGACGGAGACGTCGTCGAGGGCGCCGAGCTTGAGGCGGTCGACCCGGCCGCGCCAGCCGAGATGCTCCAGCACCTCCCAGGCGATCATCGACCCCTCCCGCCCCGGATCGGTGGCGATGATGACGCGCTCGACGCCCCGCAGGGCCTGGCCGATCGCCGCGAGCTTGCCCGCATGCGACTGGCCGGACCGGTTGGTGCCGCAGATCACCGGCAGGGTGTCGAGGACGATCGGCAGGGCCTCGAACTGCCAGACCTTCCAGTCCGGCCGGATCCGGCCCGGCTCCTCGGCGGCGAGCAGGTGCCCCTCGGCCGCGACGCAGACGGTGCCGGGCGAGCGGAAGTAGCGCTGGAGCTGACGCATCGCCGACGGCTTCTCGAAGAAGAACAGCGTGCGGCCGGGCGGGGCAGGGGACATGGGATGGGGCACACGGGCTGGAAGGGGATCGCGCGCGCGGGGCTCAGGCGGCCTGCCCGAGGCCGTCCCCGTCGCGGGCCCGCCGCGCCGTCCGTGCGGGCCGGTCCCGGCCCTGCGCCGGAGGATCGACGGACAGGAAGGGCCGGACGAGGACGCGCCGGCCGCGCAGGTCGTGGACGGTCACGTGCCACTCCGCCCAGTCTCCTCCCGCGCCGAGGCTGCGCATCACGTCCCGCGCCACCGCCTCGGCCCGGCGCATCAGCCGATGGGGCGCCCGGATGTCGTTGCCCACGGCATCGAAGATGCATTCGCGGCCGTTGGTGCAGTGGAAGCGGTAGCGGGCCATGCTGCTCTGACTCCCCCGTCGCCGCGCGCCGGGACGCGCTCGAGTTCACTCTCTGTTCTCATATGCACGCAAGGGCGCCGGGATGGCAAGGGCGGGATGGCAAGGGCGGGATGGCAAGAGGTGGCCCGCGCACGCAAAGCCTGCGCGGGCAGGACCGCCGGGCGGCGGCGTCCTGGGGGAAGTCCTCATGGAAGAAGTCGTCAGCGCCCGCCGGCGCCCCCCCGCATGCTCCTCTGCCGACAGGTGCGGCCCATATCCTCGAAGCCCGCCGGGCAGCGCCGGACGCAGGCGCCGGCGGCGTACTTGAGCGGCGGCCGGCAAGCCCGGCTGAAGCGCTGTTCCTGGAACAGGTAATCCTTCGCGGGGCTCTGCGCCGCGGCCGGGCCGGTCAGCCCCAAGGGGACCACGCCCAACGGAAGCGCGCCCAGGGGAAGCGCGACGAGCGCGAGGCGGAGGGCGGCGTGGGGGAGGCGGGGCATCGATTGTTCCGGGGCGGGGGCTTGGGTCCGGGGGAGCCTTGCGGCCTTCGCCTCTACCACGTCCCGTCCCACCCGGACATGGGCGCCGACGCGCGGCGCGCCTCGGCCCGGAGGGGCGTCCAGCGCCCCCGGCGTCGCGACGGGCCTCGCGATCGGTCTCGATGCCACTATCCGCCGACATCTCTTCCTGATCCGCACCGATCTCGACCCGACAACACTTTTGCCATCCTGCTTTTTTGCAATGCACGGGTAATACCGCGGAGCACAAACTAGCCTATTGGTGGAACTTGTACCTTCGCGAACCGTAGGTAGTCTGAACGGGCCCAACCCTCGGGGACGCCATGTTGTACCTGTCCTTCCTTCTCCTGGGCGCCGTGGCCAGCCGCGCGTTCCGGATCTCGGGCCTGCTGGCGATCGTCGCGCTCCTGGCGGTGGCCATCGGACTCGAAGGCGCCCTCAACCAAAGGGACCCGGCCTCCGTGCTGGGCCATGCCGTGCTGATGCTGGCGGCGGTGGAAATCTCCTATCTCGCCACATCCTGGCTGTGGGACGCGGCGGCCCGTCCGCGGCCGCACGGGGAGATCGGAAGCGGGGAAGAGCCCGCGACCCCGAGGCCTTTCGGGCCAAGCCTCCCCGGCGAGCCCCGGGAGTTGTGAAGGTCCGCCCCGGACGCGACGGGGACAGGATCCCGCATCCGAACACCGCCGGCGCCGTCGAACGCCGACCGGCCCGCTATGATTCGGAAATTTCCTGCGCAACCTCCGCCCATCTTGCAGCATTATGCAGACTCGCCCCAAACGTCCGAACGGGGTCAAACGGAGTGTGACGGATGAGCGCCGGCTATCCACTTCTGATCCTCGCCCTGGGAACCCTCGGCGGCATCGGCTTCCTCGCCCTCGGGGCCCGCAAGCAGGTCGCCGACCTGAAGAACGACCCGAAGCGATCGAGCTTCGTGCGCGATCACGGCGGCACGCCGCGGGAGAACATGCCGGGCACCGAGCACTGACGGGGCGACCGGGACGTCCGCACGCGGCGTCCCGGTCGCCGAGACGGTCCCCGCCTGCCGAGTCGGAACCGGCGCCCGGCCCAGCCGTTGACAGACAGATTGGAATTAATCTAATTCGCAACTGAGCGCGGCCTTCGCCGCCGCGCAGATCCCAAGGAGCTCCCATGGCCGGCCACGCGCATTGCGACAGCTGCAAGTTCTTCGACGAGCACAAGGTGAACGGCGCCCAGGCGGCCGGCGAAGAGGGCCTGTGCCGCTACAACCCGCCCGTGACCCAGCCCGCCCCCGAGTCGAAGGGCCTCTGGCCGGTGGTCGCCACCAGCGACTGGTGCGGCCACTTCACGCCCGAGATGTCGGCGGCCGAGTAAGCGGCCCGCACCGCATCCCACCAAGGGCCAGCCTTCGGGCTGGCCCTTCTCGTTTCGGCCGCGATCGACGAACGGGTCGGGTCGACCGCCATCCGGATCGCGGCGCGCACGGCGCGTCCCGCACCGACGGCCCTACAGGGTATTCCGCTTCAGGTGAGCGGCGACCCGCCCGCCGCTCACCTCGGCATCCGGGTTGCGAACCTCGCGCATCCGCGGAGCGGACCCGGTCGTCAGGTAGACCACCACCGTCAGTGCCAGGAGCACCTTCGCGCCCATCGCCCTTGCCCTCATCGTTAAGAGGGGGTGGATAGGATCGATCCCTTTCGACTTTGTTGCAGTGCGGTGGCTCCTCGCGCCGCCGCGGCGGCTTCGTCGGGTGTGGTGAACAGACCGTCACGGCGTGCCGCGATCCCCCGAACCGGCGCAGGCCGCCGTCACGGCCCGATCCAGGAACGCCGCCGCGGTGGCGATCGCCTCGCGCCCTTCGGCCAGTTCGGCATGGAACATGTGCCAGACGTGGAACATCCCCGGCCAGACCTCCAGCGAGGCGCGGACCCGGTTCTCGCCGAGATGCGCCGCGAGCCGGATGGCGTCGCTCAGCATCAGTTCGCCTTCGCCGATCTGCACCAGGATCGGCGGCAGCCCGCGGACATCGGCGAAGACCGGCGATGCCTCGGGGCTGTTCGGCAGCGCGCCGCCCAGGAAGGTCCTGGCCATCAGGTCGAGGCCGGCCTTGGTGTTCAGCCTGTCGAGGCCTTCGCGATTGGTCATCGACGCGCCGGTGTGCTCGAGGTTCGCCCAGGGCGAGAGCGCCGCACCGCCGGCCGGAAGCGCCACGCCGGCGTTGCGCGCCATGACCATCACCGAGACGACCATCGCCCCGCCGGCCGAATCTCCCGCGAACGTCACCGATGCCGGGTCCTGCCCCTGCTCGATCAGCCAGCGGTAGGCCGCGAACGTATCCTCGATCGGAACGGGGAACGGATGCTCCGGCGCCAGCCGGTAATCGGGCAGGTAGACGCGCGCCTTCAACGCCCTGGCGAACGCCGCGGCCAGCCCGTGATAGCCGTCCGGCCCGCCGACGATGTACGCCCCGCCGTGGATGTAGAAGAGCACGCGGTCGCCCGCGACCTCCGGCGGGGTGACGAGGGTCGCCGGCACGCCGCCCATGTCGACCTGTTCGATCCGCATGTCGGCCGGCGTCGGATGCTCGGCCATCGTGCGGACGTACGACCGCCGGATGTCGTCGATCGTCACGGACGCGGTCTCGCCGCGGAGGACGGGGGCGAGGTCCCGCAGGCTCGCGGCCCATCGGTCGAGGCGATGAATCACGGTGGGGTTGAGGGTCATGGCGCTGGCTCCCGATGGCGTTGATCCGTTCACGTCCCCGATATAGTCCGGTGATTGGCGACGGGACGTCGACACTGCGAGGGAGCGGCGGCGCCGCATGGCACCGGGCAACATCAACGACATCGTCGCCTTCGTGGCGGCCGCCGAGGCGGGCAGCTTCGTCGGCGCGGCCCGTGCGCGCGCGATGACGCGGTCGGGCATCGCCAAGAGCGTCGCCCGCCTCGAGGATCGCCTCGGCGTCCGCCTGTTCCACCGGACGACGCGCAGCCTGGGGCTGACCGACGACGGCCGCGTGTTCCTCGATCGCTGCACGCCGATCCTGGCCGACCTCGAAGCGGCGGAGTCGTCGATGTCCGATGGCGGCGGGGAGCCGCAGGGTCTGTTCCGCATGACCGCGCCGATGACGTTCGGACGCGTCGTGATCCTGCCGCTGCTCAACGATTTCCTGGCCCGCTGGCCCCGGCTGAAGGCCGAGGCGAGCTTCACCGACCGGATCGGCGACCTCATCGAGGACGGGATCGACCTGGCGATTCGGATCGGCGAGCCCCGCGAGACCAGCCGCCTCATCACCCGAACCCTGACCCAGCAGCACGATCGGGTCGTCGCGAGCCCTGCCTATCTGTCCACGCATCCGGCGCCGCGGCATCCCGACGATCTGGCGGGGCACGACTGCCTGAATTACATCGGCGCCGGGCAGAGGCGCCCGTGGCGCTTCACCGTCGAGGGCAGGACCGTCGCCGTCACCCCCCGCGCCCGCCTGTCGCTCGACAGCGGCGAAGCGCTCCGCGACGCGGCGGTCTCCGGGGCGGGGCTGGCGTTCCTGCCCGGCTATGTCGTCGAACGGGATCTCGCCGAAGGACGGCTCGTCGCGCTGTTGACGGACCATGGCGCCCCGCCGGTGCCGATCAGCCTCATCTATCCCAGCCGCCGCCATCTCGCGCCGAAGGTCCGGCGCTTCATCGATCTGCTGGTCCAGGCCGTCTGATACCCATCGGTACGGCTGAGGACGCACGGGTTCTACGCGCGCGCGTCGGGCGTGATCCGATCCGGCGAGCCAGGAGGTTTGCCCTGTCGAAGGCCGTGGACCTGCGCGCGGACTGGTGCCGATGCCCGACGACGCCGGGCGCGGACGAGCCGCGATGCCGGTCAGAGCCGGCGCCTTCGAGCGCGGGCCGCGATCGACGAGGGCGAAAGCCGCACCCGGGCTTGCGCGGATCGGCGCGGTCGGCCTGCAGAGGGTGCGCGACTGGGGGCTGGCCTTCGACACGGCTGGGCCGGATGGTTTGATCGAGCGCAGGAAGCCCGGCCCACGGCCCACGCGCGACGATGCGCGGCGACACGCCCTGGCGGCTGTCATCGAGGAAGGGCCGAACCTGCAGCCGCACGGCGTGGTGCGCTGGCGGCGGAAAGACTCGGCCGCCTGGCTGTTCGAGCGCTTTGGGATCAGCCTCGACGAGAAGAGCGTCGGTCGAACTCCGGTGGCAGGACGAGGCCCACCTCGGCCAGAAGAACCCGACCCCGCGGCGCTGGGCACGCCAGGGCAGCCGGCCCGCAGCTCCGAAGGATCGGCGCACGGCTTCCGCCGGCATCTTCGGGGCGGTCTGCCCGGAGAAAGGCGAGGGCGCCAGCCTCGTCCTGTTCCGCTGCGCCAGGCCGGCCATGACCGCGCATCGGGCCGAGATCCGTCGCGCCGTCGATCCCGGCGCTCACGCTGTCCCGATCCTTGAGGGAACCGGCCGGCACGTCGCCGCCGACCTCGTGGCGCCCGACACCATCGCCTTGCCGACGTTGCCGTCTCATGCCCCCGAACTCGCCCCGGTCGAGAAGGTCTGGCAGGTCCTGCGCGAGAACCGGCTCGGCGACAGGGTCTTCGCCTCCTGCGTGGATATTCCCGATCACCGCTGCGAGGCTTGGAACAAGCTGATCGCACAGCCCTGGACGATCCGGTCTCTCGGACTGCGCCAATGGGCCTATCGGTCGTGAACCACGCCGATTGGTCTCGGTCGAGTGCATCGAGTGGATACTTTGGCGGAAGGGGTGGGATTCGAACCCACGGTAGACTTGCGCCTACGGCGGTTTTCAAGACCGCTGCCTTAAACCACTCGGCCACCCTTCCAAGCCCATGCGGGAGCGAGAGACTTCGCCTCCGCGGAAGCACCGGGCCCGGACCCGCCGCTTCTGTTCGCCCTCGTTCGAACCGGCGATCCTGTCTATGGCTGCCCGCGGGGCGGCGTCAACCGTCGCCGCGGGGCCCGCCCTTGCGCCGCCCGGTGGAGCGGGATGGCGCAAGCCCGGTCGCCCGAGGGCTTCGGCGCGATCGGCGCGTCGCCCGTCCGCCCCGATACCCCTGTCGCCGCCGCCATCGTCCACGCCCGAAAAACCCGCCGCGGCTGGGCCGGGCGGGTGAAGGTGTTCCTCGGTGTTCCTGGGTGGAACGCCGTATCCTGCCACTTGGTATTCCAGCAGCAAAGGCGTGGGGGCCGGCCGCGGTGACGAGAGGCCGGGATTGAAACGGGAAACCTCGTCCGGGCCCGGCGGCGGCGCGTCACCGCCGGCGCCGCGGTGCGGTCAGGCCGGACGGCGCGGGCTCAGGGTGCCAGGCGGGTGAGGCGGTCGAGGAGGGCGCGGTCGTGCAGGAGGGCCATGCGCTCCTTCGGCGTCAGCCAGGCCCGGGCCTCGGCGATGCCCTCCGCCTCCACCACCTTGGCCTGGGCCAGCGCCCGGTCGGGGTCGATGGCCCCGCGCGGGCGGGGGGCGGTCTCGGGCAGCATCGCCGCGTGGGCTGCGGCGAGGTCCGCATCGGCGTGGAGGGCACTGAGCGCATCCGCGTCGTCGAGGCCCGCCTCGGCGTTGCGCCGGCTCAGGGCCCCGGCCTGCACGGCGATGGCGGGGGGGTCACGCTCCTCCGGGGTCATCAGCAGGCCGAGGCGCCGCAGGGCCAGCCCGAGGCCGAGCTGGCCGCTCGCCCAGGAGATGGGAATCGCCAGGACGAGGCCCAGGATGGTGGGCGACATCCACAGGAACAGCGAGGTGGCGATGGCGAAGGCCGCCACCCCCGTGACCAGGCCGAGCGCCATGTGCCAGCGGTGGCGGCGCACGATGTCGGACCAGGGGATCGAGCCGTCGTCGCGCCGCTGCGGGTTCCAGCCGGTGTCGCGCCCGAGCAGGATCTGGAACACCGAGCCCGACTGGATCAGCATCGCGATCGGGGCGATCAGGGCCGAGAGCAGGATCTCGATCAGGCTCGACAGCACGAGGCGGACCGCGCCGCCGCAGGCCCGGCGCACGGGTCCGTCGATCAGCGCGAGGCCCAGTCCCAGAAACTTCGGCGCCAGCAGGATGCCCATGGTCAGGCCGAAGAGCTGGAGCGCGCGCACGGGATCGAAGCGCGGCCAGACCGGGTAGAGGCCGAACTCGGAGGTGAAGTATTCCGGCCGCACATAGGCGGTCTGGAGCACCAGGGCGATACCGACCACGAGCTGGGCCAGCCACAGGGGCGAGGCGACGTAGCCGGCGATGCCGGTGGCGAAGTGCTGGCGGGAGGCGAGGGCAAGCCCCGCCGTGCCGATGATGCGGCTGTGCTGGAGGTTCCCTTGCGCCCAGCGCCGGTCGCGCACCGCCACGTCGATGAGCGAGGGCGGGCTCTCCTCGTAGGAGCCGGGCAGCGCCGGCAGCATGGTCACGCTCCAGCCGGCCCGCCGGATCAGGGCCGCCTCCACGAAGTCGTGGCTGAGCACGTGCCCGCCGAAGGGCGGCTTGCCCTTCAGGTCGGGCAGGCCGCAGGCCGCCGCGAAGGCGCGGGTGCGGATGATGGCGTTGTGGCCCCAGTAGTTGCCGTCGCGGCCCGACCAGACGGAGAGGCCCGTGGCGATCACCGGCCCGTAGATCCGCGCGGCGAATTGCTGGACCCGGGCGAACAGGGTGTTGCGGTTGATGATGAGCGGCAGCGACTGGATGATGCCGGCATCCGGGTCCGCCTCCATGGCGGCGGCCAGATGCACCACGCAGGAGCCGGTCATCAGGCTGTCGGCGTCGAGGACCAGCATGTGGTCGTAGGCGCCCCCCCAGCGGGAGACGAAGTCACCGATGTTGCCGGCCTTGCGGTGGTGGTTCTTGGCGCGATGGCGGTAGTACAGCCGCGCCCGTGCGCCGCCCCAGCGGGCCCGGAGCTCGAGGAAGGCGCGCTCCTCGGCGATCCAGGCGTCGCCCTGGGTCGAATCCGACAGGACGAAGTAGTCGAAGGCCTCGCCCAGGACCGTGGCGTCGATCTCGGCGCGCATCGCCTCGATGGCCGCGAAGGTGCGCGCGGTGGCCTCGTTGTAGACCGGCATCACCACCGCGGTGCGGGTGGCCAGACGCGCCGGCAGGGCCGGGGTCGTTCCGCGGCGCAGAAGGACGAGGAAGCCCAGGATCGCGCCGGTGAAGGCCAGCGCGATCCAGGAGAAGTTCAGGGTGAAGAGGGCGAGCAGCACGTATTGCAGCGCCGTGGTGCCGCCCGAGACCGCCACCACCTCGTACATCTGCATCGCGCCGTAGGCGGTGAGCAGCGCCGCCCCGCCGAAGACGAAGGCGCGGGCGAGCCAGGGCTGGGCGTGGCGCGCGGCCGGGCGGTGGCCGTCGGCCGGGTCCCAATGCTCCAGGCCCTGCACGGGCATCGGCAGCGGCGCCTCGGGGGGCATCGCGGCGGCGAAGGGCCGGGGGGCCGGACGGGCCGGGGCGGCCGGATCCACGGGACGGGCCGCGGCGGCCGGAGCCGCCGCGTCGGGGGAGAGGGGGGATGCGGTCACGGGGTCCAACGGTAGAGCCAGGTTTCGGTGAGGGGGATGCCGCCGCGCTGCAGGTTGAGCCGCAGCTCGCAGGACTTTTCGCCCTTCGGGTCGAGCTCGAAGGCCACCCGCAGGGTGTCGCGCTCGGGGTAGCGGTAGAGGGTGCTCGACGGGATCGCCCCGGAGGCCGCGCCGAGCTGGGTCTGGAGGTCCCCGGGGGCGGCGATGCCCGCGCCGGTGAAATCCACCAGGAACAGGCGGCGGTTGTCGCCGCCGCGCCCGCTGCGCGTGCCCGAGACCAGGGCGACCTTCGGCGGCTCGGGGGGCTGCCAGCACCAGTGCTGGCGGTAGCTGAAGGGCATCTCGGCCCCGGCCGCCAGGGTCGCCTTGGGGCGCCAATAGGCGAGCACGTTCTCGTTGAACTCGGAATCGCTCGGGATCTCCAGCAGGGTCACCGCCCCCGGGCCCCAGGCGCCGAGGGGCTCGAGCCAGAGGGAGGGGCGCCATTCCCAGTGCTGCACGTCGTCCTGGAAGGCGGCGTAGTCCCGCGCCC
Organism: Methylobacterium sp. Leaf94; assembly: GCF_001426045.1. Lineage (NCBI taxonomy): Bacteria > Pseudomonadati > Pseudomonadota > Alphaproteobacteria > Hyphomicrobiales > Methylobacteriaceae > Methylobacterium > Methylobacterium sp. Leaf94. The sequence goes on from NZ_LMRM01000063.1 coordinate 37,796, forward strand.
GCTGCATCAGGCCGAAGCCCTTCGGGTTCTCGTCGAGGAAGGAGGAGATCTGCAGGGTCTGGGGATTGCGCACCGGGCGCCAGATCGCCTCGCCGGCGCCGGTGCGGATCTGCAGGCCGCCGCTGGCGGAGGCGCCCGCGCGGGCGTCGTCCGCCCCGCGCCGGTCGTGGGGGCCGAACAGGTAGCTCGTGGTCATGCCGCCGAGGCCCAGATGGTCGATGGCCGCGCGGGCGAAGACCGTGCCCTCGACGTCGCAGAGGGAGGCGTCGCCGGGGCGCAGGCTCATGCGCAGGGCCGCCGCGGCGGAGGGCGAATCCACCAGGGCGTGCAGGACGAGGGGGCCGCCGGGGCCGGGCCGCTCGATCCAGATCGCGCGGAATTCGGGGAATTCCTCGCCCTTCGCGTCGGCCGGGCGCAGGGTCAGGGCCCGGGCCGTGACGCCGAAGCCCTGGCCGGTGGCCAGGAGGCGGAAGAACGACGCCCCCTGGACCATCGCGAAGTCGCTGAGCTCCCCGCCGCGGAAGCGGGCGCGGATGCGGAAGCCCGAATAGCCGGGGTCGTCCTTGAAGGCCGGGAGGGCGACGCCCTCCGTCTCGAACCGGGCCGGATCGTAGGGCAGGGCGCGCACGGTGCCCTCCTCCACCAGGGCCAGCGCCACGCGGGAGCGGAAGACCGAGCCGCGATGCAGGGGCTCCAGGGTGAAGCCCAAGCCCGCCTCGGCCCAGACCGCGCTGCCGGGCCGGGTGCGGATGGCGGCGTACTGCTCGCGGTTGAGGCCCGTCAGGGCGTCCGGCAGGTCGTCGATGCGGGGGGCCGCGTAGGGGCGCCTGGCCAGGGCCCGGGCGAGATCGGTGACGAGGCCCGGCTGGAACGGCGTGCCGTCGGCGGGCAGGGCGGGGGCCTCGTCGGCGGCGGCGGCCCCCGGCAGGGCCGCGAGACCGCCGGCAAGCGTCGCGAGGCCGGCCTGCCGGAGGACGGTGCGGCGGCTCGGGCCGGTGCAGCGGGTCGGGCCGCTGGCGGACGGGGCGTCGAGGAAATCCGGGTTCGGCGGCGTCATCAGGTCCGTGGGGTCGGCGGGGGCGCGCGGAGAAAGGCGAGGGCGTCGATGTGGGGGGCTCGCGGAGGTCGAGCGTCGGTCGTGTCTACCATGCCGGGGCCTGAACCGGGGGTTAAGCCCTCCCGAACCGCGCCGGTCAACGCCGAAGGGCGCGTTTCCGTTCGGTCCGGGCCGGGCCAAAGCTTGCCCGACAGGTCCTGTGACCCGACCGATACTGCCGGAGACCCTGCACGAGGTCCGGACCGATGAAGCCCATGCCGTTCGAGCCCGGACTTGAAACAGCCCCATCGGCGCTTTAGCCCGCGCAAGAGCACCCGCAAGAGCACCAGCTTGACCCGGGCACCAGCTTGACCCGAGCGACAGCGCGACCCGCGGCGGAACCCTCGATGACGGATCAGATGACCAGGAACGCAGACCGCAGCCTCACCGCCATCGTGCTCGCCGCCGGCAAGGGCACGCGGATGCGCTCGGACCTGCCCAAGGTGCTGCACCGGGTCGCCGGCCGGACCCTGCTCGGGCACGTGCTGGCCGCCGCGCAGGGGGCCGGGGCGACCCGCATCGCCGTGGTGGCGGAGCCGGGCCAGGACGCGGTCGCCCGCGAGATCGCCGCCCTGGCGCCCGGCGCGGCGGTCTACCCCCAGGCCGAGCGCCTCGGCACCGCGCACGCGGTGCTGGCCGCCCGTGCCGCCCTGGAGGCGGGCGACGACGACGTGGTGATCGCCTTCGGCGACACGCCGCTGATCACCGCCGACACCCTCGCGCGCCTGCGCGCGCCCCTGGCGCAGGGCGCGGCCGTGGCGGTGCTGGCCTTCGAGAGCCCGAATCCCACCGGCTACGGCCGGGTGCTGACGGAGGGGGACCGCGTCCTGGCGATCCGCGAGGAGAAGGACGCGAGCGCGGCCGAGCGCGCCGTCACCCTGTGCAATGCCGGCCTGATGGCCCTGTCGGGCCCCCATGCGCTGCCCCTCCTCACCCGCATCGGCAACGCCAACGCGGCGGGCGAATACTACCTGCCCGACGCCGTCGCCCTGGCGGTGGCGGACGGCCTGCCCGTCGCGGTGGTGCCGGTGTCGGAGGCCGAGGCGCAGGGGGTCAACGACCGGATCCAGCTCTCCGTGGCCGAGGCCGAGATCCAGGGGCGCCTGCGCCGGGCGGCCATGGCGGCGGGGGCAACCCTGATCGCGCCGGAGACGGTTTTCTTCAGCATCGACACGGTGTTGGGACGGGACGTTGTGGTGGAACCTCACGTGGTGTTCGGGCCCCATGTGACGGTGGGCGAGGCCTGCGTGGTGCACAGCTTCTCGCATCTGGAGGGCGCCACGCTTGAGCCCGGCGTCCAGATCGGCCCCTATGCCCGCCTGCGCCCGGGGGCGGTGCTGGAGACCGGCGCCCGCATCGGCAACTTCGTCGAGGTGAAGAACGCCCGGATGGGCGCCGGCGCCAAGGCGAACCACCTGACCTACGTGGGCGACGCCGAGGTCGGGGCGGGGGCCAATCTCGGGGCCGGCACCATCACCTGCAACTACGACGGGGTGAACAAGCACCGGACGCAGATCGGGGCGGGGGCCTTCATCGGCTCGAACACCGCCCTGGTGGCGCCCGTCCGCGTCGGCGCGGGCGCCATCGTGGGCGCCGGCTCGGTGATCGCCGGGGACGTGCCGGACGACGCCCTGGCGGTGTCGCGCGGTCGCCAGCGCAACCTGGCCGGCTGGGCGCCGGGCAAGCGCGCGGCCCTGCAGGCGGAGAAGGCGGCGCGGGCCACGAAACCGAAGCCGTGAGGCCGACGCGGGCGTGTGCTGAAAGCCCGCGTTCAGGATTGTCGGCGCAGGCTCCGAAGCGGGCTTGGCTGGCCGAGGCGGGCTTGGCTGACCGAAGCGGGCTTGGCCGGCTCCGAAGCAGGCTTGGCGGCCCGCCGGGTCACGCGGCTGGCGCGCCCCTGTCCCGATCCGGTACAAGCCCGGACGCATGCGACCGCGTCCGGGCCTCGCGCCGGGCATCTGAGAAACACCTGAGAGACCCAGACCCATGTGCGGAATCGTTGGCATCGTCGGACGGGACGCCGTGGCCGGGCAGCTGGTGGAAGCCCTGCGCCGGCTCGAATATCGCGGCTACGACTCGGCCGGCATCGCCACCCTGACGGAGGGGCACCTGGAGCGCCGGCGCGCCGAGGGCAAGCTCGCCAACCTGGAGATGCGCCTGCGCGACGCGCCGCTCGGCGGCAGCCTCGGCATCGGCCACACCCGCTGGGCGACCCACGGGCGGCCCAACGAGACCAACGCCCATCCGCACGCCACGACGCGCGTCGCCGTCGTGCACAACGGCATCATCGAGAATTTTCGTGCGCTGAAGGCCGAGCTGCAGGGCCAGGGCGTGCGCTTCGAGAGCGAGACCGACACCGAGGTGGTGGCCCAGCTCGTCAGCCACGCGATGGAGGGGGGCCTGGGGCCGGTCGAGGCGGTGGCGGCCTGCCTGCCGCGCCTGCACGGGGCCTTCGCCCTGGGCTTCATCTTCACCGGCCACGACGACCTCCTCATCGGCGCCCGCCACGGGGCGCCGCTGGCCATCGGGTTCGGCGAGGGCGAGACCTATCTCGGCTCGGACGCCCTGGCGCTGGCGCCCTTCACCCAGGAGATCACCTATCTCGACGAGGGCGACTGGGCGATCCTGTCGCGCGCGGGCGCCGAGATCCGCGACCCGGACGGACGGCCCGTCACCCGCGAGCGCCAGCGCATCGTCGCCCAGGCCTATCGGGTGGAGAAGGGCAACCACCGCCACTTCATGGCCAAGGAGATCCACGAGCAGCCCGAGGTGGTGGGCCGGACGCTGGCCCATTACGTCGACCTCGCCAACGGCCGCGTGGCCCTGCCCGAACCCCTGCCCTTCGACTTCGCCGCGCTCTCGCGGATCTCGATCACCGCCTGCGGCACCGCCTACTATGCCGGCCTCGTGGCCAAGTACTGGTTCGAGAGCCTGGCGCGCCTGCCCGTCGAGATCGACGTCGCCTCGGAGGCGCGCTACCGCGAGCCGCCGCTGGACCGGGACGGGCTCACCCTCGTGATCTCGCAATCGGGCGAGACCGCCGACACCCTGGCCTCCCTGCGCTACGCCAAGGGGCAGGGCCAGCACACCCTGGCGGTGGTCAACGTGCCGACCTCCACCATCGCCCGGGAGGCCTCCGCCACCGTGCCGACCCTGGCCGGGCCGGAGATCGGCGTCGCCTCCACCAAGGCGTTCTCGTGCCAGCTCACCGTGCTGCTGTGCCTCGCCATCGCGGCGGGCCGGGCCCGCGGCGCCCTAAGCGCCGAGGCGGAGCGCCGCCTCGTCGACGCGCTGATCACCGTGCCGGGTCTGATGGCCGACGCGACCAAGCTGGAGGGCGAAATCGAGCTGCTGGCCCGCGAGGTCGCCAAGGCCCGCGACGTGCTCTACCTGGGGCGCGGCACCAGTTACCCGATGGCGCTGGAAGGCGCCCTGAAGCTCAAGGAAATCAGCTACATCCACGCGGAAGGTTATGCGGCGGGTGAACTCAAGCACGGCCCCATCGCCCTCATCGACGAGAGCGTGCCGGTGATCGTGATCGCGCCCCACGACGCGATCTTCGAGAAGACGGTGTCGAACATGCAGGAGGTGGCCGCCCGCGGCGGGCGCATCATCCTGATCGGCGACGCCAAGGGCGCGGCCGCGGCCGGCCTCGACACCATGGCCACCGTGACGATGCCCGACCTCGACCCGGTGGTGGCCCCCATCGTCTACGCGGTGCCGATCCAGCTGATCGCCTACCACACCGCCGTCTTCATGGGCAAAGACGTCGACCAGCCGCGCAACCTCGCCAAATCCGTCACGGTGGAATAGGTCCGTGATGGGGGAGGCGGGTGCGGGCCGGCCCTTCGGAACCGCGACGGGCACGGCGGACCGAAGACCGCCAGTGGCCAGCCCCCTGCCACGGGCCTATGCTCGCCGGCACAGGCCCCTGCGACGGTCCACCGGGATGTTCCTGCAAGGGATCGTCATGGGAGGGTTTCATGGACGGAAAGACGGCGAGCCTGTTCCGGAGCGGCCGCAATCAGGCGCTGCGCATTCCGCGCGGGTTCGAGCTTCCCGGCACGAGCGCGCGCATCCGCCGGCTGCCGAACGGCAATCTCGAGATCGAGCCTCTGGGTGAGATCGGGCTGCTGGCCGCCTTCAAGGATGAGCCACCTCTGCCGCCGGACGATGCGATGGACCCGATCCCGGATCGTCCCGCAGAGCCCGTGGAGCGATGAGCGAGCGCTACCTGCTTGACACCAACATCCTCTCCGAGATCATCCGGGCGGGCAGAGACAGCGCCGTCCTGGGCATGATCGCCCGGGTCGGCCAGGACACCATCTGCACGAGCGCGATCGTGGCGAGCGAGATGCGCTACGGCGTCGAGCGCAAGGGCTCGACGCTCCTGCGTGACAAGGTGGAGCGTGCCCTGCGCAACATCGAGATCGTCCCCTACGCCTCCGACTGCGCGCACGCCTACGGCACCATCCGAGCGACGCTGGAGCGCGAGGGCAGGACGATCGGCGCCATGGACATGCTGATCGCCGCCCATGCCCTCGCGCTGAATCGAACCCTGGTGACGGACAATCTGCGCGAATTCGAACGCGTCGCCGACCTGCGCGTGGTCAACTGGCTCGACCCGGCCTCGCGGGAAGGCGGTCCCGCCGTGTAGGGACGCCGGCCGTCGCGGATCCTGTCCACGGTGCCAGGCCCTGATCGGTCCGACGCTCGACCTGACGAAGGAGGACCGGGCGCCGCGCGCCCGGTCCCGTGTCGCCTCACTCGGCCGGCTGCAGGGCCGGGAGCTCCGAGTCGAGGGGCATCGGGTTGCCGCCGAGCGCCGCCGCGAGCTTGACGTCGTCGACCTCGCCCTCCCAGCGGGCGACCACGATGCAGGCCACCGCGTTGCCGATGAAGTTGGTGAGCGCGCGGCACTCGGACATGAAGCGGTCGACGCCGAGGATCAGCGCCATGCCGACGACCGGCACCGAGGGCACCACCGCGAGGGTCGCCGCCAGGGTGATGAACCCCGAGCCGGTGACGCCGGCCGCGCCCTTGGAGGACAGCATCGCCACGAGGAGCAGGAGGCCCTGCTCGCCGTAGGTGAGGGGCGTGTCCGTGGCCTGCGCGATGAACAGCGCCGCCATCGTCATGTAGATGTTGGTGCCGTCGAGGTTGAACGAGTAGCCGGTGGGGACCACGAGGCCGACCACGGGCTTCGAGCAGCCGGCGCGCTCCATCTTCTCGAGGAGCGAGGGCAGGGCGGACTCGGAGGACGAGGTGCCGAGCACCAGCATCAGCTCTTCCTTGATGTAGCGGATGAGCTTGAGGATCGAGAAGCCGTTGTAGCGGGCGACGAGGCCCAGCACGCCGAGGACGAAGATCGCCGAGGTCAGGTAGAAGGCGCCGACCAGGTAGGCGAGGTTGGCGAGCGAGGCGATGCCGTACTTGCCGATGGTGAAGGCCATGGCGCCGAAGGCGCCGATGGGGGCGACCTTCATGATGATGTTGACGACGCCGAAGATGGCTTCCGACAGCACCTTGATGATGTCGAGGACCGGCTTGCCGCGGTCGCCCAGGAAGGCGAGCCCGAAGCCGAACAGCACCGAGAAGAACAGCACCTGGAGGATCTCGCCGCCCGAGAACGCCCCCACCGCCGTGGTCGGGATGATGTTCATCAGGAAGTCGGTGATCGTCTGCGTCTTGGCCTTGTCGGCGTACATCGCGATCGACTTCGGATCGAGCGACTTCGGATCGATGTGCATGCCCGCGCCCGGCTGGACGAGGTTCGCCACGATCAGGCCGACGATCAGCGCCAGGGTCGAGAAGGTGATGAAGTAGATCAGCGCCTTGCCGCCGACGCGGCCGACCTTCTCCAGGTTGGTCATGCCGGCGATGCCGGACACCACGGTGAGGAAGATCACCGGCGCGATGATCATCTTGACGAGCTTGATGAAGGCGTCGCCGAGCGGCTTCATGTCCGCGCCGACCTGCGGGTAGAAGTGACCGAGGGCGATGCCGATCGCCACGGCGACCAGCACCTGGAAATACAGGGTCCGGTAGATCGGCTTGGGCTGGGGCGGCGCGTGGGGCGCGGTGAGGGGCGATGGTACAGCGGCCATGATGGCGTTCTCCCGGTGGGTCTCTCGAACGATGCCGGCGCGGCTCGGGGACGGCGTCCCGCGTCCGCGCTCTCTTGCTCTTGCGCCGAGGGGTCCGGCCTCCCCCGGCCGCGCCCCGGAGGGGTGCGGCGGCGGGGGCGGCGGCCCTGCGGCGGACAGTCCTGCGGTCGACGCAGGGCTGCATTACCCCTCCGGAATGGCAACCGGCATGCCAGGGCGAGCGCCGGCGAAACGTTTCGTTAAGCCTTTGAAATCGGGATCGTTTTCACGATGAGTCCGCGGCGCGCGCAGGATCGCTTTGCGAAAACCCGGACGCGGCGGCGAAATCCTTTCCGGGAAATCGCAGGGGTCCGACCGGCATGAGGCCCCGCGCCCAGCCGGCCCGATCCCGGCCGGAGGAGGGGCCCGGCGCGCCCCGGGCCCCCGCGTCGCAGGGGCCGAGCCGGCGCAGCCTCGTCCTGCTGGCGAGCGTCGCCGCGATCCTGCTCGCGGCCTGGCTCGCCGGGGGGATCGCCGAGCGCTGGGCCCTGGCCGATTTGCGCCGCACGGCCGCGGCGACGCTGGGGCTGCAGGTCGGCGTCCTGGCGGCCGAGATGCAGAAGCAGACCTCCCTGCCCCTGGCCCTGGCGGCGGATCCGGAGATCGCCGCCGCCGCGCAGGCCGCGCCCCCGGCGGACCTGATCGACCGCGTGAACCGGCGCCTCGCAGAGGTCGCCGCCGCGACGGACTCGGCGGTGATCTACGTCATCCGGCCGGACGGCGTCACGGCCGCGGCCAGCAATGCGGGGAGCCGGGGCAGCTTCCTCGGCCGGGACTACGCCTTCCGGCCCTATTTCCGGCAGGCGATGCAGGAGGGGTCCGGCTCGCAGTTCGCCCTCGGCACCGTGAGCGGCCGCGCCGGCCTCTACCTGTCCCGGCGGATCGGCGCCGCCGGCGGCGTCGTGGTGGTCAAGATCGAGTTCAACGGCGTCGAGGCGGCCTGGCGCGCGGCGGGGGACGGGGTGTTCGTCGCGGATGCGCGCGGCATCGTCCTCGTGGCGAGCGAGCCGGCCTGGCGCTTCACCACCCTGCGCCGGATCGACGAGGCCGAGCGGCGGCGCATCCGCGAGGCCCTGGAATTCGGCGACGCGCCCCTCGACGACATGCCGCTCTATCCCGTCGCCGGCACGGAGGATCTCGTGCGCGTCGGCCAGGGCGCGCGCCCGGCCTGGGCCGCCCTGCGGCTGGACGCCCCGATCCCCGGGACCGCCTGGCGGCTCACCGCCCTGACGCCCCTGGGCCGCACCGTGGAGCGCGAGCGGGTCCAGGCCTGGATCATCGCCGCCCTGGTCACGGGCCTCGCCTGCCTCGGCCTCACCGCGCTGGCGGGCCGGGGCCGGCGCAACCGCGCGCGCCTCGCCCGCGCCTCGGCCCAGCGGGACGCCCTCGAGACCCGCGTCCGGGAGCGGACCCTGGAGCTCACCGACGCCAACCGGATGCTGCGCCTCGAGATCGAGGAGCGGCAGCGGGCGGAGGCCGAGCGCGAGCGCCTGGGGCGCGAGCTCGCCCAGGCGGGGCGCCTGGCCGCCCTCGGGCAGTTCGCCGCCAGCATGGCCCACGAGATCAACCAGCCGCTGGCCGCCATCCGCTCCTACGCCGACAACGCCGCCATCCTGGTCCGGCGCGGCCGGACGGAGGAGGCGGCCGAGAACGCCTTCGCCATCGGGCGCCTCACCGACCGCATCGGCGGCCTCACCCGCCAGCTCAAGGGCTTCGCCCGGCGCTCCTCCGCCAGGCGGGAGCCCGTGGCCCTGTCCGAGATCCTGCACAACAGCCTGGAGCTGGTGGAGGCCCGCGCCTCGGCCGCCCGCATCCCCCTGGTGGTGGAGGGCGCGCGCCCCGGCCTGCGGGTGCTCGGCGACGGGCCGCGCCTCGAACAGGTCGTGGTGAACCTGCTCCAGAACGCCCTCGATGCCGTCCAGGGCCGGACCGACCCGCGCGTCGGCGTGCAGGTCGCCGAGGAGGCGCCGGACCGCGTGGTGGTCGCGGTCCGCGACAACGGGCCCGGCATCCCCGAGGCGGTGCGGGCGCAGATCTTCGACGCCTTCTTCACCACCAAGTCGGACGGGCTCGGGCTCGGGCTCGCCATCGCCCGCGGAATCGTCGAGGATTGCGGCGGCAGCCTCACCGTCCAGGGCGATCCGGCGGGCGGCACGATCTTCCGCATGGCCCTGGTGAAGGCCGCGGCACAGGGGGGGACCGGGGTGGCCGGACCGGCGGAGGCGACGACGTGAGCGAGACCATGGCGGGGGCGGCCTCGGCGGAGCGGGTCGTCTTCATCGACGACGAGGCGGAGGTCTGCCGGGCCAACCGCCAGAGCCTGGAGCTCGACGGGTTCACGGTGGAGACCTTCGGGGCCGCCGGGCCGGCCCTGACCGCGATCTTGGCCGATCCCCCCGGCCTCGTCATCACCGACGTGCGCCTGCCCGACCTCGACGGGGTCGCGCTGTTCGCCCGCCTGCGCGCCCTCGACCCGGAGCTGCCCGTCATCCTGATCACCGGCCACGGCGACATCCGCATGGCGGTGGGGGCGATGCGCGACGGCGCCTACGACTTCCTGGCCAAGCCCTACCCGGCCGAGGCGCTGCTGGCCTCGGCCCGGCGCGCCCTGGAGCGCCGCCGCCTGGTCCTGGAGAACCGCCAGCTGCGGGCGCGCCTCGACGCCGCCCTGGAGGAGGATCCGGCCTTCCTCGGGGTCTCGCCCGGCATCGTGCGCCTGCGCCAGCTCGTGCGCGAGGTGGCCCAGGCCGACGTCGACGTCCTCGTGTTCGGCGAGACCGGCGCCGGCAAGGAGGTGGTGGCGAGCGCCCTGCACCGCTGGGGCCGGCGGGCCAAGCGCAACTTCGTGGCGATGAATTGCGGGGCGCTGCCCGACAGCGTCGCCGAGAGCGAATTGTTCGGCCACGAGGCCGGGGCCTTCACGGGCGCCCTGAAGCGCCGGGTCGGCCGGATCGAGCACGCCCAGGGGGGCACGCTCTTCCTCGACGAGATCGAGAGCATGCCGCTCAACCTGCAGGTGAAGATGCTGCGCGTGCTGCAGGAGCGCCGGGTCGAGCCGCTCGGCGGCAACGAGTCCCTGGCCGTCGACATGCGGGTGGTGGCCGCCACCAAGGTCGATCTCGGCCAGGCCGCGGCCCAGGGCACCTTCCGGGACGACCTCTACCACCGGCTCAACGTGATCACGATCGCGATCCCGCCCCTGCGGGACCGGCGCGAGGACGTGATCCTGCTGTTCCAGGAATTCCTGCGGCGGGCGGGCGCCCGCTTCGGCCGCGCGGTCCCGGCGATCACGGGCCCGGTGCTCGACCACCTGCGCCGGTACGACTGGCCCGGCAACGTGCGCGAACTCGGGCACTTCGCCGAGCGCTACGCCCTGGGGCTCGCCGACCTGGAGCGCCCGGCCCCGGAGGCCGTCACCGCTGGCACCCTCGCGGACCAGGTCGACCGCTTCGAGCGCGGCCTGATCCGCGAGGAGCTGATCATGGCCGGGGGCGACGTCCGGCTGGCGGCGGAATCCCTGGGGACGCCGCGCAAGACCCTCTACGACAAGATCGCCCGCCACGGGCTCACGCCGACCGACTACCGCTGACGGCCCCGGTCGGGGAGGCCGGCCCTGGGGCCGGCCGCCCGCTTCAGATCAGTCGACGACCTTGCCGTCGGGGCCGACCTTGACCTTCTGCTCGCGGTCGGGGAGCGCCACCTTGATGTCGTACTGCACCGAGGCGCCCTCGCGCTCGACTTCGGCCTCGTAGGCCTTGCCGCCGCCGGCCTTCTGCTCGGCGATCTTCAGGGCGTCCTTGAGCGAGGTGGTGGCCTTCTGGAAATCGGCCGGCTTCAGGCGGGTGAAGTAGCGCTCGATCGGCTGGTTCTCGGTCTTGTACAGGGCGCCGTCATCGGCGTTGATGCCGTACTCCACCAGCTTGCCGTCGGGGTAGACGACCTTGATGCTGTAGTGGTTCGGGTTCTTGCCGTCGGCCTTCTCGAAGTCGGCGTCGATGGCGCGGCCCTTCTCGCCCTGCTGCTCGGCGGTGGTCAGCGCCTGGGCGAGGGTGACCTTGCTGACGGCGGCGCGCTGGTACTCCTTCAGGTCCTTGTCCGTGTTGGCGTCCATCTTGGCGGCGGGGGTCTGGGCCAGCACGAGGCCGGAGCTCAGGGCGAGGAATCCGGCGGCGGCGGCGAGGCGGTACATCATGGCGGGTCGTCCCGTTTCGGGTTCGTTGAAGGACCCTGGAAACGGGCACCGGCCCGTTTGGTTGCCCCGCGTCGATCCGGTTGCCGCCGCCGGACCTCAGCGGGCCGACGGGCCCGTCGGGGCGAGGCCGCCGAGGTGCGCGCGGTGCGGCGGGGAGGCGGACGCGGCGGGGGTCGATCCCGCCGCGCCGGACGCGGCGGCCGCCCGGGCCGCCTGCCGCGGCCCGGCGTAGCGGGCGAGCTTGCGCGCCGCGCCGGCGAACAGGCCCGCCAGGGCCAGCAGCGTCGCGTCGAACCAAACGAAGCGCGCCTGCCCGGCGAGGAGCCCGGCCCAGCCGTGATCGACCAGGGCGAGGTCGGCGGCCACCACCGCGAGATAGAGGCCGGCGGTCGCGGTCAGCGCCGCGCCCCAGGCCCGGCGCCCCGGCCCGGCGAGGGCCGCCAGGGTGACGAGGCCCCAGGTGGCGAAGAAGGCGGCGATCTCCCCGTCGCTCCGCCCCGGCAGGCCGAGGGGCAGCAGGCGGTTGGCGAGGAAGTAGGCCGCGATTCCCGCCGGCAGCCCGGCGACGGCGCCGATGTTGAGGGCCTGGACCAGGCGCAGGCCAGGCAAGCCCCGTTCGCCGGCCTTGGGCAGGCGCGCCACCGACCACAGCACGAGGCCGGTGGCCACCATGGCGGAGCCCATCAGGCCGCAGACGAAGAACAGGATGCGCAGGGCCGGCCCGGCGAAATGCGCCTCGTGCAGGCCGACCAGGGTGGTGAAGGTCCGGGTCGCCGGCTTGAGGCCGCCCTGCCGGACCTCGCGCACCGCGCCGGTCACCCCGTCGAAGGCGACCTGCGGGTGCTCGTGCGAGAGCCCGTGCGGCTCCTCGAACACCGCCGTCACCACGGCGTTCGCGTCCCGCGGATTGGTGATCGCCAGCCGCTCCAGGGGCTCGGGCACCGTCGCCATGGCCGCGCGCACCATCGGGCCGATGGGCGCCAGGGTGCCGGGCTGCCCGGCGGGGGGGCGCGGCGCCGGGATCTGGCCGCTCTCGGCGAAGAAGGTCTGGGCCTCGCCCCTGTAGGCCGTGGTGATGCCCCAGGGCATGTACATCACGCTCAAGGTGACGATGCCCGTGTAGGTGATCATCAGGTGGAAGGGCAGGGCGAGGACGCCGGTGACGTTGTGGGCGTCGAGCCAGCCGCGCTGGGCCGACTTGTCCCGCCGCAGCGTGAAGAAGTCCGCGAAGATGCGCCGGTGCGTGATCACGCCGGAGATCAGCGCGACGAGCATGATCATGGCGCAGAGGCCGACGATCCAGCGGCCCCAGAGGGGCGGCATGTGCAGCTCGAAGTGGAAGCGGTAGAGGAAGTCGCCGCCCTTCGTGTCGCGGATCACCGCCGGCGCCCCCGTCGCCGGGTCGAGGCGGGCCTGCCCCGGCGGGGTGCCCGGCCTCGTCCGCCAGAACAGGTCGACGACCGGGCTGTCGGGGGTCGGCAGGCCGATGAACCAGCTCCGCGCCCCGCCCGCATGGGAGGTGAGGTGGGCGACGCCGAACTCGGCCGCCCGCACCTGGGCGTCGGGGCTGAGCGATTCGACCTGGCGGAGCTCGGGCCGCATCCAGCGCGAGATGTCCGTCCGGTAGTAGCTCGCCGTGCCGGTGACGAAGACCGCCAGCAGGACCCAGCCCACGACGAGGCCGGACCAGGTGTGGAGCCAGGCCATCGCCTGGCGGAAGCTCGTTCCCATGCATCCTCCGGGGGGGGGCGGGCCTGGCGAGGGTACGCGTTACCAGCGGTAGCGCAGGGTGGCGTAGACGGTACGGGGCAGGCCGTAGAAGCAGCTCGAGTAGCTGAAGCAGCCCGTGACATAGCGCTCGTCGAGGAGGTTCTGGGCGTTGACCTGCATCGTGAAGCCGTTGAGCGTCGCGTCGAGGTTCTTCAGGTCGTAGGTGAGCACGGCATCCACGAGGACGCTTTCCGGCACCTTGAAGGAATTGGCCGGGTCGCCCCAGGAGGAGCCGAGATAGCGCACGCCGCCGCCGAGGCCGAGCCCGAGCAGGGGGCCGCTGGTGAAGCGGTAGTCGACGAACAGCGAGGCGGTGGTGTCCGGGATCTGGACCGGGACTCGGCCCCGGAGCGGCACCTGCTGGTTGGTGACCTGGTTGAGGGTCGTGGTGATGTCGGAGACGGTGCGGGCGTCGATGACCGAGACGCCGCCGATGACGTTCAGCCCCTCGGCCAGGTTGGCCCGCGCCTCGAACTCCAGGCCCTGCACCCCCACGGCCCCGGTCTGCACCACGAAGTTCCGGTTGACCGGATCGGCGTTGGTCGCGTTCGAGCGGCGGATGTCGAAGGCGGCGGCGGTGAGCAGGATGTCGGTGCCGGGCGGCTGGTATTTGATGCCGGCCTCGAACTGGTCGCTGGTGATCGGATCGGGGATGCGGCCGACCGAGCCGAAATTCGCGTCGAAGATCCGCCCGGCGGTGATGGGCTCGAAGGCCTCGCTGTAGGAGACGTAGGGCGCGACGCCGTTGTCGAAGCGGTAGAGCAGGCTCGCCCGGCCGGTGAAGGCCTCGGAGGGCACGTCCTGGTTGGTCACGACGTTGGTCGTGAGGCTCCGGGTCGGGCCGAAATTGCTGGCCCAGTCGTAGCGGCCGCCCAGGGTGAGGACGAGGCGGTCGAACTTGATCTGGTCCTGGACGTAGAGGCCGGTCTGCTCCGACGTGATCCGCGCATCCGTGGTGAAGGGCGGCGTCGGGATGGTCATGGCGTAGTCGGGCGCCAGCACGTTCAGGCTGGGGGCCGCCGGGAAGGCCGTCGACAGGGTGCGGGTCTCGAACCTCCGGTAGTCCACGCCGACGAGGGCGGTGTGCGCGAAGAGGCCGGTGTCGAACTTGCCCACGAGGTTGTTGTCGATGGTGTAGGCATCGATCCCGACCCGGGTGGCGATGCGCGAGCGGTCGATGAGCGGCCCGCTGCTGAAGGGGCCGGTATTCTCGCTGAAGGCACTGTAGACGCTGCGGTAATCGCCCTCGGTGCGCAGGTAGCGCGCCGCCGAGTGGACGTGCAGGGCCTCGTTGATGTCGTGGTCGAAGATGTAGCTGATCGAGGCCTGGGTCCGGTCCGAGCGCTCGAAGTTGCGGTCGCCGTCGTAGAAGTCCACCGGCAGGCGGCCGGTGACGCCGCCGCCGAAGTTGCGCGGGAACACCGTGCCCACGGCGGGGAAGCCGCCGTAGAAGCCCGAGAACGGATCGCGCTGGTAGTTGCCGATGAGGGTGAGCGAGGTGTCGGCGGAGGGCCGCCAGGTGACGCTCGGGTTGATGAGCACGCGCTCGACCTCCGTCGTCACCGCCGGGCCGTCGCCCTTCCAGCCGAGGCCGATCACCCGATAGGCGAACTGGTCGGCCAGCGGCCCCGCCGCGGACGGGATCGGGCCGCCGATGTCGAAGCCGCCGCGGACCTCGCTGAAGCCGCCGCCCTGGACGAAGATCTCGCCGTGCTGGACGAAGCGCGGCATCTTGGACACGAAGTTGACGATGCCGCCGGGGCCCGACTGCCCGTAGAGCACCGAGGCCGGGCCCTTGATGACGTCGATGCGCTCCACCCGGAACGGATCGATGCTCGCCGAGGCGTCGCGGCTGCCCGGCAGGGCGAGGCCGTCGAGGAAGAGCGGCGCGGTGAAGCCGCGGATGTAGAACTGCTCCAGGCGGGTGGCGCCGGCGCCGCCCCGCTGCTCGGTGGTCACGCTCGGCGAATAGCGCAGGGCCTGGTTGATGGTGAGCGCGTTCTGGTCCTCGATCTGCTGGCGGCCGATCACCGAGATCGACTGCGCCGTCTCCAGGATCGGGGTGTCGGTCTTGGTGGCCACCCGACTCTGGGTGGCGACGTAGCCGGGCACCGGGCCGACCGCGCCGCCGGGCTGGCTGCCCGAGGCGTTCCGGCCCGCGCCGGCGCCCTCCACCGAGAGGGTGTCGAGGGTCACCGCGTCGGTGGCGTTCTGCGCCTGCGCATCCCGGAGCGCGAACCCGACCGCAGCAACGCCGGACAGCAGCGTGACCAAGAGACAGCGATGGGCTGCTCTGGCGACGGGACGGGCACGCTCACGCGACGCAAAGCAGTTCACAGCCAAAGACCATTCCAGGGTGAGTACGAAGGCGCTACCGCAGACGTGAATTGACTTACTTTCGGAAGCACCAAAACGTCTTGGCAGGATTCCCAATTCATCTGCAAGAGATATGTTTTTTACTTATTCCAGATTGGAACTGAGATGAGCAGACCGCGCGCACACCACCCTTAATCCCGCCCTCTGCGAAAAAACCCGCACCGCGACCCAAAGCGCACAGCCGGCGGAGGGGGCGTCGATCCGGGGACCCCGGACGGGCCGCGCTCCGGCGGCGCGGGCCGGGAGCGGCTTGTCCCCGAGGATCTCCGGGGAAGATCCCGAACGTCGGTCCACGCACCGAAACAGGATGTCCGACGTCTGCCGAGAGACCATGCAGACCCGCACGGATACTTGAAACGCGCGCCCACAACTCCATCTCAGAACCGTCGGTCGCATCCCGCCGCGGGCGGTCGGGAGACCGCGCGCTCTTGCCGTCCTGGGAGGAGCGCCATGCCGGATCCGTCACAGCCGAGATCTTCGCCCCCCGATCCGGTCCGGCAGGCCACGGTGCGGAACCGGCTCCTGCGGGCGATGGGGCCGGAGGATTTCGCGCGGCTCGCGCCGCACCTGGAGCCGATGGCGGGCGCGCTCCGCCAGCTGCTGATCCGACCCAACCAGCCGGTCGAGCGGCTGTACTTTCCCGAGAGCGGATTCGTCTCGATCGTCACCGAGGCCTCGGCCGGCCGGGTCGAGATCGGCCTCGTGGGCCGGGAGGGCCTCGTGGGCGCCACGCCGATCCTGCTCGACAGCGATCGGACCCCCCACCACGCCTTCGTGCAGAGCGCCGGCCGCCTGCTCGCCATCGACGCCCCGGCGCTCCTGGCGGCCGTCGGGCAGAGCCCGTCCCTGCGCCATCTGCTGCTGCGCTTCGTCCAGGTGCAGATCGTCCACCTGGGCAAGACCGCCTTCGCCAACGCCACCTTCACCCTGGAGGTGCGCCTGGCCGCCTGCCTGCTGATGTGCCACGACCGGATCGACGGCGACGACATCGCCATCACGCACGCGTTCCTGGCCCTGATGCTGGGGGTGCGACGCTCCGGGACGACCCTCGCGGTGCAGAACCTCGAGGGCCAGAACCTGATCCGGGCGCGGCGCGGGCGCATCACCATCCTCGACCGCCCGGCGCTGCGGGCCCTGGCCGACGGAAGCTACGGCACCGCCGAGGCCGAGTACGCCCGGCTGATCGGCGGGGCCTGATCCCCGCCGGGGGCCAATCCCCGCCAGGGGCCAATCCCCGCCAGGGCGGCGGAGCGGAGGCCGCCCCGGCCCGCGCCGACCGGGCGCGCGCCCGGCAGGTCCTCGCCACCATCCTGGGCGGCTGAGAACGTTCGCGGCCGAGAACGCGCGCGGCTCGGCTCAGCCCCGGTCGGGCCGGGCCTCCCAGATCGCCGCCTCGACGAAGGGGCGCTTCAGCTGCGGGCCGGCGCCGCTGCGCAGGACGAAGTCGTTGGCGCCGGGATGGCGGCGGATGGCCTTGCCGAGGTTCAGCCGGTAGCCCGCCCCGAACACGAAGGGCGGCGCCATCGGGTCGGCCATGTAGGCGTTCACGGCCGCCGTCACCTCGGTCGCGGGAATGAGGCCCAGGTCGCACAGGGCGCGAATCGTCAGCTTCTCGGTCATGCGCTCTTCCATAGGCCCCCGGGGGGCGGGGCCGCAACGCGACCCGTCGCACGGGGCGCGGACGCGGTCTTGAGCCGCGGGAGCGCAGGGGCTACCTCTTGGGACGGGGGCCAAGCTTGCCGGAACCCCGGCTCCGCACGCCGCGCGGGGCAGGGGCGTTCCGCGCAGGGCGCTCCGAGACGCCGTCCCCCCGGCCGAAAGTGCATCCGTGGCACCCACCCTGTCCCCCCCGCTTCCCCCACCCGAGCCCGAGGCCGGCGCCCGCCCGCGGGTGAGCGCGCGGGGCCGCCTGCGGACCTATTTCCTCACCGGCATCATCGTGTCGGGGCCGCTCGCCATCACGATCTACCTGACCTGGTGGTTCATCAGCCTCATCGACGGCTGGGTGAAGCCCCTGGTGCCGGCGAGCTACCTGCCCGACCATTACCTGCCGTTCTCGATCCCGGGCCTCGGCCTCCTCATCGCCTTCGTGGCGGTGACCCTGCTGGGCTTCCTCACCGCCAACCTGGTGGGGCGCAGCGTGGTCGAGTTCGGCGAGGTGCTGCTCGCCCGCACGCCGGTGATCTCCGGGCTCTACAAGGGCCTGCGCCAGATCTTCGAGACGCTGTTCTCCGCCAACGGCACCTCGTTCCGCACCGTCGGCCTCGTGGAATTCCCCGTGAAGGGCACCTGGTCGGTGGTGTTCCTGTCCGCGCCGGCCGCCCCGGACGTGCAGAACGCCCTGGCGCCGGGGGGCGATCATGTCGGCGTGTTCCTGCCCTGCGCCCCCAACCCCACCACCGGGTTCTTCTTCTACCTGCCGCGGACCGACATCGTGGAGATCGCCATGAGCGTGGACGACGCGGCCAAGCTGGTGATGTCGGCCGGCGTGATCCAGCCCGACGACCACCCTGCGAAATTCCAGGCCCTGGCGGCGAGCCTGCGAGCCGCCCACGGCGAGCCCCCGAAGGTCGACGCCTGATCCGGGCGCCCCCGGCGTCTCGTCGTCGAACCCGGAGGCTTGGTGCCGTCTGCAACCGACCGAGGCCCTGGAAGCGGATTTGAAAGGGCCTCAACGGCGGATATTCGCCGTATGCGCGTTCCCGCAGCTTCGTGCTCAATCAGGAGCGCAGACCGTGGTGCCGCCGCCATTGGCTGGGCGTTGAGCCCGTCCAGCCCAGGAACGCACGCGTGAAGTGAGCTGCATCGTCGTAGCCGAGCTCTGCGGCGATGCGCCCGATGCTCAGCGTCGTCTCAACCAGCCGCTCGCCCGCGCGGAGAAGCATGATGCGGCGATGAATGTCGGCGTAGCACGTACCAACCTCCTCCAGGCGGCGCTGGAGGGTCCGGCGCGAGAGGCCGAGGCGTCGGGCCACGCGATCGATGGAAGAGCCCCCCTCGTCGAGTTCGAGGGCGATCACGTGTGCGACGCAATCTGCGAGCCGGTCGGTGATCGGCGCGTCCTGCATGGCCCCGTCGCGAACAGGACGGAAGCGGCAGGGATTGACGGTCTCCAGAAGATTGGCTGGGAAGGCGAGCCCAGCGCGTGGGCCTAGCGCGACCTCGCATCCGAACAGGACCTCGATCTCGCCGCGGGCCGGGAGCCACGCCCCTGTCACCACGGCGCGCGTAGGCCGCCAGGCCTTGCCGAGAAAATGGCGCACCGTACCCAGCAGATAGCCGAGCGCCAGGATCTCGTTGGCCTGACGCCCGCACGCGATCCGCTCGGCGACTTCGTAGCCGTAGAAGGCCTCCGCCCCCCGGCAGCAGACGCCGGTCCGGGTCGCGGTCTGCAAGAGCAGCGGTGTGACGACCTCCACCCGCCCAAGGGCGTCGCCGAGGGTGTCAGCGGACTGCACCTGGATGCCGATGGGACCCAGGCCTGCGATACCGGTGCGGGTCGAGAGCCGAGCCGGCAAGGCGGGATCGCCGATCTCGCGGATGGCTGCCTCGACGAGCGTGAGCTGATCCCGGAGGAGGATCAGCCGATCCGGAGTATCCAAGAGGGTCAGGGGCATTCCGGCGCGACCGAAGGCGCGGCCGACGGAACCGCCGGCTGCGGCGACTGCCTCGGCGATCGGCCCCATCGTGCGCGCCCTGGTCAGTCCGTATGCCGACATGGATGGCCTCCCGGCCGCAAGGTCCGCGCTTTGGCGCAGGATGGCAAGATTGGGGGTTGGGTGTCGCCTAGACCGGAGGGAATTGGCCGGCGTGGATCAGGCCAGAGGTATCCGGGAGGGAACGGCCATGTCGGCTTTCAACGATCGCAGCGTCATACGGCACGTGTATCGGATCGGTATGATCGGCGGCGTCATGACATCGCTGGCGGGGACACCGATCCGCGCGGCGGAAACCACCCCGGTTTCAGTCGCGGTGCTGCCTCTCAAATTGCTCGACACCTCAGGCGAGCCCGCTGATCAGTCCGTTCAGCACACGGAGCGTCTGGCACGCCTGACGGACGACCTCGCCGTCGATCTTACCGGCACGGGCATGTACCGCGCGGCCGTGCTTCCCGCCGAGCACCTGCGCCAGGATTGCCCCACGGGCCAAGCGACTTGCCTGCTCCAAGCCGCACGGGATCGCGGTGCGCAGCTGATCTTCGTCGG
This sequence comes from Methylobacterium sp. Leaf94, assembly GCF_001426045.1. Lineage (NCBI taxonomy): Bacteria > Pseudomonadati > Pseudomonadota > Alphaproteobacteria > Hyphomicrobiales > Methylobacteriaceae > Methylobacterium > Methylobacterium sp. Leaf94. The sequence goes on from NZ_LMRM01000063.1 coordinate 57,581, forward strand.
CGTCGTGCATAAAAGCAGCACCCTGATCCTTCAGCTTTGGGCGCGTCTGGTTGATGCACGGACGGGCCGAGATATCATGACCCGCGACTTGAATTTCCGGGGCGATACGGATGAGTCGTGGCAGCGCGCCGAGGCGTTCCTCGTCGCCCAGATCCGCGATGCGGCGGCGAAGCCGCTTTAGCCGATCACCTATCGAAGGGGAGGCACACACTCTGCAGGCGCAAGATGGCGTTTCGCTCGGTTGGCCAGACTCTCGTACCGGAGCAAATCCTCTGCTTGGAAAAAGCCTCCGGCAGATGACGGATGTTCGCTTCCGCAACACGTTGCTGGGAAGCGAACGGGCAGACATCCCCCCGTCCCGGCCGCTCGCCGCGGCGAACCGAGCGCCCGATCGTCCGGTCAGCCCGCCCCGAGCAGGCGGATCGCCGCGTCGCGCTCGAACAGGTAGAGTAGCACCCGGAGCGCCTGGCCCCGCGCGCTCGTCAGGCCGGGGTCGCGCTGGACCACGAGCTGCGCGTCGTCGCGGGCCACCTGGAGCAGTTCGGCGTCGGTCTCCAGGCTGGCCAGGCGGAAGGCGGCCATCCCCGATTGGCGGGTGCCCAGCACCTCGCCCTCGCCGCGCAGGCGCAGGTCTTCTTCCGCGATGCGAAAGCCGTCCTCGGTCTCGCGCATCATCTCGAGGCGGGCCCGCGAGACCTGGCCCAGCGGCCCGCGATAGAGCAGCAGGCAGGTGGAGGCGCGCGCGCCCCGCCCGACCCGGCCGCGGAGCTGGTGGAGCTGGGCCAGCCCGAAGCGCTCGGCATGCTCGATGACCATGATGCTGGCTTCCGGCACGTCGACGCCGACCTCCACCACCGTGGTGGAGACGAGGATCTTCGTCTCGCCCCGCTGGAAGCGCTCCATGGCGGCGTCCTTGTCGGGCCCCGGCATCTTGCCGTGGATCAGCCCGACCGCGTCGCCGAAGCTGTGGCGCAGGTCCCCGAAGCGCTCCTCCGCCGCGGCGAGGTCGACGAACTCGGATTCCGCCACCAGGGGGCAGATCCAGTAGACCCGGTCGCCGGCGGCGAGCGCCCGCCCCAAGCCCGCCACCACCTCGTCGAGGCGGTCGGTGGAGACGAGGCGGGTGGCGATGGGCTGGCGCCCGGCGGGCTTCTCGTCGAGCACCGAGACGTCCATGTCGCCGAAGCAGGTCAGCGCCAGGGTCCGGGGGATGGGGGTCGCCGTCATCACCAGGATGTCGACCGCCGCGCCCTTGGCGCCCAGAGCCAGGCGCTGGTGCACGCCGAAGCGGTGCTGCTCGTCCACCACGGCCACGCCGAGATCGGCGAAGACCACGCTGTCCTGGAACAGCGCGTGGGTGCCGACGACGATGTCGACCGCGCCGGCCGCCAGGGCCGCCAGGGTGGCCCGGCGCTCGGAGGCCCTGTCGCGCCCGGTGAGGAGGCGCAGGCGCAGGGGCGCGGCCAGGGGGGCGAGGCGCTCGAAGTGCTGGCGCGCCAGGATCTCGGTGGGGGCCATCAGGGCGGCCTGGCGCCCGGCCTCCACGGCCGAGGCCATGGCGAGGAGCGCCACCGCGGTCTTGCCGGAGCCGACATCGCCCTGGAGCAGGCGCAGCATGCGCCGGTCGGAGGCGAGATCGGCGCGGATCTCGGCCACGGCGCGGCTCTGCGCCCCCGTCAGCCCGAAGGGCAGGGCGGCCTCGATCCGGCCGCTCAAACGCCCGTCTCCCGCATTGGCCCGGCCGGGCGCCCGGCGGTTGCGGGCCCGCATCAGGGCGAGGGCCAGCTGCGAGGCCAGGAGCTCGTCGTAGGCCAGGCGCCGCCGGGCCGGGGAGCGGGGGGCCGCGCCGCCGCCCTCGGGCACGGGGGGCGGGGCCACCTCCGGCCGGTGCTCGGCCCGCAGGGCGTCGGCGAAGGCCGGCAGTCCCTCGCGGGCGATCCAGGCCGGGTCCTGCCACTCGGGCAGCACCGGCAGGCGCTCCAGGGCGGCATGGGCCAGCTTCGAGATCGCCCGGGAGGTCAGCCCCTCGGTGGCGCCGTAGATCGGCTCGACGGTGGGCAGGGCGGCGAGCCCCGCCTCGTCGACGATGCGGGCGGGATGGACCATCTGGCGGTGCCCGTCCCAGAGGTCGATGCGCCCCGTGATGTAGCGGTGGCTCCCCAGGGGCAGCATCTTCTCGACCCGGGCCTGGGGCATGCCGAAGAACACCAGGGTGATGTCCCCGGTGGCATCCTCCACCAGCACCCGGAACGGCCGCCGGCCCGCCCCGGGCTGGGGCGCCCGGTAGCCCGTCACGGTGACGCCGAGGGTCACGGGCTCGCCGGGGGGCGCCTCGGCGATGGAGCCCATCAGGCGCCGGGCGACGCCGCCCTGCGGCAGGTGGAACAGGAGGTCGACGATCCGGGCCGGCTGCTCGGGGGTGCCGAGCAGCCGCTCGATCATCGGCGCCATCTTGGGCCCGATGCCGGGAAGGCCGCGCGCGGGCGCGAAGAGGGCATCGAGGACGCTCGGGCGGAGCAGGGGCTGGCGGGACGCAGGCTCGGTCATGCGGCTCGGGGGCGGGAAACGGGCGGATGGGAATCCGGAGGAGGGGGCAGGACCCGGGCGGAACCGGACGGCCCGGGCGGGATGGCGGCGCGGGCCGCTGACTCTATATACCGCCTGGAAGGCTTGGTCCCGCGACGGATGACGCACCGGGGCCGGGCCGGGGCTGCCACGATCCGAAGGATCCTCCGATCCAAGGATCACGGCATCCCGGGATCCCCGCATCACAGGCTGACCGCATGTCCGGCACCACCCGCACCAGCGCCGACCTCGATCCGCGCCGCCGCCGCACCCTCTTCCGCGCCTGGCACCGGGGCATCCGCGAGATGGACCTGATCATGGGCCGCTTCGCCGATGCCGAGATCGGCACCCTCACGGAGGAGGAGCTCACCACCTTCGAGGCCCTGATCGAGGTGCCCGACCGCGACCTGTTCCGCTGGCTCACCGGCGAGGACGCGACGCCCGCGAACTACGACACCCCGGTCTATCGCCGCCTCAAGGCCTTCCACAGGCACGACGCGCCGATCCACTAGGGATCGGCGCGCGCGCGACCCGTCCGCGCCCCCGACTTCCCGCCACCGGATTCCCGAGCATCGGGTTCGCCGGCCCCGGCATCGACGCCGGGGTCGTGGGAAGACCGTCGATCGGTCGAGGCCGGTCAGCGTCGGAGCTGAAAACACAAGAAGAGCGCCGGCCGAGAGGTGCTTTTCCTGCCGTCGATCATCGTGGCAGACCGTAGATCCGCAGACGTGCGCGCCGATACCCAAAAAACGACCGCGATAGTCCACTCCGAATCAACCAAACCCGTTCAAATTTTCGGCGAGATCAAGGGCGCAATGCTTTTGAAACTTTCACGATCTACTGTTCGGCGCAGAACATAAAAGTAGACTATCGCGCGAGCCTGGATGATGGGATCTTTGATGAAGCGGCGCGTTTTCGCGTATGCAACAGGTCTGGCCTGTTGTCTCGGGGGCCTCCAAGCCTACGCCCATGCCTCGAACGTCGCCGGCATCGTCATCCAGAAAGCCCGACAATTCGGCTTCCAGGCCGTCACCCTGCAGGCCGGCGGGTCCATCGTGCTGTCCAACGACGAGGCGACGGCCGTCCACCACGCCTATATCGAGGCGGACGGCGTCCGCCGCGACTTCGGCGACCAGGCCCCCGGCAGCCGCACCACGATGGTGTTCCCGCACCGGGGCGACTTCCTCGTCCTGTGCGGCGTCCACCCGAAGATGAAGCTGGCCGTCCACGTGGACTGAGGCGCCGGCGGGCGCGGATCGAGCGGACTTCGTCGCCCGATCCGCGCCGGCAGGGTCCCGTCCCGGGGAGATTCGGTCACCGACCGTGGGCGTGCGCCGCTGATCGTCCGTCGGCCGAGGACAGGAACTGCACGTTCAGGCTGGCGCCGGACCGATGCCGCACGGCGCAGTCGAACTCGCGTCCATCCGCCTCGACGACGACCGCGAACCGATCCGGCACCTGGGCGGGCTGGCCCAGATGCAGCCGCGCCCCGCCCTGCGTCAGGTCGCGGATGGTGCAGGCGAGGCGCGCGCCGCCGGGCAGGCGGATCGCGGCGCGCAGAAGGACGCGCGTCCGTCGCTCGGTGCGCCGCTCCTCCATCCCGATGGTCCAGTCGTCCAGGCCCGTGCTGATGCGCGACACCCCGTCGGCCGCCTGCTGCATGCTGGCCAGGATCGCGCCCGTGGCCTGCGCCTGCTCATCCATCGCGGCGGTGACGCCGTCGACATGCCGGCTGATCGTGCCGACCGCCGCCGTGATCGTCGCCAGGGTGGTGGCGACCTCGCTGGAGACCGCCTGCATGCCGGCGATCTCGCTGCTGATCCGGTTCGTGGCGGCGGCGGCCTGGCCGGCCAGGGTCTTCACCTCGGTCGCCACCACCGCGAAGCCGCGCCCGGCCTCGCCGGCCCGGGCCGCCTCGATCGTCGCGTTGAGGGCCAGGAGATTGATCTGCTGGGCGATGTCCGTGATCATCGTGGCGACGCCGCTCATCGCCTGGGCCGCGCCGCGGAGCCGCTCGGTGGCGGCATCCGCCTCCCCGGCCCGGCCATGGATGTCGTCCACGACGGTCTTGGACTGGGCCATGCTGCGGGAGATCTCCCGCGCGGAGGCGTTCATGACGTCGGCCGCATCGGTGACCGCCTGGACGTTGTCGAGGGTGCGCTCGGCGGTCTCGACCGCGACGGAGCGCGCCTCCATGTTGGCGGTGACGTCGGTGGCGTACTTGACGATCTTGGTCAGGCGGCCGGCGGGATCGAAGATCGGGTTGTAGCTGGCCTGGATCCAGACGGGCCGGCCGCCCTTGCCGAAGCGCTGGAACATGCCCGACGCGAAGCGGCCGGCGCGCAGGCGGTCCCAGAAGGCGGCATACTCAGCCGTCTGCGCGTAGCCGGGCTCGACGAACAGGGCGTGCGGCCGGCCCCGGATCTCCTCGATCCCGTAGCCGAGCGCCGTCAGGAAGTTGGCATTGGCGTCGAGGACCGTCGCGTCGGGGGCGAACTCGATCACCGCCTGCGAGCGGTTGACCGCCGCCAGCTGCGCCATCGCGTCCGCGACCTGCAGCTTCTGCGCGGTGATGTCGGTGGCGAACTTGACCACCTTGACCGGCACCCCGTCCCGGTCCCGGATCGGGTTGTAGGTAGCCTGGATCCAGATCTCGCGGCCGCCCTTGGCGATGCGCTTGAACTCGCCCGAGCGGAACTCGCCGCGGCCGAGATCCGCCCAGAACGCGCGGTACGCGGCCCCCGCGCGCTCGTCCGGATCCACGAACAGGCCGTGATGGCGCCCCTGGACCTCGTCGCGGGTGTAGCCCACCGCGGCCAGGAAATTGGCGTTGGCCTCCAGGATCGTGCCGTCGAGGGCGAAGGCGATGACGGCCTGGGAGCGCTGCAGGGCCTCGAGCTGCCCGTCGTGGTCGATGCTGCGCAGGACCTCCGCGGTGACGTCGGTGGCGAGCTTGACCACCCGGGTCACGCGCCCGGCGCGATCGCGGACCGGGTTGTAGGTGGCCTGGATCCAGACCGCCCGGCCATCCTTCGCGAAGCGCTTGAACGCGCGCGTCTGCGGCTCGCCGCGGCGCAGGGCGTCCCAGAACGCGCGATAGGCTTCGCTGGCCCGCTCTTCGGGGGAGACGAAGCGCCCGTGGGGCTCTCCCGTCACCTCGGCGAGGGTGTAGCCCATCAGGTCGAGGAAGAGGTCGTTGGCGGTGAGCACCGTGCCGTCGGGGGTGAACTCGATGCGGGCCCGGGACCTGTCGATGGCGGCCATCAGCGCGCGCAGATCGGTGTCGAAGAACGGCACGGAGGGTCCCCCACGATGCGCAGCCCGCATCCGCCCCCGTCTTACGAGAGTCTGATTAAGCAAACCCGAAACATCTTAAAGTCGAGGGCTCGAACACCTTCAATCTTTGACGCGATGCGCTTCACGGAGTCGCGATCTCGACATTCATCGATGAAGTTTAACAATGTTGTTGCTGGGCAGCACAGGGCGCCTTGCCTGACCGGGAGAGGAACCGGCCCGGGCCGCCGCGCAGCCCCGCCCGACAGGCTTCCCAAACGCCGATCCGCCAAACGTCGATCTCCCAAGCGTCGATCCACCGGGCGGGCGAGCCCGACGCGGGGCGGACCGCGAAAGGCCTTGACAATATTCCTAATTCGTGCCCCTATCTCCCGACCTGCCGCCCGTACGAATCGGGAGCCCGACCGGAGACCGACCGGACGGGCTGGGGGCGGCGGGGCGGTGCCCGCGTCGGTGGCTTCGGTCGCTGCCGCCCCGGGCGACGGCTTGCTATGACCGCCGGCTCGGCACAGGGCGGCGCGCCGGGGGAGGAAATGCCCCCGCCGTCCGACCCGTCGCTGGGCCAGCGGGAAGACGCTGCGGCGCCGCCCATGACGAGGCGGCGTGCGACGAAGGCTCGCTCCGAAGCGTGCGGGGTCTCCCCAGAACCCGCCGAACTTAGCGCCAGCGCGAGCCCCGTCGGAGACACCGCGACGCCAACGGCCCCGGCGGCGACGCCGGAGCCGAGGGACGCCGGGGAACCGGCAACATTCCAAGCGCAACACAGGGTTCCGCGGCGTCCCGCGTCCCCGTCCGCGCGTCGACATCTGGGCCATGCCTCCGGCGCGGAACCGCGCGCGGGGGTGAAGCCGCGTGGGGAGGGGGAACCCGCCGCCGGTCGAGGTCCGCGGGCCGCTGCGCTGGATCAACGCGGCGGGGTAGGTTAACGCCGGTTACGGCGGGGGGCGGGTCTGGTAAGGACTGGGCTCAGGGATACATACGGTCCCGTCCCCTTGCGCGTCCGTCCCGCCGGTCCGCCCCCGGGGGGAACGAAACGTCCTTTCGAGGCCGCCGAGGCGGTCCTTCCGAGACAGGATGGCGGACGGAAGAACAGGCGCTTCCGCCCGGCCCAGCACGAGTTCAGAACCCCGACCCGATGGCAAAACCTCAACCCAAAGCCCCCGCGCCCGCGGCAAGACCCCAGACGGCGCGCTTCGCCCTGCCGAAATCCGGGGCGCTGGCCCGCGCCCTGGAGGCGCTGAAGCGCGGCGACAGCCCGACGCTCGCCAACGTGCCGGAGGGGTTCGACGCGGTGGTCGTGGCGGATCTCGCCCGGGCCCTCAGCCGGGACGTCGAGGGGCCGGCGGTGCTGGTGCATGTCGCCCGCGATTCGGGGCGCTCGGCCGCCTTCGTCAGCGCCCTGAAGTTCGTCGCCCCCGAGATCGAGGCGATGAGCGTGCCGGCCTGGGACTGCCAGCCCTACGACCGGGTCTCGCCCAACGGCGCCATCGCGGCCCAGCGCATGACGGCCCTGTCGCGCCTCGCCCGCTCGCGCTCCTCGGAGGAACAGCCCCGCATCCTCTGCACCACCGTCAACGCTTTGATTCAGCGGGTGCCGCCCCGAGAGAAGATCGCGGTCGAGACGTTCTCGGCCGCCATCGGCAACGTGGTGCCGATGGACACGGTGACGGCCTGGGTCGAGGCCAACGGGTTCCTGCGCACGGGCACCGTGCGGGACACCGGCGAGTACGCGGTGCGCGGCGGCATCCTCGACCTGTCGCCGCCGGGTCTGCCCAACCCGATCCGCCTCGACTTCTTCGGCGACACCCTGGAATCGATCCGCGCCTTCGACCCCGAGACCCAGCGCACCGTCGGGCAGCTGCGCTCGCTGGACCTCGTGCCGATGAGCGAGGTGCAGCTCACCACCGAGACGATCCGGCGCTTCCGCCAGGGCTACCTCTCGAATTTCGGGGCCGCCACCCGCGACGACCGGCTCTACGAGACCATCAGCGAGGGCCGGCGCTATGCCGGCCTCGAGCACTGGATGCCGCTGTTCTACGACCACCTCGACACGCTGTTCGACTACGTGGCCGGCGTGCCGATGGTGTTCGACGCCCAGGTGGACGAGGCGGCGCACGAGCGCCTCACCCTGATCCGCGACTATTACGACGCCCGCGCCGAGGCGATGAAGGCGCCGTCCCCCGGGGTCGCGCCCTACAAGCCCCTGAAGCCCTCCGCCCTCTACCTCACCCCCAACGAGTGGCGCGACCGGGTCGCGGCGGCGGCGATCGCCCGGCTCTCGCCCTTCTCGATGCCGGAGAGCCCGGACCGGGCGACCATCGACTGCGAGGGCCGCCAGGGCCGCACCTTCGCGGCCGAGCGCGCCGAGGAGGCCGCCAGCGTGTTCGACGCGGCCGTCGCCCACGTGAAGGACCTGCAAGGGTCCGGGCATCACGTCATCCTGGGCTCCTGGTCCGACGGCTCGCGCGACCGGCTCTGCTCGGTGCTGGCCGACCACGGCCTGAAGAAGCCCGTGGCCATCAACACCCTCGCGGCGGTGAACGCCCTGAAGCGCGGCACCGACGTCGCCGTCGCGGTCTGGGGCCTGGACTCCGGCTTCGTCGTCGACCGCCTCGCGGTGATCTCGGAGGGCGACATCCTCGGCGACCGGCTGGTGCGCCAGAAGCGCAAGGCCAAGCGCCCGCAGGACATCATCCTGGAGGTGCAGGCCCTCCAGCCCGGCGACCTCGTGGTCCATGCCGACCACGGCATCGGCCGCTTCGTCGGCCTCAAGACCGTGACGGCCGCGGGGGCGCCGCACGATTGCCTGGAGATCCAGTATGCCGGCGGCCTGCTGCTGCTGCCGGTGGAGAACATCGAGCTCCTGACGCGCTACGGCTCGGAGGATGCCGAGATCGCCCTCGACCGTCTCGGCGGCGGCGCCTGGCAGGCCCGCAAGGCCAAGATGAAGAAGCGCATCCTGGAGATGGCCGGCCAGCTCATCCGGGTCGCGGCCGAGCGCTTCGTGCGGCAGGCCCCGCGCCTGCACGCGCCGGAGGGGCTCACCGACGAGTTCGCCGCCCGCTTCGCCTTCGACGAGACCGAGGACCAGGCCAACGCCATCGACGCGGTGCTCACCGACCTCAATGCGGGCCGGCCGATGGACCGCCTCGTCTGCGGCGACGTCGGCTTCGGCAAGACCGAGGTGGCGCTCCGCGCCGCCTTCGCGGGGGCCATGGGGGGCAAGCAGGTGGCGGTGGTGGTGCCCACCACGCTGCTGGCGCGCCAGCACTACCGGACGTTCAGCGAACGCTTCAAGGGCCTGCCCGTGGAGGTCGCCCAGATGTCGCGCTTCGTCTCCAACACGGAGATGAAGCGGGTGCGCGACGGGCTCGCCGCCGGCACCGTCGACATCGTCGTCGGCACCCACGCGCTGCTGGCCAAGGCCGTGGCCTTCAAGGATCTCGGCCTCATCATCGTCGACGAGGAGCAGCATTTCGGCGTGGCCCACAAGGAGCGCCTCAAGGCGCTCCAGGCCGACGTGCACGTGCTCACCCTGTCGGCGACGCCCATCCCCCGCACCCTGCAGCTCGCCATGACGGGGGTGCGCGAGCTCTCGATCATCGCGACGCCGCCGGTGGACCGCCTGGCGGTGCGCACCTTCGTGACCCCGTTCGATCCGCTCCTGATCCGCGAGGCCCTGCTGCGCGAGCGCTACCGCGGCGGCCAGTCGTTCTACGTGGTGCCGCGCATCGAGGATCTGGCCGAGGTCAAGCGCTTCCTCGACCAGGAGATGCCCGAGACCACGGTGGCGGTGGCCCACGGCCAGATGGCGGCGGGCCAGCTCGAGGACGTGATGACGGCCTTCTACGAGGGCAAGTTCGACGTGCTGCTGTCGACCACCATCGTCGAATCCGGCCTCGACATCCCCACCGCCAACACCCTGATCGTGCACCGGGCCGACATGTTCGGCCTCGCCCAGCTCTACCAGCTGCGCGGCCGCGTCGGACGCGCCAAGGCCCGGGCCTACGCGCTGTTCACCACCCCGGCCAACCGCACCCTCACGGTCCAGGCGGAGAAGCGCCTGAAGGTGCTCCAGACCCTCGACACCCTGGGCGCGGGCTTCCAGCTCGCGAGCCACGACCTCGACATCCGCGGCGCCGGCAACCTCCTCGGTGACGCCCAGTCGGGCCACATCAAGGAGGTGGGCTACGAGCTCTACCAGCAGATGCTGGAGGACGCCGTCACCGCGCTCAAGGCCGGCATCGACGAGCCGGTGGAGGAGGCCTGGTCGCCCACCATCGCGCTCGGCGCGCCGGTCACGATCCCGGAGGACTACGTTGAGGACCTCACCGTCCGCCTCGGGCTCTACCGCCGGCTCTCGACCCTGGAGAACGACGCCGAGATGGAGAGCTTCGGCGCCGAGCTGATCGACCGCTTCGGACCCCTGCCGCCGGAGGTGGAGCAGCTCCTCAAGATCGTCACCATCAAGATCCTGTGCCGCGACACCAACGTGGAGAAGGTCGAGGCCGGCCCGAAGGGCGTCGTCGTCCACTTCCGCGACAAGGCCTTCGCCAACCCGCAGGGGCTCGTGGCCTACGTCGCCGAGCAGGCCTCCTTCGCCAAGGTGCGACCGGACATGAGCATCGTCTTCATCCGCGAGCTCGACACGATCCCGGAGCGCCTCAAGGTGACGACCACGATCCTGCGCAGCCTGTCGACCATCGCCCGCCGCAAGAAGGCGGCCTGAGCCGGAACGCGAAAAGGGCGCGCCGCCGGCACGCCCTTTTCGCATGGAACAGAAGAGGTTGGGACGGTCTCTTCGACCAGTCTCTCAGAGGTCCGGCTGGTTCAGCACGTAGGGGCCGATCTGGCTCTGCAGGTCGATGCAGGTGCCGGACCGGCGGCCCATCGTCTCGTCGACGACGATCACCGGGATGCCGGCCTGGCGCATCTGCTCGCGCAGGCGCTCGGAGAGCTGGGCATAGGCCGGATCGCGCCGGGACGAGGCCTGGAGCAGGATGGCGGCCGGGCGCGCGATGACCGCGAGCACGTCATGCGCCGCCTCGAGGGAGGCGGTGACGCTGGCGTAGCCGAGCTCCGCGAGCTCGGCGGCGAGCGAATGATCGATCGCACGGTGGCCGTCGTCGACCACGAGAACTTGTTGCAGCGCACCCATGAGCATCAGTGCTAGCCCATCCTTCGTCCCTTGGAAAGAGACCCGTGTGACAACACACATGGGGGCGGTTGGTTCGCCGGCCACGTTTCGGACGTGACCGTGCCGCCCGATCCCTGAGCGGCGGATGAACCGATTCGATGCGGCGCATCATTCGGTGGCGACGGGGCGCGCGGCCTTCGCTCAACCCGTTCCGGCGAATCGGCAAACCGGCTTTCGGCATCGCAATGGCGGATCGGCGGAGGGCGCCGCGGTCCCCCGGCCGGCAGCCCGGACGGCGGGCGGTTCAGGCCCGCCGGATGGCGAGGGTGCGGTCGTCCTCGATGCCCGCGGCGAAGGGCGAGGGCGCCCAGGCATCGACCGTCTCGGGGATCGCGATATCGCGCTGCAGCGGCTCGGCGTGGCAGGCCCGGCCCCGGAAGGCGAGGCGCCCGTCCGGGTCCCGCCGCAGGGCCATGAGGGTCGAGAACAGGTGGGCGCGCTCGGGATGGGTCAGCGCCAGGGCGACGTCGTTGGCCTCCCGGGCACCGGCCAGGAGGGCGGTCTCGTCGAAGGCGACCACGTCGATGATCGGGCGATGGGCCTCGGAGGCGAGGGTGCGCGGACCGAGGCGCCCCGGGGCGCGATGCGCGAGGACGATGGCCTCCAGCGTCCGCGGCAGGCGGCTGGCGGCGAGGTTTCGCTCCAGCGCTGCCGGCACGACGAGGCGGGTCGGCAGCGGCCGGTCGAGGGCGTCGGCGAAGCTGCGGGCCTCGAACACCGGCAGCGTCTCGAGGCCGGCGCCCGCCACGAGGGCCGCCCCGAGGCCGGTCACGAGGCCGCGCAGGTCGCTCTGCGGCACCAGGCTGAGGATGCGGTCCCCGGGCTGGACCCGGGCGGTGACGAGGTACACGGCGATGGCCGCCAGCAGGGCGTCGCCGCTGCGGTGGACCGGATGCGCGGGATCGCCCGCGGCGAAGCTGATGAGGCCGCCGGGCCCGGGGGCGAAGGGGCCGCCCGCCTGGTCGAGGGCCATGGCGTCGAGGCTGATCACGCCGTCCGGAACGTCCGGGCCGAAGGCGGCGAGGTAGCGCAGCCCGAAATACCGGACCGCGACCCGGCACAGGCGCTCGGCCAGGGCGAGGGGGCCGAACCGGGTCTGGGTGATGACCGCCGGGAGCGCGGCCTGCTGCACGGCGGCGAGGAGGCCTTCCTCGTCGAGGCTCAGCGGCAGCAGGCAGGGGATGTGGCCGGCGGCCTCCACGGCCAGGTAGGCGAGGAAGCTCTCGGAGCTGCCCGGGAGGGCGAGGCCGATGCGGCTGCCGGGGGCCAGGCGCCAGCTGCGCAGGCCGTTGGCGAGGCGGGCCACGATCTCGGCCGCCGCCCCGTAGGTCCAGGTGATGGCGGGCCGCCCGCTCCAGAGGGGCTTGTGCGGCGGATCGACGAAGGCGACGCGATGGGGATGGGCATGGGCCGTCCCCGCCAGAAGGGTACAGAGACGCTGCGCCCGGGGCGGAACCCGCGCGCTGTCGGGCCCCGCGCCCGCAGGGCTCCCCGGCATGGCCCCGGACCCCACCAGGGCCGGACGGCCGGGCCCGGGTGCGGACCCGCCGGCCATGCGGCGGCTGGCCTGGGACAGGGGGATTCCCGCCCGGACCGAGTCCAGGAGATGGGAGGCTTGGAACTGGGCTGCTTGCTGCGCCGGCACGTACGCTGACTCCCGCGACCCTTCGTTCATGAAGGCTTAGGGTTAAGTTCGCCTTAACCCCGGAGCCGCCGCAGCCCCCCGGCCACGGCCGTGGTGTCATGTCTTCGCCGCATTCGGGGGGAAAGCAGGCCGCCCTGTCGTCGGGACGGGACTGCGCCGTCGAGGGCGCGGTCCGCGGGTTGCCGCGCGGTGGCGGAGGCTCTCATCCGCTGCACCGCTGCGATCCCGGTCCAGTCATGATCTCGGCCCAGGGGGATGTCGGCTTCGAAGCGATCTCGGTCGAAGGGTGCCCGTCCGGCGGGCCTGGTGCGATGTATGCGCCGGGCAGGGGCCGAACGGACGTCCGAACGCCCGAAGCGCCCTTGAAGTCCGAACCGTTCGATGCGAATCCGCGCCCCAGCTTCGAGGCGCATCCCGCGAGCCGAATCCGTTACGCCGTATCTTAAGGGGTCAGAGCTGATGTTCTTCGCCAACCGTCCCGCGCGCCCGCTGCGCGTCGCCGCGTTCCTCGCCCTGGCGGGCCTTACCGGAATGGCGGGGGTTGCCGGACCGGCTCTCGCGCAGGGAGCCAAGGGCAAGGCCGCGCCGGCCCCGACCGCCCCCGCGCCGACGGCGCCCCCGGCCGCCGCTCCCACCGGGGCGGCCCAGACGGGCCCGCAGATCGTCAACGTGAAGTCCGATCCGGCCCAGACGGAATGGACCAAGGTCTGCGGCAAGGACCAGGCCAGCGGCACCGACGTCTGCTACACCACCCGCGACTTCGTCTCCGACCAGGGCCAGCCCGTGCTCGCGGTCGCCGTCTACGAGATGAAGAACGCCGCCCAGAAGCAGGAAGTGCGGGTGATCCGCTACCTGCTGCCCCTCGGCCTGCTGCTGCAGCCGGGCATCCGCTTCACCATCGACGGCCAGCAGGGCACCGCCGGCAAGTTCGCCGTGTGCTTCCCCAACGGCTGCTTCGCCGAGGCCGGCAATGTCGGCCCCGAGCTCGTCGCCGCGATGAAGAAGGGCACCACCCTCAACGTCAGCGTCCAGAACCAGACCCAGCGCGAGGTCACCTTCGCGGTGCCGATCACCGGCTTCGGCAAGGCCTTCGACGGCCCGGCCATCGATCCCAAGGTGCTGGAGGAGCAGCAGAAGAAGCTGCAGGCGGAACTCGAGAAGCGCAGCGAGGACATGCGCAAGAAGCTCGAGCAGCAGAACGCCGCCGGCGCTGCACCGGCCGCCGGTGCGCCGGCCGCCGCGCCGAAGCCCTGAGGATCGCGACTCCGCCGGCCGCTCGCGCGGCCGGCCTTCCTGAACGCAACGAGGCCGGGCGCGATGCCCGGCCTCGTTGCATTTCACGGGCCTGTCTCCCGGCGCCGACCGCGCCGGCGGGGTCTCAGTTGGCGTGGGCTGCCCCGCGCATCCGGTAGCTGCCGTCGGCGCCGCGCTCGAACACCTCGGCGATGCCGGTATGCCGGAGGGCCTCCCCGGAGGTGTCGGTCACGAGGTTCTGCTCGGACACGTAGGCGACGTATTCGCTCTCCGCATTCTCGGCGAGCAGGTGGTAGAACGGCTGGTCCTTGCGTGGCCGGACCTCCTCGGGAATCGCCAGCCACCATTCCTCGGTGTTGTCGAACACCGGGTCGATGTCGAAGACGATGCCGCGGAAGGGATAGATGCGGTGGCGCACGACGGCACCGAGGCCGAACTTGGCGGTTCTCATCACGGAATCAGCAGTGATCGTATCGGTCATGCGATAGAAAATAAGCGGCTCCGGGCCACTTGTCATCGGCGGTGCTCCGCCGATGACGAAGGGGAGGGGAAAAACCCTCAGGCGAGACCGTAGGTCTTGGCGAGTTCCGGATCCTTCTCGGCCACGAGCTTGGCGAGATCGACGATGACCTTGGCCTGCTTCCAGGTGGCGTCGTCCTGCATCTTGCCGTCGAGCATCACCGCGCCGGTGCCGTCGGGCATCGCCTCGACGATCCGCACCGCGAAGGCGACCTCCGCCGGATCGGGGGCGAAGACCCGCTTGGCGATGGCGACCTGATTCGGGTGCAGGGTCCAGGCCCCGGCGCACCCCATCAGGAAGGCGTTGCGGAACTGGGCCTCGCAGGCCTCGCCGTCGGAGAAGTCGCCGAAGGGGCCGTAGAAGGCCTTGAGACCGTTGGCCATGCAGGCATCGACCATCTTGGCGATGGTGTAGTGCCAGAGGTCCTGCTGGGCGGAGGCCCGGGCGGCGCCGTCGCTCGTCGGGTCGGCGATGACCCGGTAATCCGGATGGCCGCCGCCGACGCGGGTGGTCTTCATGCCGCGGGAGGCCGCGAGGTCGGCGGGTCCGAGGCTCATGCCGTGCATGCGGGGCGAGGCGGCGGCGATGGCATCGACGTTGGCGACCCCCTCGGCGGTCTCGAGGATGGCGTGGACGAGGATCGGCTTGGTCACGCCGTGCCGGGCCTCGAGCTGGGCCAGCAGCTGGTCGATGTAGTGGATGTCCCACGGCCCCTCGACCTTGGGCACCATCACGACGTCGAGCTTGTCGCCGACTTCGGCGACGATCTCGAACAGGTCGTCGAGGATCCAGGGCGAGTTCAGGGCATTGATGCGGGTCCAGAGGCCGGTGCCGGAGGCGGCGAAGTCGGTGGCCCGGGCCATGGCCACGAAGCCCTTGCGGGCCGCCTCCTTCTGGTCGATCGGCACCGCGTCCTCGAGGTTGCCCAGCACCACGTCGACGGTGGCGGCGAGCTCCGGCACGCGGGCCCGGACCTTCTCGTTGTGGGGCGGCACGAAGTGGATCATCCGCTCCAGCTTGACGGGAAGCTCGCGGAAGGGGGCCGGTGCGCCGGTGGCGAGCGGCTGGAAGAAGCGGCGTGGCAGTTTCATGGGTGGTTCTGGCTCCCGGGAGTTTCTTTGTGTGAGATCGGCGTCCCAAACCAGCGGTTAGGGCAAGGCCGGCCCCGCCGTAAAGGTGCGCGGGCGCACGCAAGCCGTTTGCCATGCCGCCATCGCGGTGCGCGCGGCGGAACGCCCGTCTCCGGCTCACGTTCTCACGATCGAGGGGGCACCTCACGGACGACGAAGGACGGACCCATGTCCGGATCATCGACCCGGCGGACTGGCTTCCGCCATCCGGTGCTGCTTGGAGCAGCCCTGATCGGTCTCGGCCTTCCGCAGACCACGTTCGCCGCCGAGCGCGCCAAGCCGGCCGCCGAGAAGCAGGTCCAGTCCGCGACGCAATCCGGGCGCGTGGCCTTCACGGCCGCCGAGGCCGCGACGGCGTGGCCCGACGGACTGGCGGCGGGGCTGCGCATTCCCGGCGACGATGCCGCCGCCTTCCGCACCCTTCTCGATGGAGCTTCGGCCGCCAACCGGCCCTGGCTCGTGCTCTCGGGCGGGGGTGAGAACGGCGCCTACGCGGCCGGCCTGCTCAACGGCTGGAGCGAGGCCGGCACGCGGCCGGATTTCGGCATCATCACGGGCGTCAGCACCGGCGCGATGATCGCGCCCTTCGCCTTCATCGGCACCGCCGGCGACGCGGCCCTGCGCCAGAACTACACCGAGATCTCCGCCGCGGACGTGTTCGAGTTCGGCGGCACGAACGAGGCCCTCACCGATACCTGGCCCCTCAAGCGCCGGATCGACCGGGCGGTGACCCCGGCCCTTCTCAAGGCGGTGGCCGCGGAGCACGCCAAGGGCCGCCGGCTCCTGGTGGCGACCACGGCAGTGGATGGCGAGCGGCCGGTCCTGTGGGACATGGGGGCCATCGCGCAGACCGGGGGCCCGAAGGCGCTGGCGCTGTTCCGCTCGGTGATCCTGGCCTCCTCGGCCGTGCCCGGAGTGTTTCCCCCGGTGATGATCGACGCTGTGGCGGGCGACGGCAAGCATTTCCAGGAGATGCACGACGACGGCGGTACCACCGCGCCGTACTATCTCGCCCCGGAAGCGATGCTCCTGGCGAAGGATCCGGAGCCCTTGCCGACGCCTCAGGTCTACCTCGTCGTCAACAACAGTCTGGCGCCCGACTTCCAGATGGCGTCGCGCACGACCCTGAGCGTGCTCGGCCGCTCGATGTCGGCGGCGATCAAGGCACAGACCCGCGCCGCGCTCGCCCTCAGCCAGGGCTTCGCCCGGCGCACCGGCCTCGACCTTCAGGTCGCCCAGATCGACGGGCGCTTCGGGAAGACCTCCGCTGCGCCGTTCGACCAGGGGTATATGAAGGCCCTGTTCGCCCACGGCGTCGCCCTGGGCAAGTCCGGCACCGCCTTCCAGGACGGTACGGCGGACCCGGCGGCGGAGATCGCCACCGGCTCGGTCGACCGGCGGGTGGCCCGGGAGAGTTCCGCTCAGGACGGCCCGGTCCGGAGCGTGGCCGGGCGCTGATCAGCGCATCAGGCTCGGGGCGCCGAGGCGGGGCAGCACGCCCTCGCGCATGACGATGCGGCGCAACGGGCCGATCGTCGTCATGGCGAGGAGGCCGAGGCCGCGCAGGGCGTCCACCGGCAGGAGGTCGGCGAGCAGGCTGCGGTTGAGCGCGTCGACCGCGGTCGACCGCAAGCGCGCGTCGAGGTCGCGCCCGCGGGCGAAGCCGGCCAGCGCCGCGCGCGAACCCGGGTCGCGTCCGTCCGCCACCGCCCGCATCACCGCGTCGCGCAAGGACGCGGCGTCGCGCAGGCCGAGGTTCAACCCCTGCGCGCCGATGGGCGGGAAGACGTGGGCGGCCTCGCCGATCAGGGCGAGGCGGGCCGCGACCGGGCTCGGCACGGACAGGCCCCGCATCGGCACGAGGCCGCGCGGCCCGTCGACGCGCATCGCCCCCAGCATCGCCTGGGCCTGGCGCTCCACCGCCCGGGCGAGGGCCGCATCGTCGCAGGCCGCCAGGCGCTTGGCGGGGCTCTCGCCCATCACCCAGACGAGGCTGGAGCGGAGCCCACCGGGCAGGGGCACCAGGGTGAACGGCCCCTGCCGGGTGTGGAACTCGGTGGAGACGTCGCGGTGGGGCCGCGTGTGGGCGAGGATCGTCGTGATGGCGCTCTGCGGGTAGGACCAGGTGCGGGGCACGATGCCGGCGGCCTCGCGCAGCTTCGAGCGGGCGCCGTCCGCCCCGGCCACGAGACGGGCCGACAGGGTGGCGCCCCCGGCCAGCGTGATCGTGGCGGCGTCCGCGCCGGCCACGAAGCCCGCGGCGTCCTCCTCGAACAGGGTCAGGTTGGCGGCCGAGCGGGCCTCGGCGCGCAGGCCCTCGACGAGGCGGGCGCTCTCGACGTTCCAGCCGAAGGCGTCGAGGCCGATCTCGGTGGCGACGAAGCGGGCCGGGGGCGGGCGGAACAGGCTGCCGGTGTCGTCGACGAGGTGGAGCTCGGCCAGGGGACTCGCCTGGGGCGCGATCGCCGCCCAGACCCCGAGGGCGTCGAGGAAGCGCACCGAGCCGTCGAGGAGCGCCACCGTGCGCCCGTCGGCCACGGGGGCGTGCCGGCCGACCAGGGCGGTGGCGACGCCGTCGCGGGCGAGCGCCAGGGCGAGGCTCAGGCCCGCCGCGCCGGCCCCGACCACGGCGACCGCGAAGGTCTCGGACGGGGGAGCCTCGGATTTCGCAGGAAGTGTCGCCACGGCGTCGCGGTCTCCAGAACGGCATCGGGCAGCGCATCGGCCGGCAAGATCCCGGCCGACCGAAAGAACCTGACGCTTACAGAGGCGTGTCACCGCGCCGGTCAAGGCCGCGATGGTGCCGCAGGGGCGGGGCTTGTACCATCCGGCGCAAGGCCGCGACCCTCGGCGACCCGGAGGCCCACCCCGATCATGAGCCTGTTCATCGCGCTGCTGGCGCTCGGCTTCCTGATGCTCGTCGCCTATCGGGGCTTTTCCGTCATCCTGTTCGCACCGGTGGCGGCCCTGCTGGCGGTGCTCCTCACCGATCCGTCGGCGGTGCTGCCGGTCTTCTCCGGCCTGTTCATGGAGAAGATGGTCGGCTTCGTGAAGCTGTACTTCCCGGTGTTCCTGCTCGGCGCGGTGTTCGGCAAGGTCATCGAGATGTCGGGCTTCTCCCGCTCCATCGTGACCGCCGTGATCGCGCTCGTGGGCACCCGGCGGGCCGTGCTCTCCATCGTGCTGGTGTGCAACCTGCTCACCTACGGGGGCGTCTCGCTCTTCGTGGTGGTGTTCGCGGTCTATCCCTTCGCGGCGGAGGCCTTCCGCCTCAGCGACATCCCCAAGCGCCTGATCCCCGGCACCATCGCGCTCGGGGCCTTCTCCTACACGATGGACGCGCTGCCCGGGACGCCGCAGATCCAGAACATCATTCCCACCACCTTCTTCGGCACCAACACCTGGGCCGCCCCCTGGCTCGGGCTGATCGGCGCGGCCTTCATCCTGGGGGTCGGCGTCGCCTATCTCGACCGGCGCATCGCCGCGGCCAGGCGCCGGGGCGAGGGCTACGGCACCGGCCACAGCAACGAACCGCAGGTGATGGACGCGGCGTCCCGCGCGCATCCGGCCATCGCCCTCCTGCCGCTGATCGTGGTGGGGCTGGCGAACCTCGCCTTCACGGCCCTGATCCCACGCCTCTACGGCGCGAAGGCCGAGACGGCCCTCGCCGGCCTCGACAAGCCCATCGTCACCGCGGTCTCGTCCGTGACCGCGATCTGGGCGGTGGAGCTGGCGCTGCTCGCCGGCATCCTCACGGTGCTGGTCTTCGCCTGGCGCCCGGTCTCGCAGGGCTTCGCGGAGGGCAGCCGCGCGGCGGTGGCGGGCTCGCTGCTGGCGGCGATGAACACCGCCTCCGAATACGGCTTCGGCGCAGTCATCGCGGCCCTTCCGGGCTTCCTCGTCATCCGCGACGCCCTCTCGGCGATCCCGAACCCCCTGGTCAACGAGGCCGTGACGGTGACGGCGCTGGCCGGCATCACCGGCTCGGCGTCGGGCGGCATGAGCATCGCGCTGGCGGCCATGTCCTCCACCTTCATCGCGGCCGCGCAGGCCGCCCACATCCCCATGGAGGTGCTGCACCGGGTCGCCGCCATGGCGAGCGGCGGCATGGACACCCTGCCCCACAACGGCGCGGTCATCACCCTGCTGTCGGTGACGGGCCTGACCCACCGGCAGGCCTATGCCGACGTCTTCGCCATCACGCTCCTGAAGACCGGGGCGGTGTTCCTGGTGATCGGGGTCTACTACCTCACCGGCATCGTGTGAGCTGGCGCCGTGCCTGGGCGAAGCCCGGATTCGTCCGTGCCGAAGGGATCAACCGGATCCGGCGCGGAGCGGCGGTTCCTCCGGTTCGACGAGCCGTAGGGTGAGCTGCGTGAAGGGCCGGATGTCCCAGGCCGGACCGGCATGGAACATCATCACCACGGGCCGGCGGGCCAGCACCTGGAATTCCGGCAGTCCCGCCTCCGGGCGCAGGATCGTGCCCGGCTGGACGGCGGGGTCGTACCCGGCAGGACGTATCCACACGATCTCATCCATTCAGCCGATCCATCGTCATGGTCGTGCCGCGCCCTCCCGGCGGGACCGGGACGGCCGCATCCCGGCGCCGGAGCCGGGAACGACTCGCGGGACGGGGGCCGGTTAACCTGCGTTAATCACGCGGCCGCCGTGGACGCAATCGGAGAGGTGCGGGAGTCCGATCCGGTGCGCCAGCGCACATGGGCTGGCAGGAGCGGGATGAGAACCTGCACCATTGCCGGCATACCGGGACCGTCTATGGCGCAGATCATCGCGGCCGGTGGCCCCGCACCCGTCCCGCCCCAGACCTACACCGAAGACCCACACTGAGGAACGACACGATGCCGAAGGCGATCCAGGTTCACGCGTACGGCGGCCCCGAGGTGATGCGCTACGAGGACGTGACGCTGCCGGCCCCGGGCCCCGGCCAGATCCACGTCCGGCAGACCGCCATCGGCGTCAACTTCATCGACATCTACTTCCGCTCGGGCGCCTACAAGGCGCCGCAGCTGCCCTTCACCCCCGGCAAGGAGGGCGCCGGCGTGATCGTGGCGCTCGGCGAAGGCGTCACCGGCTTCCGGGTCGGCGAGCGGGTCGCCTACGGCTCGGCCGCGAGCACCTATGCGGAGGAGGCGGTGATCGAGGCGAGCGCCGCCGTGCACCTCGCCGACGACATCGACGACAAGACCGCCGCCGCGATGATGCTGAAGGGCCTCACCGCCGAGTACCTGCTGCACCGGACCTACGCGGTGAAGCCGGGCGACACCATCCTGTTCCACGCCGCCGCCGGGGGCGTCGGCCTCATCGCCTGCCAATGGGCCAAGCACCTCGGCGCCACGGTGATCGGCACCGTCGGCTCGGCGGAGAAGGCGGAGCTCGCCCGCGCCAACGGCTGCGACCACGTCATCCTCTATCGCGACGAGGATTTTTCGGCCCGCGTCCGGGAGATCACGGGCGGCAAGGGCGTGCCGGTGGTCTATGACGGCGTCGGCAAGGACACCTTCCCGGCCTCCCTCGACTGCATCAGCCCGCTGGGCCTGTTCGTCAGCTTCGGCTCGGCCTCCGGCCCGGTGGACGATTTCAGCCTGGCGCTGCTGGGCCAGAAGGGCTCGCTCTACGCCACCCGCCCCTCGCTCTTCGCCCATGCGAGCAAGCGGGAGACCCTCGACGCCATGGCCAAGAACCTGTTCTCGGTGGTGGCGAGCGGCGCGGTGAAGATCCCGGTCCACAGCACGGCCCGGCTCGCCGACGCGCAGCAGGTCCACCGGGATCTCGCCGCCCGCAAGACCACCGGCGCCACGGTGATGATCCCGTGATCCGGTCGTCCCGGGATCGGAGGATCGCGTGATCCCGGGAGCCCAGGACGTCCTCCTCGTCATCGACGTGCAGGTGGACTTCCTGCCCGGGGGGGCCCTCGCCGTGCCGGACGGCGACGCCGTGGTCGCGCCGGCGAACCGCCTCCTCGGCCTGTTCCCGCACGCGGTGCTGACGCAGGACTGGCACCCGCCGGGGCACGTCTCCTTCGCGACGAGCCATCCCGGCCGGGCGCCCTCCGACACCGTGCCGCTCGCCTATGGCCCGCAGGTGCTGTGGCCGGAGCATTGCGTGCAGGGCAGCGCCGGGGCCGCCCTCGCCCCCGGCCTCGCGGCGGACCGCGCCGAACTGGTGATCCGCAAGGGCCACCACCCGGGGGTCGACAGCTATTCGGCCTTCCTGGAGGCGGACCGCCGCACGCCCACGGGGCTGGCCGGCTACCTGCGTGAGCGCGGCTTCACCCGGGTGGTCCTGTGCGGCCTCGCCACGGATTACTGCGTGGCCTGGAGCGCCCGCGACGCGCGGGCGGCCGGCTTCGAGGCCCTGGTGGTCGCGGACGCCGTGCGGGGCATCGACCGGGACGGCTCGCTGGCGCAGGCCTGGACCGAGATGACGGCGGCCGGGGTCGGGCGGATCACGAGCGGGGCGATCGGAGGCGGGTAGGCCTCCGAGGCCTTCTCCCGGCAGCACTGCCCTGTCCGGACAAGGCGCGTTCCGCTCCCCCTTAGGACAGGGCGATCGCAGATGCCGATCGGCTCTTCGGAAACGCTCTCGCAGCCCCCGTCATCCCGGGGCCGCGCAGCGGAGCCCGGGATCCTGAAACACAGGTGATGCAAGGCCCCGCACCGTCAGCCGCTCCGGACTTGCGTGCGCGCCCCTTCGGGTCCGGGCTCGTGCGGCGCCCCGGAATGACGGCGCGCCACCCTCTGCGATGGACCTGCCCTCGTGGGGGCACTCAACCACCCCACCGCCTCCCCACAAGGTGGGGGGAGGGGTGCATAATCCTACACCGCGCTCCCGTAGAGATCGTAGGCGTCCGCGCGCTCGATCTTCACGGTGACGATGTCGCCCACCCGCAGGGGCCGGCGCGCCGTGACGTGGACGTTCCCGTCGATCTCGGGGGCGTCGTATTTCGAGCGGCCCTTGGCGACGGTGCCGTCGGCCGCGTCGATGATGACGGGCAGGCGCTTGCCGATGCGGGCCTTCTGCAGGCGGGCGGAAACGGCCTGCTGCGCCTCCATGAAGCGGCGCTTGCGCTCGGCCTTGACCTCCGGCGGGACGAGGTCGCCGAGGCCGTTGGCCACGGCGCCGGCCACCGGCTCGAACTCGAAGCAGCCGACACGCTCGAGCTTGGCTTCGCGAATCCAGGTCAGCAGCTCCTCGAACTCGGCCTCGGTCTCGCCGGGGAAGCCGACGATGAAGGTCGAGCGGATGGCGAGATCGGGGCAGATCTCGCGCCAGCGCCGGATGCGCTCGAGCTGACGCTCCTGGTTGCCGGGCCGGCGCATGCGCTTGAGCACGGACGGGCTCGCGTGCTGGAGCGGCATGTCGAGGTAGGGCAGGATCTTGCCCTCGGCCATCAGCGGAATGACCTCGTCCACGTGCGGGTAGGGGTAGACGTAGTGCATCCGCACCCAGGCCCCCAGTTCGCCGAGTTCGGCGGCGAGGTCGTAGAACTTCGCCCGTACCGCGCGGTCGCGCCAGGGGCTCTCCGCGTAGCGGATGTCGACCCCGTAGGCGGAGGTGTCCTGCGAGACCACCAGCAGTTCCTTGACGCCGGCCTTCACCAGCTTCTCGGCCTCGCGCAGCACCTCGCCGGCCGGCCGGCTGACGAGATCGCCGCGCAGGGAGGGGATGATGCAGAAGGTGCAGCGGTTGTTGCAGCCCTCGGAAATCTTCAGGTAGGCGTAGTGGCGCGGGGTGAGCTTCACCCCCTGCGGCGGCACGAGGTCGAGGAACGGGTCGTGGGCCGGAGGCACCGCCGCGTGCACCGCCGCCACCACCGATTCGTAGGCCTGCGGCCCGGTGACCGCGAGCAGGTTCGGATACTTCTCGCGGATCTCGTCGGGCTGGGCGCCCATGCAGCCGGTCACGATGACGCGGCCGTTCTCCGCCATGGCCTCGCCGATGGCCGAGAGCGACTCGGCCTTGGCCGAATCGAGGAAGCCGCAGGTGTTGACGATGACGACGTCCGCGCCGTCATGCCGCCGGGCGAGCTCGTAGCCCTCCGCCCGCAGGTGCGTGAGGATGCGCTCGGAATCCACCAGCGCCTTCGGGCAGCCGAGGGAGACGAAGGAGATTTTCGGCGCCGCCTTGGCGGGGGCCGGCGGCAGGGGGGATGCGGTCATGGATGCTCGTCGGGCCGGACCGGCTGCGGAAGAACCGGATCGGCCGTGGACTCGGGGGAGGGCGGGACAAAGAGGTTGACAGCCCTATAACGGGATTCGCGCGCCCAAGCGAGCCGGGCGGGTCCGAGCCATGCGCGGATCGCGCTTTTGCCACGGCATCGCGCATGCCACCTGTGCATGATACCGCAGGCCACGACGGATGCGTCGGCCCCCAATGCTTCGGCACACCGGGATCGTCGGTCCGTCGCCGCCCCAAAACCTTCGAGTCGTCATGTGGATTGCTGACATCCCGTTCGTCGAGCCCGTCGCGGCGGCCGAGGCCCTGGCCGCCCTGCCGGGGCTCGCCTTCCTCGACAGCGCCATGCACCACGACACCCTGGGGCGGACCTCGACCCTGGCGGCGGACCCGTTCGGGCGCTTCCGGTTTCGCGATGGCCAGGCCACCCTGGATGGGCGTCCCGTCCCGGGCTCCGGCCTGGAGGCGCTGCGCGCCTGCCTCGCCCCCTACCGCACGGCGCGGGACCCCGATGGCCCGGCCTTCGCGGGCGGCGCGATCGGCTACGTCGCCTACGATTTCGGCGCCGCCCTGGAGCGGGTGGCGCCCCCGGCCCGGCGGGCGGGCCTCTGCGACGACATCGCCTTCAACCTCTACGACACGGTGCTGAGCCTCGACCACGCGACCGGGCGCTGCCGCCTTCTCGCCACGGGCTTTCCCGAGACCGACCCCGCCGCGCGCGAGGCCCGCGCCCGGGCCCGGCTGACGCAGTTCACCCGCCTGCTGGAAGGCGCGCATCCGAGCCCCGAGCCGGCGGCGCAGGGGCCGCTGGCCTGGCGCTCGAACTTCACCCGCGCCGGCTACGAGGCGGCCGTGGAGCGGGTGCGCGACTACATCCGCGCCGGCGACATCTACCAGGCCAACATCGCCCAGCGCTTCGAAGCCGACCTGCCGGAAGGCTTCGATCCGTTCGCCCTCTATCGGCGCCTGCGCGCCACCAACCCGGCGACCTTCGGCGCCTATCTCGACTTCGAGGACCTGCGGGTCGCCTCCAGCAGCCCCGAGCGCTTCCTCAAGCTCAGCGGGCGGGCGATCGAGACCCGGCCGATCAAGGGCACGGTGCGGCGCGTGGCCGATGCCGCCGCCGACGCGCGCCTGGGCGAGGCGCTGCAGGCCAACGCCAAGGAGCGGGCCGAGAACATCATGATCGTCGACCTCCTGCGCAACGACCTCTCGCGCATCTGCGAGCCCCACAGCGTGCGGGTGCCGGTGCTGTGCGGCCTCGAATCCTACGCCTCGGTCCACCATCTCGTGTCGGTGGTCACCGGAACCCTGAAAGCCGACATGGACGCCCTCGACCTGATCGCCGCCACCTTCCCGGGCGGCTCGATCACCGGCGCACCGAAGCTGCGCGCCATGGACATCATCACGGAGATCGAGAGCGACGCGCGCGAACTCTATTGCGGCGCCATCGGCGCCCTCGGCTTCACCGGCGACCTCGACACCGCCATCGCCATCCGGACGGTGTTCATGAACGACCGCACGGCCGTGCTCCAGGCCGGCGGCGGCATCACCCTGCTGTCCGAGCCGGGCCCGGAATACGAGGAGACCCTGACCAAGGCCGCGCGGGTGTTCCAGGCCTTCGAACCTGAGGCGGGGAGGGCGCCGTGATCCTCGTCATCGACAACTACGACAGCTTCGTCTTCAACGTGGTGCGCTACTTCGAGGAACTGGGCGAGACCGTCCGGGTGGTGCGCAACGACGCCCTCGACGTCGCCGGCATCCGCGCCCTGGCGCCCGAAGCGATCGTGATCTCGCCCGGCCCCTGCACCCCGGCGGAGGCCGGCATCTCGCTGCCCGCCATCCGGACGCTCTCCGGGGCGGTGCCGCTGCTCGGCGTCTGCCTCGGCCACCAGGCCATCGGGGCGGCCTTCGGCGGCCGGGTGGCGCGCGCCGGGCGCCCCCTGCACGGGCAGGCGACGCCGATCCGGCACGACGGGGCCGGGCTCTTCGCCGGCCTGCCCGACCCGATGCAGGTCGGGCGCTATCACTCGCTGATCGTGGCGCCGGAGGCCGGCATGGCCGACCGGCTCAGCATCGATGCGGTCTCGACGGAAGGGGAGGTGATGGCCCTGTCGCACCGGACCCACCCGACCTGGGGCGTGCAGTTCCACCCGGAATCGGTGCTCACCGAGAACGGGCACGCCATCTTCGCCAATTTTCTGCGACTGGCCCGCGCCTGGCGCGCCGACCACGCCCTGCCGGCCCAGACCGATGCTGTGGTTTGACGGCGGCCTCACCGAGGGGCCGGTGCCCTTCGACCTCGGCGACCGGGGCCTGACCCTCGGGGACGGGGCGTTCGACACGGCCCTCGCCCGCCATGGCCGCATCCTGTTCGAGGCCGCGCACGTGGACCGCCTGGCGGCCGCCACCGCGACGCTGGGCTTTCCCGTGGCGCCGGAGCGCATTGCCGAAGCGATGCGGGAGCTCGCCGAAGCGGCGGGCCGGGTGCATCCCCTGGCGGCGATCCGCACCACCGTGACCCGGGGCTCCGGCCCGCGCGGGCTCGGCCCCCCGGCCGCGCCCCGGCCGGTGCTGTGGGCGAGCGCCGCCCCGGTGGGCGACGCCCTGGCCTTCGCGCCCCTGACCCTCCACCCCACGGAGATCCGCCGCAACGAGACCTCGCCGGCCGCGAGCCTGAAGACGCTGGGTTACCTCGACGCGGTGCTGGCCGCCGGCGCGGCCCGGGCAGCCGGCTTCGACGAGGCCCTGTTCCGCAACACGCGCGGGCACGTCGCCTGCGCCGGCACGGCCAACCTGTTCGCGGTGGTCGACGCCACCCTCGTCACCCCGCCCCTGTCGGACGGCGTCCTGCCGGGCATCCTGCGCGGCGAGGTTCTGTCGGGATGCGCTTCGCGCCTCGGCCTGCCCGCCGCCGAACGCAGCGTCGGCCTCGAGGTGCTCCTGCGCGCCGACGCGGTGTTCGTGACCAATTCCCTGCGGGGCCTCGCCCCCGTGACGGCGATCGGCGAGACCGCCTTCGCGAGCGCCGACCACCCCGTGGTGGCGGCCCTCATCGCCGACCTGCGCGACGCCTTCGCGCCATGAGGGCGCCCGATCCATGAGGACGCCGCGCTTCTGGTGGCGCCTGCCCCTGATGGTGGCCTACGGCTTCATCGGGATCGTGCACCTCGCCGCCCCCGAGGCCTTCCTGCCGATCATGCCCGGCTGGGTGCCGGAGCCCCGCCTCACCGTGATCGTCACCGGCCTGTGCGAGCTCGCCGGGGTGCTCGGCCTCGCCTGGGGCTCGACCCGGCGCTGGGCCGGGATCGGGCTCGCCCTCTACGCGGTCTGCGTCTTCCCGGCCAACCTCAAGCACGCCCTGGAGGGCATCGTCGTGCCGGGCCTGCCCGACAGCTGGTGGTACCACGGCCCCCGGCTGGCGTTTCAGCCGGTCTTCGTCTGGTGGGCCCTCTATGCCGGCGGGATCGTCAACTGGCCGTTCGGCCGGCGCCCGGCCTGAGCCCCAGGGCCCGCCCTTCGGCGGAGCCCACGGCGTCAGCCCTTCTCCGCGACCTTGACCGCCGCCCAGGCCGCCTCCATCGCGTCAAGATCGCTGTCGGCTAGGTCGCGCCCCTCCGCGACGAGGGTCGCAGCCATGGCGGTGAAGCGGCGCTCGAACTTCATATTCCCTTCTCGTAAGGAATATTCCGGATCGATCCCAAGGTGGCGGGCGAGGTTGGCCACCGAGAACAGGAGGTCGCCGAGTTCCTCCGCCACCGCCGCCCGGGTGCCGTGGGCCATGGCGTCCGCGACCTCGTCGATCTCCTCGCGCACCTTCAGCACCACCTGCGCTGGATCGGTCCAGTCGAAGCCGTAGGTCGCGGCCTTGGCGGAGAGCTTGTGGGCGCGGGTCAGGGCGGGGAGGGGCAGCGGAATGCCGGCGAGCGGGCCGGTCTCCCGCGGCGGCTTGGCCCGGCGTTCCTCCGCCTTGATCGCCTCCCATTGCCGCGCCACCGCCGCGGGATCGCGCCGGGGCGAGCCCGTCGGCAGCAGGGTTCCGTCCGGCGCGAACACATGTGGGTGGCGCCGGACCATCTTCTCCATCACCGCCCGGACGACGTCCGGGAACGCGAACAGCCCGGCCTCCTCGGCGATGCGCGCGTGGAACACCACCTGGAGCAGCAGGTCGCCGAGCTCGTCGCGCAGGTCGTCGGTGTCGCCGCGCGCGATGGCGTCGGCGACCTCGTAGGCCTCCTCCACCGTGTAGGGGGCGATGCTGGAGAAATCCTGCGCCACGTCCCAGGCGCAGCCGGTCTCCGGGTCGCGCAGCTGCGCCATCAGCGCCAGCAGATCCTCGATCCTCACTCCATCGCCTCCGCGTCATGCCTCGATCCGCTTCCCTTAGCGGATCGCGGGCCAACCCGTGAGGCTGGGGATGGAGGCGGGAGAAGCGGTGGCTTCCTCTGGAAAATTTCCATGAAAAAGCCTTGGCCGGGGGTGTGTTCGTTCTTCCGAACGGTTCCCGCGCCCTTAGGAAAGGTATCAGTAAGGGATTCTCAGAGAGTCATTTCTGAGAGTTATATGGGGGCGTCGAAAGCCGTTCCGCTGCAGGGGTTTGGCGGGTGTTCGCGCATCGAACTCTGCGCAAGTCCGTATCGAACTCTGCGCGGGTCCGCATCGAACTCTGCGTGTCCGAACCCGGCCGGCGCATGGGATTCTGCGTGCCTGCGTATCGGGTTCGGCGTGGATCGGCGGTCGCAGCGGTGAACTCTGGGGATTGTGCCGAATCCGGCCCCGTATCGAACTCTGCGTCGGCGCGCGCCGGCCGGATCCGGCCCGTCCACCGGCGCCGGTTTTCCCCGTCCCGGCCGGTGGATAGCCGGGATGACGCCGGTCTTCGGCCTGGGCCGGCGAGACTCCGCGGCGGGGAATCGGGCATGGTCGCCCCGCGGCGGCGTCCGGGGATGTCGATCCCCGGGCGGGTCTTCTCGGGCTGCCCGAGGGGCGCCGCCGGGAGCATGGGGCGGGGCGCGTGGGGATCGAGGACACATTGGCGGGCATCCGCGACGCCGACCTCCTCGCCGAGGTGGAGGCGGCCCGGGGCAGCTTCCTGTTCGCCACCATCGCGGAGACCATCCTGCATCGGCAGCGGGCCCGGGACGCGGAGGCCGCCGCCCGCGGCGCCGTGGCCGGCCGGCGCCAGGCCATGGGCCGCGACCAGCGACGCCGGGACGCCATCCGCGAAGTCATCGAGACCGAGCCCACGGGCCCGGAGAACCTGCAGCACATCCACTCGGTGCTGGCCCTCTGCGGCCTGCCCTATCGCGACCCCGGCGACGCGCGCGAATTCTTCCGCGAATACGGGCGGAATTCCCTCAGCCTGCTGGCCGGACGGCTGAAGAACCCCGCCACCGGCGAGATGGAGTTCCAGGGCCTGCCCTACGGGCCCAAGGCCCGCCTCGTGCTGCTGCACCTCTGCACCGAGGCGGTGCGCCAGCGCAGCCCGACGATCGCGGTGGCCGACAGCCTGTCGGGCTTCATGAAGGAGATGGGATTCGCCGTCACCGGCGGCGAGCGCGGCACCATCCGGCAGTTCAAGGAGCAGCTCGCGCGGCTCGCCGCCTGCACCCTGCAGATCGGTCTCTGGGACGGGGCGGGCAGCGCTAGCACCCTCAACGTGCCGCCCTTCCGCCAGCTCGACCTGTGGCTGCCCCAGGGAGCCGACGGGGTGGTCTGGCAGAAGAGCGTCCAGTTCCACCAGGATTTCTACGACAACCTGATCCAGCACGCCCTGCCGGTGGACATCCGGGCGGCCCGGGCCTTCTCGGGCTCGGCGCGCAAGCTCGACCTGCTGTTCTGGGTCGGATACCGCCTGCGCGCCCTGCAACGGCCCCTGCGCCTTACCTGGGACAACCTGCACAAGCAGTTCGGCGCCGACAACGCCAGCATCCGCAGCTTCCGCCAGGCCTTCAAGGCGGATCTCGCCCACCTGCAGGAGGTCTTCCCGAAACTGCCGATCCGCCTCGACGACGGCGGCATGCTGCTCCAGCCCGCCGACCCGAGCGCCCTGCTGATCCCGCCGCGCGGGGCCAAGCTGCCGCGCAAGGCCGCCGCGTCGGGCTGAGCCACATGTTCCCTTAATGGAATGGAATAAAGGAAGGAATACGGCTTGTTCCTCTTTCGCAGATAAGGAATAAGGTTTGGAATTCTGGGTCGCTTCGTCGTCCGCGGAATATTCCAAGAGGATTCGATGTTCCTGTCCGAAGCCGAGGCGGAAGCGGCCCTGCGGGATTTGCGGCGTCGCCGCGACGAGCTCGACCGGGCCATCGCCGACCACCAGCTCTACCTCGAGCTCGGCCGCCGCCTGCGGCCGATCGGCCCGACGCCGGCCGCCGAGGCGGAGACTCCCCCGCCCGGCGCCTGGGACGCGCCCGCCCGCCCGCCCGCGGCGGAGCCGGCCTCGCTTCCGGAGCCGGTCTTCGTGCCAGGACGTGATTTTGTCTCAGGACACGGCGTCGTGCCAGGGCAGATCTCGGGTCCCGGACAGGCCGAGCCCGCGCGCGCTGGCGAGGATCTCGTGGCGGCGCGCCGGCACGGGCGCGCGCTCGTCGCGGCGGCCGTGAACCTGCTGCACGAGGCCGGCCGGCCCCTCCATGCCGGCGAGATCTGGCAGGGCCTCACCGCCCTCGGCTTCGCGCTTCCCGGCCACGATCCCGTGGCGGCCCTCAACACCCGCCTGTGGAAGCGCTCGGGACCGGGCGGCCCGCTGAAGCGCCTCGGCGAGGCGGTCTACGCCCCGTCCGAGGAGGATGACGATCTGGGCTGACCCGCGCCGCCGGTCCGGCGCGCCGGAAGCGTTCCGTCCCGAGACGGCGGCGTTGACATCCGGCCCCCCTGATCCCCGGTTCCGCTGCGCGGCCCCGGGATCAGGGGGCTGCGAGCGGGCTTCCGGCGCGACGCTCCGCCCATGCGATCACGCGCCACAGCAGAGGATCATTCGGGCAGGGCGAACACGGTGAGCTGGCCGCCGAGCGCGGTGTAGCGCGCCAGCGCGGCGTAGCCGCCGACCGCGCCGGCGCCGTCGTTCGGGTCGGTGAGGCCGGCCGCGAGGCCGATCCCGGCCCAGCCGCCGACGCCGGAGAGCACGGCGACGTATTGCCGGCC
Organism: Methylobacterium sp. Leaf94; assembly: GCF_001426045.1. Taxonomy (NCBI): domain Bacteria; kingdom Pseudomonadati; phylum Pseudomonadota; class Alphaproteobacteria; order Hyphomicrobiales; family Methylobacteriaceae; genus Methylobacterium; species Methylobacterium sp. Leaf94. Next base: position 88,528 of record NZ_LMRM01000063.1, read on the forward strand.
CTCGTGCAGGTAGGTGGTGACGTTGCCGACGATGCCCGAGGGCGTCTTGAAGCGGTAGAGCTCGTGGCCGTCCCGCGCGTCGACGGCTTTGAGATAGCCCTCGAGGGTCCCGTAGAACACCACGTCCCCGGCGGTGGCGAGCACGCCGGACCAGACCGAGAACGGCTCGGGAATCGTCCAGCGGATCGCCCCCGCGACCCCGTCCCAGGCGGTCAGGGTTCCGGTGCGGGGATCGTCGGGTGCCGGGTGCAGGCTCACGGTGGCGCCGACATAGGGCAGGCCGGGGGTGTAGGAGACCCGGAACGGCTCGTAATCCATGCAGATGTGGTTGGTCGGCACGTAGAACAGCCGGGTCCGGGGCGAGTAGGCCGCCGGCTGCTGGTTCTTGGCCCCGATGGCGCCGGGGCAGATGCCCGTGGTGGTCTCGTCCTCGCCCGAGGATTCCGGCGCATGGCGCGGGTCGAGCACCGGGCGCCCGTAGCCCGGCGAGGCCCGGTCGAGGTCCACATGGGTCGCCCAGTTCACGGAGCGGTCGAACTTCTGCGCCACCAGGAGTTCGCCGGTGGCGCGGTCCAGGGTGTAGCCGAAGCCGTTGCGGTCGAAATGGGTGAGGAGCGGGCGGGGGACGCCGCCGACCGCCGCATCGGTCAGGATCATCTCGTTCACGCCGTCGTAGTCCCACTGGTCGTGGGGCGTCATCTGGTAGAGCCAGCGGGCGATGCCGGTGTCGGGGTCGCGGGCCACGATCGATGCCGCCCAGCGGTTGTCGCCGGGGCGCTGCGCCGGGTTCCAGGTCGAGGGATTGCCGGTGCCGTAATAGACGAGGTCGAGGGCTGCGTCGTAGGCGAACCAGCCCCAGGCGCAGCCGCCGCCGGTCTTCCACTGGTCGCCCTCCCAGGTCTTCAGGGAGGAATCCCGGCCGATGGGCTTGCCGAGCGACGTCGTGCGCGCGGGGTCGACCCGCATCTGTTCGTCGGTGCCCGTGGCGGTGGCGCGCCAGAGCCGGCCGCCGGTCTTCGCGTCGTAGGCGGTGACGTGGCACTGGACCCCGAACTCGCCGCCCGAGAGGCCCACCAAAACCTTGCCCTTCACCGGCAGCACGGCGGCGGTGTTGGTCTCGCCCCGGGCCGGGTCGCCGTTGCGGACCGACCAGTTCACCCGTCCGGTCTTCGCGTCGAGGGAGACCAGGGTGGTGTCGGCCTGCTGCAGGAAGAGGACGCCGTCCGCGTAGGCGAGGCCCCGGTGGACCGTGTCGCAGCACAGGAAGGCCATCACGGCCGGGTCCTGCTTCGGTTCGTAGCGCCAGAGGATGCGGCCGTCGTGGTCGAGATCGAGGGCCGTGACGGTGTTGGGGAAGGGGGTGTGGACGTACATCACCCCGTCGACCACCAGGGGCGCACCCTCGTGGCCGCGCAGGATCCCGGTGGAGTAGGTCCAGGCCACCCGGAGCCGGCCGACATTGGCGGCGGTGATCCGGTCGAGATCCGAATAGCGGGTGTTGGCCGCGTCGACCGTGGGCAGCACCGTCTGGGCCGCGGCGGGACCCGGGAGGACGCTCGCCAGCAGGGCGAGCAGGGGGATGGCGCGCATGGGACTCCCGGTTGCGGGGGCGGAGATGGTCGCTTCCCCTCCCCGTGCCACAGCCGGGCGCCGAAGCGAAGGGACCGGGCGGTGCGCCGCCGCCCGATCCCTCCCGGAGAGACCCGATCCTAGAAGTAGGGCCCGAAGGGCGGGCGCGGGCGGTAGTCGCCGTAGCGCGGTCCGTAGAAGGGACGGGGGCCGTAGAACGGCCGCGGGCGATAGTCGCCGTAGGGGCGGTACATCGGCCGGCAATAGCCGAACCGGTTCGGGATGAAGCCGGGACCGCAGCCATAGGCGACGGTTTCGGCGGCGGCCCCCGCCAGCGTCCCGGCGGGGGCCGGGGCGAGGGGCGCCGCCTCGGCGGCGGCGCCGAAGCCGACGGCACCCGCGACGCCGAGCGACGCGGCCAGCGTCGTGCGGGCGAGCATCGTGCGAAACAGCGATTTCGTGCGAAACAGCGATTTCACGGACATGAAACCATGACCTTCTGCTGGTGTGACCTTTGTCGTTCTCGACCGTCCGGCCTCCCGGAGGCCGGACAACGCTGATCCTGCCGGGCGACGGCTGAACGCTCCCTGACAGGGTGCGTTTCAGCCCGCGGCGACGGGTCCGGCGGCCGGCGGGCGCGCGGCCCGGCGGAGGATGCGCCGGCGCATCGGCTCCTCGAGGCCCCGGTGCAGGAGGACGCTGAGGGCGAGGGCCAGGGCGGTGGCGAGCCCCGCCCCGAGCCAGGGCGCGGCGGCGAGGCGGCCCCCGAGGGCGATCCGGTCGAGGCTGTTGACCAGGGCGTAGGCCGGGACGTGGATGAGGTAGAGGGCGAAGGAGATCCGGCCGAGGAAGACGAAGCCGGGCCTCACCAGGGGGCCGCTGCGGAGCTGGGCGCCGGCCAGGATCAGGGGCGCCCAGGCCAGGGCCGTCAGGCCGTTGTGGAGCAGCACCGCGGGCAGGTGGGGCGCCGCCGCCACCAGCGCGAGGCCCGCCAGGGCCGCCAGGGCGAGGAGGGCGGGCGTGGGCAGGCGCCACCGGGTCCAGGCCCCGTAGAGGAGGAGCCCGGCCACGAATTCCGGCAGGCGCAGCAGGGGGTTGTACTTGATGGCCTGGGCCAGCAGCACCGGGCCTGCGCCCCCCGCCTCCGGATCGATGAGTGAGACGCCGGGGGCGTAGCGCGCGAAGGCGAGGGCGGCCCCGGCGGTCAGGACGATCCACGCGGCGAGGGTCAGCCGCGCGGTGCGGCCGGGCGCCCCGCGCGCCAGGGGCAGCAGGAGGGGAAACAGGGCGTAGAAGACCACCTCCACCGAGATCGACCAGCTCGGGCAGTCGAGGGCGCAGGCGGCCCCCGGCACCCAGGCGTGCAGGCCCAGCGGCGCCAGCACCGCGCTCGCGGCCATCAGCCCCTGCAGGGGCGGGGGGGACTTCGCCACCCAGGCGACGAACCAGGGCAGGGCGAGGACGAGGCAGGCCAGGTAGACCGGGTAGACCCGCGCCACCCGGGCCCAGGCGAAGCGCGCGCGGGCGGCGCGGTCGGTCAGGTCCACGTCCCGGTAGGTGTAGGCCAGGATGAAGCCCGAGAGCAGGAAGAAGAAGGTCACCCCGGAATAGCCGAGGCGCACCGCCCCGGGGATCGCCGCCTCCGCGAAGAAGAAGGTCGCGTAGTGGAACGCCACCACGTAGGCGGCGGCCACGAAGCGCAGGGCGGTGAGCGCCGGCAGCGGTGCCACAGGGGGATGGGCGCTCATCGCGGGGCCTCCGCGACCACCCGCCCGGCGGCGCCGAAGCGCAGGCCGAAGACCGAGAGGGCGACGAGGAAGAACAGCGCGTTGGTGGCCTGGTAGAACACCGATTCGAAGACGCCCACCATCAGGCCGAACAGCCAGATCCGCAGGAAGAGCAGCCGCAGGGGGTCGAGGGCGGGGCCGGCCCCGGACCGGCTTTGGGCCTGGAGGTCGGAGAGGGGGGCCAGCACCATCCACCACACCGTGAGGGCGAGGCCCGGCAGGCCGCTTTCCAGGGCGGTGTTGAGGTAGCCGTCATGGGCGTCGGTGGCGCGGTTGACCCAGGTCGTGGCCTCGCCGCCGCCGCCGTAGAACACGCTTTCCCAGAAGGCGCCGTAGCCGAAGCCGGTGAGCGGCTTCTTGGCGATGTTGTCGAGGGCGAAGCGCCAGATCTCGGTGCGGCCGGTATAGGTCGGGTCGGCGGCCAGGCCCGCCACCAGGGCGCCGAGGCTGGGCGACAGGACCGAGCCCACGGTGAGCAGGAGCAGCAGCGCCAGGGGGCCGAGGAGGATCAGGCGGCGCCAGGTGCCCGAGGCCGAGAGGGTGCAGGCCCAGGTCAGGCCGAGCACCGCCGGAGTCATGACCAGGGAGGTCTTGGCGTTGGTGAAGACGAGGAACACCCCCGCCAGCCCCACGACCGCGTAGCCCAGGAGGCGCTGGCCCATCCCGGCCCAGAACAGCCCGACGATGATGAACAGGCTCATGGCCGCGCCGGCGCCGTTCTTGTGGGCGAAGACGCCGCGCCAGCTGCCCGCGTGCTCGGGCTCGATCAGGTCGAGGGCGGTGTGCATGGCGCGCTCGGGCACCAGCACGAGGCCGAGGTAGCAGGTCGCCAGCACGAGGAGGACGGTGCCGCCGAGGACCTGGGCGAACTGGCGCGCGTCGCGGGCGAGCACCAGCACGCTCACCACCCCGCCGAACATGATGACGAGGGAGACGAGGCGCCGCGCCGAGACCGCGGGTTCGATCGAGAGGGCGGTGGAGACGCCGATCCAGGCCAGCATCGCCAGGATCGGCAGGGTGGCCAGGGGGCGCAGGGCCTCCCGCCCGCGCCAGGCCAGCGCCGCTGCCGCGATGCCCGCCATGACCAGGAACAGCCCCTGGTTGACGAGGTTGCCGCCGGCCCGCGAGGCGGCGTTCTCCGCCGCCGTCCCGTCGAGGAAGGGATCGGCCCCGATCAGGATGAAGAGCAGGATCGCGCCCATCGCCCCGATGCGCAGGGCATCGGGGAGGTCCGCCCGCCGCGTCGCGCCCGCGCCGGTGGCGATGCCCGTCGTCATGGTCCACTCCCGCGCTCGAGGGCCGGCAAGGTCTTGCGCACTCTAGATCCGCCGGTGCCGCCCGCTAGGCGCGCAGAATACGTTTAAGAACGCGCAAAGGACCGGCGGGCCCGCCTCACGGCCCGGCCGGCCCCCAGGGGACGATGTCGGTCGCCCCGGTGATCGCGCCCACGATGCGCTCCCGCTCGGCCCGGCCGGCGGCGAGGCGCCCCCGCACCGCCGCCAGCACGGCGGGGTCGGCGCCTGCGGGCGTGCCGGCGGCGAAGGGCGGGGCGGGCGCGTATTCGAGGCCGAGCTGGATCGCCTCCGCCGCCGGCCGCCCGGCGAGCTCGGCCGCCAGGGTCAGGGCGAAGTCGATCCCGGCGGTGACGCCGCCCCCCGTGAGGAGGGGGCCGTCGCGCACCACCCGCTCGGCGACCGGGATCGCCCCGAAGGCCGCCAGGAGGTCGAGGCTGGCCCAGTGGGTGGTGGCGCGCCGGCCCCGCAGGAGTCCGGCCGCCCCGAGCACCAGGGCCCCGGTGCAGACGGAGGTGACGTAGCGGGCGCCCTCCGCCTGGTCGCGCAGGAAGGCCAGGACCGCCGCATCCCGCATCAGCCGGTTCACCCCGAGGCCGCCGGGCACGCAGAGCACGTCGAGCTGCGGGCAGTCGGCCATGGCCAGCGTCGGGGCGAGCACGAGGCCGGTGGAACTCGTCACCGGCGCCCGGTCGGCGGCCACGAGGTGGACCCGCGCCTCCGGAATCCCGACGAAGACCTCGTAGGGCGCGGTCAGGTCGAGCTGCTGGACGTCGGGGAAGGCGAGAAGGCCGATCGTGAGGGGCATCGGGACTGTCTCCGGCTGTCTGGACAGGACGACCCTAACCCCGCAGGCTCCGGCCGACATGACCAAGAGGCCTCGTTTCCTGCCAGATCGCACCGCGGACGAACCCTTGCGCCACGAAGTCTCGCGCCACGAACCCCGCCGCATCGAGATCCTCGCCTTCCCGGGGGTGCAGCTCCTCGACGTGTCGGGGCCGCTTCAAGTGTTCGCCACGGCGAACGATCTCGCGGGCGAGGCCCCGGCGCCCTATGCCCTGCGGGTGGCGGCGGCGGGCGGCGGCGTGGTCCTGAGCTCCGCCGGGCTCGGCCTCGCGACGGAGCCGCTGCCGGCGGCGGAGGCCCCCGTGGACACCCTCGTGGTCGCCGGCGGGCGCGGCGTCGACGGGGCGATCGCGGACGGGCTGGCCGCCTGGGTCGCCGCCCGGGCACCCCGCGCCCGGCGGGTGGCCTCCGTCTGTACCGGCGCCTTCCTGCTCGGGGCGGCCGGCCTCCTCGACGGGCGCCGGGCCGTGACCCACTGGACCCGCTGCGACGCGCTCGCGCGGCGCCATCCGGAGGCCCGGGTCGAGCCGGATCCGATCTTCATCCGAGACGGCGCGGTCTGGACCTCCGCCGGGGTGACAGCGGGCATCGACCTGGCGCTGGCCCTGGTGGAGGCCGATCTCGGCCGGGCCGCGGCGCTGGCGGTCGCCCGCCACCTCGTCGTCTTCCTCAAGCGCCCGGGCGGCCAGGCCCAGTTCAGCACCGTCCTGTCGCAGCAGGTCCTGTCGCCCGGGGCGGGCGGCGCCCGCTTCGAGGCCCTCCAGGCCTGGATCGCCGATCATCTCGCCGAGGACCTCACCGTGCCGCGCCTGGCCGAGATGGCCGGCATGAGCCCGCGCGGCTTCGCCCGCCACTACCGGGCGGCCACGGGGCTGACCCCCGCCCGCGCCCTGGAGCGCCAGCGGGTCGAGGCGGCCCGGCGGCTCCTGGCCGAGACCGCGCTGCCGGTGAAGCGCATCGCCGCGCGCTGCGGCTTCGGCTCCGAGGAGACCCTGCGGCGCAGCTTCCTCCGCCAGGGGGCGGTGGCGCCTGGCGTCTGCCGCCAGCGGTTCCGCGCGGCCGGGGCGGGGGGGCCGGGCGCGGCGGCCGGCGACCCCGCGGAACCAGAGATTTGACATTCCCGGCCGCATCATCGACACCGCCGGCCTCGCGGCATCGACCGGAATCAGCGACCGGATTCCCGGGTCGGGTGCCGGTCCGGAGCCGCGTATGTCCCCCCTGACGGCCCATCCGCCCGCATGACCGACCGCGCCACCGTGCCCCGCCCGGCCCGTGGGGACGCCTTCGCGTTCCCGGACAGCCTCCTGTCCGCCGCGGCCCGGAGCCATGCCCGGGCCTGCGCCCTCCTGGTGGCCCTCTGCCTCGTCTGCTTCCTGCCCGGGATCGTCTCGCTCCAGCCCATGGACCGGGACGAGCCGCGCTTCGCCCAGGCCTCCAAGCAGATGCTGGAGACCGGCGATCTCGTCGACATCCGCTTCCAGGCCGAGGCCCGGCACAAGAAGCCCGTGGGCATCTACTGGGCCCAGGCCGCCGTGGTCGGCGCCGCCGAGGCGCTCGGCGTGCCGAACGCCCGCACCACCATCGGCCTCTACCGCATCCCGTCCCTGCTGGGCGCCATCGGGGCGGTGCTCCTCACCTACTGGTCGGCCCTGGTCTTCCTGCCCCGGCGGGGCGCCGTCCTCGCCGCCGCCCTGTTCGGGGCCTGCGTCGTGCTCTCGGCCGAGGCGCGCCTGGCCAAGACCGACGCGCTGCTCTGCGCCTGCGCCGTGGCGACCTTCGGCGGCCTCGCCCGGGCCTGGCTCCGGCGCGACCGCGCGGAGGGGCATCGCGTCGAGGGCCCCCTCGACACCGCCACGGTGCTGACCTTCTGGCTCGGCCTCGCCCTCGGCATCCTGATCAAGGGCCCGATGGTGCCGCTGTTCTGCGGCCTGCCGGCCCTGATCCTCTCGCTGCGGTGGCGCTCCGGCCGCTGGCTCGGCGCCCTGCGGCCCGGCCTCGGCCTGCCGCTGACCCTGCTGATCGTGGCGCCCTGGTTCGCGGCCATCACCTGGAAGAGCGGCGGCGCCTTCTACGGGGAGGCGGTGGGCCACGACATGCTGAGCAAGGTCCAGGGCGGCTCGGAGAAGCACTTCGCCCCGCCCGGCGCCTACCTGGTGGCGTTCTTCGGCACCTTCTGGCCGGGTGCCGCCTTCGCGGCGCTCAGCGCCCCCTTCGCCTGGGGCTACCGGCGCGAGCCCGCCATCGCCTTCCTCCTCGCCTGGATCGTGCCGACCTGGATCCTGTTCGAGATCGTGCCGACCAAGCTGCCCCACTACGTGCTGCCGCTGATGCCGGCCATCGCCATCCTCACCGTGCGGGCGCTGGCCGCGGGCGCCCTGCACCCCGAGCGCCGGGGCGCGCGCCTCACCGCCGGGCTCGTGGTGCTGATCCCCGTCGGCCTCACCCTCGGCCTCTCGGCCTTCGCCTTCGCCTACGACCGGACCCTGCCCTGGGCCGGGCTGCCCCTGCTGCTCGGCGCCAGCGCCGTCGCCGCCCTGGCCTGGCGCGCCTTCGCCCGCGGCCTGCCCGAGCGCGCCCTCGGCCTCGGCGTCCTGGCGTCGATGCTGCTCTCGCCGGCCGTGTTCGGCCTGACCCAGCCGGTGATGGCCGCCCTCAAGGTCTCGCCCCGCCTCGCGGCGATCCGCGATGCCTTGCCCTGCCCGCATCCCCGCGTCGCCAGCCTCGGCTACCGCGAGCCGAGCTTCGTCTTCCTGATCGGCACCGACCTCGCCATGCTCGGCACCGGCACGGAGGCCGCCGACTTCCTGAAGGGCGACGGTTCGCTCAGGGGGGACGCCTGCCGCCTCGTCTACGTCGAGGGCCGGTTCGCGAGCGAGTTCGACGCCGCCGTCAAGGCCGCCGGGCTGGCGCCCAACCGGGTCGGCACCGTCTCGGGCTTCAACATCAACGGCGGACGCCGGGTCGACCTCTCGGCCTACGCGGCGACGCCCTGACCTCCCTCGGATCGAACCTCCATGCGCCTCTCCGTGATCATCCCGGTGAAGGACGAGGCCGGCAACATCGCGAGCCTCGTCGCCGAACTCGAGACCGCCTGCGCGCCCCTGGCGCCCTTCGAGGTGATCTACGTCGATGACGGCTCCACCGACGGCACCGCCGAGGCCCTGCGGGCGGCCCAGAGCGGACGGCCCTGGCTGCGGGTGCTCGCCCACGACCGCACCGCCGGCAAGGCGGCCGGCATCCGCAGCGGCATCGCGGTGGCGCGGGCGCCGGTCTGCGCCCTGATGGACGGCGACGGCCAGAACGACCCGGCCTTCCTGGCCCCCCTGCTCGAGGCCATCGAGGCGGGCGGCGCGCGGGTCGGCCTCGCCCAGGGCCAGCGCGTCGGGCGCAAGGACGGGCGGCTGAAGAGCCTCCAGTCGCGCATCGCCAACGGGGTCCGGGTGCGCATCCTGAAGGACGCCACCCGCGACACCGGCTGCGGCTACAAGCTCGTGCGCCGGGACGTCTACGGGACGCTCCCGTTCTTCGACGGGCAGCACCGCTTCATGCCGGCGCTGGTCGCCCGCGAGGGCTTCGGCGTGGTCCACCGGGACGTGGTCGACCGGCCCCGCTTCACCGGCACCTCGAAATACGGCCTGTTCGACCGCCTCTGGGTCGGGCTCCTCGACCTGGCCGGGGTGTGGTGGCTGATCCGGCGCAAGCGCGTGACGCCGCGGGTCACGGACGTGACGGGAGCCTGAGCCATGCTGATCCAGCTCGCCGAGGACGTGCGCGGCTACGTCTACGACGTCTTCGTCACCCGCTTCGATGCCTGGCTGGTCTTCGGCATCCTGGCCCAGGCGGTGTTCGGCGCCCGCTTCGTGGTGCAGTGGCTCGCCTCCGAGCGGGCGGGCAAGAGCGTGATGCCGCTCGCCTTCTGGTTCCTCTCCATCGCGGGCGGCCTGATGACCCTGGTCTACGGCCTCGTGCGGCGCGAGCCGGTGATCATCTTCGGGCAGGCGCTGTCGACCTTCATCTACCTGCGCAACGTCGCCCTGATCCTGCGCGAGCGCCGCGCCGCCCGGGCGGCGCCCTGACCATGGACCCGCTGCCGCCCTTCCACGACGACCTGGACGCGGCCCTCGCCGAGGTCTGGCGCCTGCTGGTCGAGGGGCCGCGCTTCCGCCGCAACGCCTTCCACATGCCGGCGCTGGCCACCGTCGACGCGCAGGGGCACCCGCAGGTGCGCACCGTGGTGCTGCGGCACGCCGACCCGGTGGCCGGCGCCTTGCGCTTCCACTGCGACCGCCGCTCGGACAAGGCCTCCGAGATCGCGGCCTCCGGGCATGCGGCCCTGCACGGCTACGATTCCGCCGCCAAGATCCAGATCCGGGCGTCGGGCCCGGCGACGCTCCACGGCGACGACGCGCTCGCCGACGCGGCCTGGGCCGGGTCGATGGCCATGAGCCGGGTCTGCTACGGCGCCGACCCCGCCCCCGGCGCGCGCCTGCCCGCGGGCGATGCCTACACCCTGCCGGACCCCGAGACGGCCCTGACCCTCGGCCGGCCGAACTTCTGCGCCGTGGTGGTCACGCTCGCCCGGCTCGAATTCCTCTACCTCGACCGGCGCGGCCACCGCCGGGCCGCCTGGGTGCGGGCCGACGGCTGGCGCGGGGTCTGGCTGGCGCCCTGAGGGCGCGCCGCCGCCGAGCCGCCGGGCGTTGAGCGGCCCGGCCACGGGGACGCGGCCCCGCCGCCGGGGCCGGCGCGGGGGATGACCCAAGGAGACCGGGCGGAACGAACGCCCGGCGAAACGGGAGACGCGGGACGCCGCGAGACCACGTTTTGGAAACAGGTATGCCGGTCCCCCGGCGTCCCTCGGCCCGGCCCCTCGCGGGGCCGATCCGTTTCGTCACGACGTCTTCTCGGCACCGGCGACCCGGCTTGTGGCAGCCCCCCTCCGGATCCGCCGCCCTGGCGGGCGGTGCGGTCCGGCGGCCGTCTGATCAGGGCGCGTGGCCCCGAGCCCGCCTCGTAGTGGGCGGGCCGTCCGCTCTCTCGGTGCGCCTCAGGGGACCGGGTGCAGCCGTGCGGCCTTGCAGCCCTGCGGCCTTCCCGTCCGAGACGCCTTGCGTCGCCGATGCGGCCCGGGGCGATGGCGAAACCGGGCCATCGACGCGGGGCGCCGTCTCCTCCCCCCGAGCCCCCCGGCCCGGTCCGCCGGGGGGCCTCCCGCGTGGGAGGCGAGTGCCCGGACTGAACCACACAATAGGAATATTGTCAATGTTTTTCGGTGGCGGCGGTGGGGCCGCCGGCGCCGGAGCGGAGAAACCCGTTGCGGCTTCGTCGTGGCGGCGCCCGCTCACAGCGCCGCGCGCAACCGCGAAAACCCCGCGTCGAGATCCGCCTGCAGATCCGCAACATCCTCCAGGCCGATGTGGAAGCGCAGGGCCGGGCCCTCGGGGGCCCACCGGGTGGCGGTGCGGTAGGTCCTGCAGTCGAACGGGATGACGAGGCTCTCGAAGCCGCCCCAGGAGAAGCCCATTCCGAAGAGCTCGAGCCCGTCGAGCATCGCCGCCACGGCCCGCTCCGGGGCGGGCTTCAGGATGACGCCGAACAGGCCCGAGGCGCCGGAGAAGTCGCGCGTCCAGATGGCGTGGCCGGGATCGTCGGGGAGGCCTGGGTGGAGCACGCGGGCCACCTCCGGCCGGGCCTGGAGCCACCGCGCCATGGCGAGCCCCTGGGCCCCGTGCTCGCGCAGGCGCAGGGCCATGGTGCGCAGGCCCCGCAGGGCCAGGAACACGTCCTCCGGGCCGGGACACATGGCGAAGTGCTCGAAGGTCCGGTGCAGGGCCGGCCAGTATTGCGCGTTGGCCGAGGTCAGGCCGAGGAGCAGGTCCGAGCCGCCGGAGAGGTACTTGGTCCCGGCCTCCACCGCGATGTCGACGCCGCGCGCATGGGGCGGGAACAGCAGCGGCGTCGCCCAGGTGTTGTCCATGATGACGGCGGCGCCCCGGGCGTGCACGATCTCGGCGATGGCCGGCACGTCCTGCATCTCGAAGCTCTGCGAGCCCGGGGCCTCCACCAGCACGGCCTTGGTGGTGTCGCGCATCAGGGCGCCGATGCCGGCGCCGATCAGGGGATCGTAGTACTCGACCGCGACCCCGAAGCGCTTCAGGACGCCGTCGCAGAAGATGCGGGTGGGGCGGTAGGCGGAATCGCTGACCAGCAGGTGGTCGCCGGCCGAGACCACCGCCATCAGGGCCACGGTCAGGGCGGCGAGGCCCGACGGCGTCAGCACGGTGCCGGCCGCGCCCGCGAGCTCGCTCCAGGCCTGGGTCAGCGAATCCGTCGTCGGCGTGCCGGAGGTGCCGTAATCGTAGCGCCCGCGCCGGTGCTGGAGGTCGTCGTAGGTCGGGAACAGCACCGTCGAGCCGCGATAGATCGGCGTGTTGACGAAGCCGTGCTGGGCGGAGGGATCGCGCCCCGCATGGACGAGGCGGGTGCTCGCCCCGAAGCGGGCGGGGTCGCGGGGAGGGGTGTTCGACATCGGCACCGGTGGGCGAGGGGTGAGCGTGCGGCGACCGAAGCCCGGCCCGCGCGCCGGCGTCAAGCCGGGCGGCCGGATCAGGCCTCCTCGTCCGCGCGCCTCAGGGGAACGACCGTCACGAGCCTGGCGACGCCATCGGCCTCGACTTGCCAGACCGAGCGCACCCAGGGCTCCCGGCCGTTCGGCGCGCGAAGCCGCCCTTCGAAGACGAGCTTGGTCGGGCCGTTCTCCGTCAGATTCTGCGGGCGTCCCTCCGTCCTGAGGACGTGGTCGGCCAGGGCGTCGGCAAGTTCCATCGGTCTGTCCCGGCTGAAGCCGAAGGCCAGGAAGAAGCGTGCCTTCGAGCCGCCCCGTGGATGGGAGAGGTCCAACAGGTAGTCGACGAGCTTGTTGTTGCGGATCGTGAACCGCGTCGGAGAGGCCGCCGGCCCGCTCAAGCCGCCCGGCGCCCGATCCGCTTGATTCCGGTGGCCCGAACCGTCGCGAGGGCGCCTTCGGGCTCGGCGAACTCGACCTCGTAGGCTGATCCGTCCTGCCAGACGGCCACCACGGTTCCCTCCGTGCCGGCCTGGATCAGTGTTCCGTCATCCGTCCGCGCGTCGGCCAGCAGCACGACGTCATCGAGTTCCCGGAGATCGACCCCAGGCTCGTCCTTTCGCAGGAGATAGAAGACTTCGACGGACATGGGCGAAGGATATCCGGCGGGTGCCGGCCGGACAAGCCACGCGGCCCGATCCTTTGGTCTTGGGGCCCCCTGGTCTTGGGCCCGACGCCTGGGTCCCTGGCTTGACCCCGGCCGCCGATGCCCTGCAATGCGCGCATGCGATCCCTGTCGATCCCGCTCCTCGCCGCCCTGCTCGCCGCGTCTCCGGCGCTCGCGCAAGGCGACACCCTCGCCCAGGTCAAGGCGCGCGGGCACCTCGTCTGCGGGGTCAGCGGCGGGGTGGCGGGCTTCAGCATGCCGGACGGGCAGGGGCGCTGGCACGGGCTCGACGTGGATTTCTGCCGGGCGCTCGCCGCGGCGATCTTCGACGATCCCGACGCGGTGCGCTTCATCCCGCAATCCTCGGCCGCGCGCTTCACCGCCCTGCAATCGGGCGAGATCGACGTGCTCGCCCGCAACACCACCTGGACCCTGTCGCGCGACACCGCCGCGATGAACTTCCCGGTGATCACCTTCTTCGACGGGCAGGGGTTTCTCGTGCGCAAATCCCTGAACGTCACGGCGGTGAAGCAGCTCGACCGGGCCACGATCTGCCTGCAGCAGGGCACCACCACGGAGCTCAACACCGCCGACTGGTTCCGCACCCGCGGGCTGACCTACCAGGTGGTCACCTTCGCCAACAGCGAGCAGACCCTGGGCGCCTACGAATCCGGCCGCTGCGACGCCTACTCCACGGACAAGTCCTCCCTCTTCGGCGAGCGCCTGAAGACCGCCCACCCGGAGGCGCACGTGATCCTCGACGAGGCGATCTCCAAGGAGCCCTTCGCGCCCGGCGTGCGCCAGGGCGACGATGCCTGGCGCGACCTCGTCGCCTGGACCCACTACGCCATGATCGACGCGGAGGAGGCGGGCATCACGCAGGAGAACGTGGACCGGCTCCGGGGCGAGACCCTGAGCCCGGACGTCAAGCGCATCCTCGGGCTGGAGGGCAAGTACGGCCAGGGCCTCGGGCTGACCGGCGACTGGGCCTACCGGATCGTCCGCCACGTCGGCAATTACGGCGACGTCTTCGCCCGCAACCTCGGCGACGGGACGCCCCTGAAGATCCCGCGCGGGCTGAACGCCCTCTGGACGAACGGGGGCCTGCACTACGGGCCGCCGATCCGGTGAGGGGGGACGGGATGGACCGCGCGTCCGGGCGGACCCGCCCCCGCAGCGGGGGGAGGGGTGCGCGGGGAGGTCGGCGCGTGCCTCGATCCCCGCGCGCCCTCGCGCTCCAGGCCCTCGTCGCGCTCGCGCTCGCCGCGCTCGCGTATGTCGCCGCCACCAACGCGTCCGAAAAACTCGCGCGCCAGGGCATCACCGCCGGCTTCGGCTTCCTCGGACGCTCGGCGGGGTTCGACATCAGCCAGCGGCTGATCCCCTACGCCGCCGCGACCGCGACCTATCTCGACGCGTTCCGCGTCGGGCTCCTCAACACCCTGCTGGTCTCGGGCCTCGCCATCGGGCTGGCCACGCTGATCGGATTCGCCGTGGGCATCGCCCGGTTGTCGCCGAACTGGCTCGTCCGGACCCTGGCGGCCACCTATGTCGAGACCCTGCGCAACCTGCCGCTGCTGCTCCAGCTCCTGGTCTGGTACGTGGCCGTGCGGGTGGCGCTGCCCGAGGCGCAGCGTCCGGCGGCCTGGGGCGGGGCCTATCTCAGCCAGCGCGGGCTGGTCCTGCCCCGCCCGGAATTTTCGGGTGTCGCCTGGCTCGTGCCCGCAGCCGTCCTGGCGGGGATCGTCCTGTCGGGCGCCTGGGCGCGCCGCAGGGCCCGCCGCGTCGAGGCCGGGGCCGCGCCCGGCCCGGTCGTGGGGCCGGCCCTCGCCCTGGTGCTCGGCCTGCCGGCGCTCGCCTGGATCGGTCTCGCCCGCGCCGGGCACCCCGTGCCGGTCGCCTGGCCGGCGCCCGGTCCCTACGGACCCGAGGGCGGGCTCGGAATCCTGCCGGAATTCGCCGCGCTGCTCCTCGGGCTCTCCACCTACACGGCGGCCTTCATCGCCGAGATCGTGCGCGCCGGCCTCAACAGCGTGGCCCGGGGCCAGGGGGAGGCGGCCGCCGCCCTGGGCCTGAGCCGGGCCAAGACCTTGGCGCTCGTCACGATTCCCCAGGCGATGCGGGTGATCGTGCCGCCGCTCACCAGCCAGTACCTCAACATCACGAAGAACTCGTCCCTGGCGGTGCTGATCGGCTATCCCGACCTCGTCCACGTCTTCATGGGCACGGTGCTCAACCAGACCAACCAGGCCGTGGAGGTCGTGGCGATCACCATGGCGGTCTACCTGACCCTGAGCCTCGGCCTCGCCGCGCTGATGAACGCCTACAACCGCCGCGCGGCCCCGGGGATGCGATGAATCCGGGGTCCCCATGAGTCCGGTCTGTCCATGACCATCGTCCGCGAGACCCTGCTGCCCCCGGCCCCGCCGCCGCGCCGGACCGGCGGCCCCGTCGGCTGGCTGCGGGACAACCTGTTCTCGGGCCCCGGCAACACGCTCGCCACCCTGGTGGTCCTGGCCGGGCTGGCGCTCCTGCTGCCGCCGGCGATCCGCTTCCTCGTCACCGACGCGGTCTGGAGCGGGACGTCGGGCGAGGCCTGCCGGCCGGCGACCGCCGGGCACCCGGTGGGCGCCTGCTGGGCCTTCATCGGCGACAAGATCAACTACCTCGTCTACGGCTCCTACCCGGCGGCCGAGCGCTGGCGGCCGAACCTGTTCTTCGGCCTCGTGGCGGTCAGCGCGGTCTGGATGCTGTGGCTCGACGCGCCCAAGCGCGGCCTCGGGGCGGTCTTCGTCTTCCTGGTGGGCCCGATCCTGTCGGTCTGGCTGCTCTCGGGCGCCTCCGTCCTCGGCCTCGCCCCCGTCGCCACCAGCCTGTGGGGCGGCATGCTGGTGACCCTGGTGGTCTCGCTCGTCGGCATCGTCGCCGCCCTGCCGCTGGGCATCCTGCTGGCCCTGGGGCGGCGCTCCGAACTGCCGGTGCTGCGATACGCCTGCATCGGCTTCATCGAGTTCTGGCGCGGGGTGCCGCTGATCACCGTGCTGTTCATGGCCAACGTGATGCTGCCGCTGTTCCTGCCCGGGGACCTCACGGTGGACCGGCTGGTGCGCCCGCTCGTCGGCATCGCGCTGTTCGCCTCCGCCTACATGGCCGAGGTGGTGCGCGGCGGCCTGCAGGCGATCCCCGAGGGGCAGGGGCGGGCGGCCCTGGCGCTGGGCCTCACCCGATGGCAGGCCCTGCGCCTCGTGATCCTGCCCCAGGCCCTCAAGGTGGTGGTGCCCGGCATCGTCAACACCCTGATCGGCCTGTTCAAGGACACGACGCTCGTCTCCATCGTGGGTCTGGCCGACTTCATCCGGGTGCTGGAGGCGGCGCGTGCCGATCCGCGCTGGTCGGCGCCGACGATCCCCGCCACGGCCTACGCCTTCGCGGCCCTGTTCTATCTCGCGGTCTGCTTTTCCATGGCGCGCTACGCCGCCTTCATCGAGCGGCGTCTGGCCGCCGGCGAGCGGGGCCGGTCGTGACGGACGGCCCCGCGACCCCTGATCTCAAGACCCCCGCCGTCGAGTTCCGCGGCGTGAACAAATGGTTCGGCACCGCCCACGTCCTGCGCGAGGTCTCCCTCACGGTGGCGAAATCCGAGCGAATCGTGATCTGCGGCCCCTCGGGCTCGGGCAAGTCGACCCTGATCCGCTGCGTCAACGGCCTCGAGGCCCACCAGGGCGGCACGATCCGGGTCGCCGGCCAGGACCTCACCCCGGCCCGCATCCCGGCGGTGCGGCGGACCGTCGGCATGGTGTTCCAGCACTTCAACCTGTTTGCCCACCTCACCGTGCTGGAGAACTGCACCCTGGCGCCGATCCACGGGCGCGGCATCGGGCGCCGGGCCGCCGAGGCGCGGGCGCGGGACGAACTCGAACGCCTCGCCGTCGCGGATCTGGCGGACCGCTACCCCGGCCAGCTTTCCGGCGGGCAGCAGCAGCGGGTGGCCATCGCCCGCGCCCTCTGCCTCGACCCGGCGGTGATGCTCTTCGACGAGCCGACCTCGGCCCTCGACCCCGAGATGGTGCAGGAGGTGCTCGACGCCCTGACGGATCTCGCGAGACGCGGCATGACCCTGCTCTGCGTCACCCACGAGATGGGCTTCGCCCGGCGGGTCGCCGACCGGGTGGTGTTCATGGACGCGGGCCAGATCGTCGAGGTCGCGCCGCCGCAGGCCTTCTTCGACCGGTCCGAGCATCCCCGCACCCGGGAATTTCTCGCGCGTCTTCTCTGAGGGACGGGAGGCCCCGCGCTGCGGGCGCGGCCCCGGCGGAGTTGTGCCGGCGCAGGACCGTTCGCGAAACCGGACGCTCCGGTTCGTTAACGCCGATGCGCTAAATCCATCCCGGTACTCGCGTATCCGGGAAGCCCGTCCCTTGCGTATCCTGCGGAACATCGTCGTCGGCAGCGTCTTCGGCGGCAGCGCCCTGGTCATCGCCTTCGCCTGCGTCGACCGGCTCGACCATCCGGCGCCCCGGGCGGCCGTGCCGGTGGCCGCCCTCACCCGGCTCCGCCCGCCCGAGCCCACCGTGACGGGCGCGCTCCCGGCCGAGACCGGCCCCTCGATCAGCGACATCCTCGGGCGCGACGCCGTCGCCCGCCAGACCGTCACCCGTCCGCCCGTGCCCAAGGCCTCCACCACTCGCGAAACCCCTGCCCGCGAGACGGCGGGTCGGGCCCCGGCCAAGCCCGTGGCCAAGGTCGCCGCCGCGCCGGCCCCGAAGCCGGCGAAAAAAACCGCCGAGGGCTTCGACACCGAGCGCCTGAACGCCCTCATGCGCGGCGACCCCGCCGTCACCCTCGCGCGCACGCGCTGAGCCCGCCGGGCGCCCCGAGCGCCCCCGCCATGCGCCATCCCGCACGGGGCGCGTCCCTGAACGCCTGCTATAAGCCGCGCCCGGTCCCCCCGCGGGCCGCGGCGAGGCCGCCGGCAAAGGGCCGGCGGCAAGGGGAGGCGGCCTTTGGGTCTGATCTACGCGCTCGGCGCCTATCTCAGCTGGGGCCTCGTGGTCCCGGTGCATTTCCGCCTGCTCGACGCCGTGCCGGCCCCCAGCATCCTGGCCCACCGCATCGTCTGGTCGAGCCTGCTCGTCGCCGGCCTGCTCGTGGCCCTGCGCCGCCGGATCCGGACCCCCTTCCCCCTGGTGCGCCGCCACGGGCTCCTCGTCCTGTCGGCCGGCCTGATCGGCGTGAACTGGCTGCTCTACCTCCGGGCCGTGCAGTCCGGGCACATGCTCGACGCCAGTCTCGGCTACTTCATCAACCCGCTGATGAGCGTCGGCCTGGGCGCCCTGGTGCTGGGCGAGCGCCTGCGTCCGGTCCAGGCCGCGGCGGTGGCGCTGGCCGCCGGCGCCGTGCTCCTGGCCGTCGCCCTGGCGGGCAGCCTGCCCTGGGTCTCGCTGGCGCTGGCCGGCAGCTTCTCGCTCTACGGGCTCGCCCGCAAGGTCGTGGGCGTCGACGCCATGGTGGGCTTCGCCGCCGAGACGCTGGTGCTCCTGCCGGTGGCGCTGCTCTACCTCGCGGCCTTCGCGCCGCCGGTGATCCAGGGCGACCCCGTGCGGGCCGGCCTGATCCTGCTCACCGGAGTCACCACGGCCCTGCCGCTGATCTGGTTCGCGGCGGCCGCCGAGCGGCTCACCCTGGCGACGCTCGGGCTGATGCAGTACCTCGCGCCCTCCTGCCTCCTCCTCCTCAGCACCCTCGTCTACGGCGAGCGGCTGGAGCCGCACCGGATGGTGCTGTTCGGGCTGATCTGGCTGGCGCTGGCGATCTACGCCGCCGACGCCTATCGCGCCGCCCGGCAGGCGCGAGCCGGCTGAGGGCCCGCGCCGGAACCCCTCGCCCCGAACCCCTCGCCCCGAACCCCTCGCCCGAAGCCCCGCCGCGTGCGATCCTGGCCCCCGGGAGGAGGTGACCCGTGCCGACCAACCGCATCACCGACATCGCCGGCCTCCGGGTCGGCCACGCCAGCGATCCGCGCCTCGCCAGCGGGGTCACCGCGCTCCTCTTCGACGAACCCGTGATGGCGGGCGTCGACGTGCGCGGCGGCGGCCCCGGCACCCGCGAGACCGACCTCCTCGATCCCGAGCGCACCCTGGAGCGCATCGACGCCCTGGTGCTCTCCGGCGGCTCGGCCTTCGGCCTCGACGCCGCCGCGGGCGTCGTCGCCCACCTCGCCGAGACCGGGCGCGGCTTCGCGATCGGCCCGGCGCGGGTGCCGATCGTGCCGGCCGCGATCCTGTTCGACCTCCTCAACGGCGGCGACAAGGCCTGGGGCCGGTTCTCGCCCTACCGCGACCTCGGCTACGCGGCGGCCCTCGCCGCCACGCGGGCGTTCGCCCTCGGTTCCGTCGGGGCCGGGACGGGGGCGGCCACCGCCAACCTGAAGGGCGGCCTCGGCTCCGCCTCGGCGGTCGTCGCGGGCCTCGCGGCCGCCGGCGTCGCGGCCGGGGGGCCGGCCGAGAGCGGATCGCCCGTGCGGGTCGGGGCGCTGGTGGCGGTGAACGCCTTCGGCCGGGTGACGCAGGGGGAGGGGCCGCATTTCTGGGCCGGCGCCGACGAGGTCGGCGACGAATTCGGGGGCCTCGGGTTGCCCGCCGCGATGCCGGCCGATGCCTTCGCCTGGCCGCCGCGCAAGGCGCTGGCCGGGGCGAGCACCACCCTGGCGGTGGTGGCCACCGACGCCGCCCTCACCAAGGCCCAGGCCCGCCGCCTGGCCGTGATGGCCCAGGACGGCCTCGCCCGGGCGATCCGCCCGGTCCACACGCCGCTGGACGGCGACGTCGTCTTCGCGGTCTCCACCGGGCGGGTGGCGCTGGCCGACCCCGTCACCGACCTCGCCCGCATCGGCGACGCGGCCGCCCGAACCCTGGCGCGCGCCGTGGCGATCGGCGTGCATCGCGCGACGGTGCCGCCCGGATGGGCCGGGCCGCCGGCCTGGCGGGATCGCTTCGGGACGTGACCGGTTCGGAACGCGGCCGGCCCGGTTCAGGCTCGGCGCGATTCGGGCTCGGCCCGGTTCACGTCTGGCCGAGTTCGGCCTTCGAATCCGCGATGAGGCCGGCGAGGCCGGCATCGACCTCGGCCCCGAGCAGGCGGCGCTCGGCCTCCGTCAGGTCGGCGGCCCAGCCCCGCTGGCCGAAGCCCTCCGCGCACTTGGCCCGCTCGGCCGTGAGATAGGCCTCCGTCTCGGCGGGCTGCGTCCGCATGGCCTGGACCAGGCCGAACCAGGCCGCGCGCTCCACCACCGCGAGGCGGGCGCGCAGGCGGATCATCACCGCGCGGTCGGGGTCGACGTCGTCCATGGCGTGTCCGGTCTCCGGGAGCGCCGCGTCAGCGCCGCGGCTCGCAGCGCGTCTTCACGTAGGTGCCCTGGTCGTTGCCGTGCCCCGCATTGGCGGCGAGCACGGGCCCCTGCATCAGGCATTCCTGCAGGGTGTGGGCGGGGCCAGTGATGATGTCGAGCGCCGTGTCCCGCGAGCAATCCGGGGCCTGGACGGTGGAGGCGCAGACGAGGGCGACGACGAGGACTGGGTTCATGGGGGGATTAACTGGATCAGGCCGGCGACGCGGCAAGGGCGGCTTTTGCCGCGGGTGCAGTTTAATGCCTGCGGGGTGATGCCTGCGGGGCTCCTCGATGCCGGCCGCTCTCCGCGCCGGCTTGCGTTCCTACTTTGTTCCAGTAGGGGCTCTGGGATCGCGTCGGGCGAGGCCAAGATACCTAGGATATCGCGCCTAGGTTCTTGAGCCTAGGACAAGAGGCTTATCCTCCGCATTGCCTTCCAGGGTGCCTCGAACGAAAGAGGAACAAAGGGGGGACCTGCCGGCTCTGTCTGCGCGCCGGGTGCGGCCCCTGGCCTGTGGATGCCGGCCCCGCGCGACGGACCGGCCCGATGGCGCGCGTGTTAAGGTCTTCGTGCGAGAGCCAGGAGGTGCGGAGGACCAGCCTCCGCGCGGGAGCCGGAGCAGGCATGACGGTCGGCATCGAGATGGGTCTGAGCATGGGGCCGGGGGCGGAGCCCGCGCGCCTCGACCTCGAGGAGCTCCTGGCGACGCGTCTCCTGGTCCAGGGCAATTCGGGCTCGGGCAAGTCGCACCTGCTGCGGCGCCTGCTGGAGCAGAGCGCCGGCGCGGTGCAGCAGGTGGTGATCGACCCCGAGGGCGACTTCGTCACCCTGGCGGAGGCCTACGGCCACGTGGTGGTGGACGGCGCCCACGGGGAGGCCGACCTGCAGGCCATCGCCGCGCGGGTGCGGGCGCACCGGGTCTCGGTGGTGCTCACCCTGGAGAGCCTCGACATGGAGGCGCAGATGCGCGCCGCGGCCGCCTTCCTGGGCGGGCTGTTCGAGGCCGAGCGCACCCACTGGCACCCCGCCCTGATCGTGGTCGACGAGGCCCAGATCTTCGCGCCGGCGGCCGCCGGCGACGTCTCCGACGAGGCCCGCAAGGCCTCGCTGGGGGCCATGACCAACCTGATGTGCCGGGGCCGCAAGCGGGGCTTGGCCGGCATCATCGCCACCCAGCGCCTGGCCAAGCTCGCCAAGAACGTGGCGGCCGAGGCCACCAACTTCCTGATGGGCCGCACCTTCCTCGACATCGACATGGCCCGCGCCGCCGACCTCCTCGGCCTCGACCGGCGCGGGGCCGAGCGCTTTCGCGACCTGTCCCGGGGCGAGTTCGTGGCGCTGGGCCCGGCCCTGAGCCGGCGGCCCCTGGCGCTGCGCATCGGCCCGGTGACGACCTCGGCGCGCTCCGGCTCGCCGAAGCTCGTGCCGCTGCCCGCCCCGGCGGATGCGGACCTGCGCGCCCTCATCCTCACCCGCTCGCCCGACGAACCGACCCTGGCCTGGGCGCCGGCGCCGCGCACGCCGCCGACCCCGCGCGCCACCCCGGCCGATCTGATGCGCGAGCTCAGCGCCTACCGTCCGGAGCCGGTGGAGGCGCCCGAGCCGATGAGCGAGGACGAGATCCGCGCCGGGCTCGACGCGGTCCTGCGCGGCATCGCCGCCGACCCGGATGCCGGCGGCCAGCCGGTGGCGGTGGTCTACCAGGACTTCCTCGTGCGCTGCCGGATGCGCGGCCTCGACGGCGAGGCGATCAGCCTGGCGGCCTTCCGCCGCCGCCTCGGCGTCGCCCGGGCCGGGTTCGACGGGGCCGACGTCGCCCCGGACGAGGCGGACGGGCGCTGGGAGGAGGCGCAAGGGGTCGCCGCCACCCTGCCGGACGAGGTCCAGGGCCTGTTCCTGCTGCTGGCCCGGGCGGCCCTCGCCGGCGAGCCCTGTCCCGGCGACGAGGCCCTGGCCCGGGCGATCGGCAGCCGCTCGCCCGGCCGGGCCCGGCGCCTGCTCGCCTATGTGGAGACCCGCGGCACCATCGTGTGCCGCATGGATTACCGCGGCAACCGCATCGTCGCCCTGCCGGCCCTGGCCTGCGAGACCGGACCCGGTGATCCGAAGGCGCCGGTCGAGGCCAAGTCCGGCGCCGCGGCCGCGGCGCCGCCGGCCGCGGAATCCGGCCTGCCGGGCCTGTTCGCCGCCGAGTAGGCCCGCGGGCGAACAGGCTCTCAGCTGAACAGACCTGGGGCCATCGCCGCGCGCAGCATCTGCGCGAGGCGGTCCAGCGCCGGGGAGCGGCGCCCGGTCGAGGCCCGCAGCGACAGACCGATCCGGGGCAGCGCCGGCAGGTTGGCCTCGGCCGGCTCCAGGGCGCGGAGGGTCGGCGGCAGCCCGTGGGGCACCCGCAGGGCGATGCCGAGGCCGGCGGCCACCGCGGCCCAGAGCCCCGTGAGGCTCGGCGACGCGAAGGCGACCCGCCACGGGATCGCGGCCCCGTCGAGGGCCCGCAGGCCGGCCTGGCGGAACAGGCACGGCGCGGCGAAGGCGACCAGGGGCAGGGTCGCGTCGGGCGCGCGCACGAACCCGTCCCGCGGCCCGATCCAGGCCATCGGCAGGTCGAGGCGCGCGAGCGGCGCCGGGCCCGGCCAGGCCTCCGACGGCACGGCGCCGGATTCCCAGGCCAGCACGAGGTCGAGGCGCCCGGCCTGAAGCCCCGCCAGCAGGGCGGCGTTGGTCTCCACCCGCACCTCCACCTGCACGCCGGGGTGCTGGCGCGCGAAGGGGCCCAGGAGGCCCGGCAGCCAGGTCTCGGCGAAATCCTGCGGCAGGCCGAGGCGGACGGTGCCGGCCAGCGCCGGTTCGCGCAGCCGGGCCAGGGTCTCGTCGTTGAGGGCGAGCAGGCGCCGGGCCGGGCCGAGGAGGGCCTCGCCGGCCTCGGTCAGGGCGAGGCCCCGGCCGGACTTCCGGGTCAGCGGCTGGCCGAGCTGCGCCTCGAGCTTGCGCAGCTGCAGGCTGAGGGCGGACGGCGAGCGGCCGAGGCGGTCGGCGGCCTTTGCGAAGCTGCCGAGGTCGATTCCGGCGACGAAGCTGCGCAGGGCATCGAGGTCGAGGCTGGTGGCGACCATTCGGTTTTCCCAAACGATCCGTTCGGATCTTCGCGATTTTCGCGACGATGCTGCGCCTCTAAGCCTGGATGGGTCAACACCACACCCCGCGAACCCCCACCCGCAGGAGCCCCCCATGCCGTTCGTCCGCGTCACCCTCTCCGGCCCGCCCCCGAGCGGGCGCGCCCGCGAGGCACTCCAGGGGGGCGTCACCGCCCTGATGGCCGAGGTCCTGGGCAAGCGCGCCGACCTGACGGCGGTGCTGGTGGAGGGCACGGCGCCCGGGGCCTGGAGCATCGGCGCGGAACCGGTGGAAACCGCGGCCCATCTCGAGGCCACGGTCACGGCCGGCAGCAACAGCCCGGCCCAGAAGGCGGCCTTCCTCGCGGCGGCGCACCGGCTGCTGGCCGAGACCCTCGGGGCGGGCCTGCCCCTCGCCACCTACGCGGTGGTGAACGAGGTCCCGGCGGAGTCCTGGGGCTATGGCGGGCTCACCCAGGCGCAGCGCGCCCGGGACCGGGGCTGACGGGGGCCTTCAGCGCTTCGTGGCGGCCTCGTAGTATTTCGGCTCGAACAGGCCCTCCAGGGGGACGTCCTTGTCGAGGGTGCCGATCGAGACCTGGTAGGCCTGCATCGCCTTCGTGGCCGCGATGATCTGGCGCGGGTCGGCGGTGAACTTCGCCGCCGGCGAGGTCAGCGCCCGGGTGATGGTGGCGGTGTCGGTGATGCCCTTGCCCAGCGCCGCCTCCACGGGCTTGGCCGCGCGGGCCGGATCGCTCTTCAGGAGCTCGGTGGCGCGCACCACGGCCTTCACCAGGCCTTCCACGGCGGCGGGGTTCTTGTCGGCGAAGGCCCCGAACACGCCCACCACGGTGCCCGGCTGGTCGGGGAACATCTCGCCCCCGGTGGCGACGAGCTTGATGGCGGGGTTGCGCATCTGCACGATGGTGAGCGCCGGCTCGCGGATCGAGGCGCCGTCGACGGCCCCGGCCAGCATGGCCTGCTGGGTCGCGTCGATGCCCATCGCCACCACCTCGGCATTGGCCTTGTCGGCCTTGGCCACCTGCCAGAGCCAGTGCTGCAGGGTGGTGTTGGGCACCGAGCCCGGCGGCTGCGTGGCGAGGCGGGCGGGTTTGCCCTCCTTGGCCCGGAACTGCGCGAAGGCCTGCGCCTTGTCGGCGCCGTCGGCGAAGTAGGGCGCGAGCTTCGGGCCGGCCACGAACACCATCTCCTCGATGGCGGTGGCGGCCACCACCCGCACGTCGATGCCCTTGGTGCGGGCGACGGCCAGCGGCGCGACGCCGGCGACGTAGACGTCGATGGTGCCGGAGGCCAGGGCCTGGATCATGTTCGGGCCGGATTCGAAGGTGGTGAAGGTGGGTGCGAGGCCCGCCTCCTTCAGCCAGCCCTCGCCGTTGGCCACGAAGATCGGCGCCGCGCCGATCACCGGGATGACGCCGATGCGGACCGGGACCGGCGCGGCGGTCTGCGCCGCGGCCGGTCCGGCGGCGAGGAGGCCCGCGCTGGCGGCGAGGGTGGCGGCGAAGAAGGTCGCGGCGAAGGTGACGGTACGGCGGGTCGGGCGCATCGGGTGGTTCCGGTCGGGGGCGGGCCGAACCCGGGCGCGCACGCGGCGGGACGGCGTGCGGCGGCGCGGGGCCGGCCAGGAGGATGCCGCGCAGTGGCACGCACGGGGCGTCAGCGCAAGAATCCGCTCCGGTCTCGGCGCTCCACCCCGGATGTTTGGCGTTTTCATCTCCACCGCATGCGCGAAGGAGAAGATGAATCTCCCGCCGGCGAAGGGTTGCGGGCGGGCCGGCAAGGTCGAGAGCCCGTCGAATTCGCCCGCGCCGCCTTCGGGATCCGTCCCGTTACGGGAACGGGTCCGGACCCACCCCGTTGTCACCCCGTCGCGGCACCGGCCGCCGACGTGAGATTGAGGGAAACCTGTTATGAGCCTCCTCGGCAGCATCGTCAGCAAGATCCTCCATCCGTTCGGCGGCGGCGACGCGCAGGCCAAGCCGTCCGAGGCGAACGCACAGCCCTCCGCCGGCGGTTCGGACGCCCCCGCCTCGACCCCGACCAGCACCGGCGCCCCGGCCGGCGGTCCCGTCGACGTCGAGCAGGTGCTCAACGGCATGGCGGCGAAGAATCCGCAGACCCTGAACTGGCGCACCTCGATCGTCGACCTGATGAAGCTCCTCGACCTCGATTCGAGCCTCACCGCCCGCAAGCAGCTCGCCGACGAGCTGCACTACACCGGCGACAAGGAGGACTCGGCCACGATGAACGTCTGGCTGCACAAGCAGGTCATCAAGAAGCTCGAGGAGAACGGCGGCAAGGTGCCGGCCGATCTCAAGGACTGATCTTTTCCGACTGATCCGGCGCGGCCTGCATCCGGGTCGCGCCGTCGGGGCAGGGGACGGCGTTCCCTGCCCCTTTTCTATGGTGGTCCGGGTGGCCGGCGCGGGAACCCGCCTTCACCCCTCCAGCCGCTGCCCCAGGCGCCCGGCGAGATCCTGGATGAACTGGAACGCGGTCCGGCCCGAGCGCGAGCCGCGGGTGGTCGCCCATTCGAGGGCCTCCGCGCGGACCCGGTCCGGCTCGGCGCGCAGACCATGGCGCGCGACATAGGCGCGGATCATCGCCAGGTACTCGTCCTGGCTGCACTTGTGGAAGCCGAGCCAGAGGCCGAAGCGGTCGGAGAGGGAGACCTTCTCCTCCACGGCCTCGCCCGGGTTGATCGCCGTGGAGCGCTCGTTCTCCACCATCTCCCGGGCCAGCAGGTGGCGCCGGTTCGAGGTGGCGTAGAACAGCACGTTCTCGGGCCGCCCCTCGATGCCGCCGTCCAGCGCCGTCTTCAGGGACTTGTACGAGGTGTCGTCGCCGTCGAAGGAGAGGTCGTCGCAGAAGACGATCCAGCGATGGGCGTCGCCCCGCAGGGTCGCCATCAGGTCGGGCAGGGCCTCGATGTCCTCGCGGTGGATCTCCACCAGCTTCAGGGGGAGGGCGCCGGGCGCCCGCGCCGCGTTGATCTCCGCGTGCGCCGCCTTGACCAGCGAGGACTTGCCCATGCCGCGCGCGCCCCAGAGGAGCGCGTTGTTGGCCGGCAGGCCGTCGGCGAACAGGCGGGTGTTCGCCACCAGGGTGTCGCGGGCCCGGTCGATGCCGGTGAGCAGGCCGATCGCCACCCGGTTGACGCGTGGCACCGGGATCAGCCGGCGCTCCGGCCCCCACAGGAAGGCGTCCGCTTCCGTCAGGTCGACGGGCGCGCGCGGGGCGGGGGCGGCGCGCTCCAGGGCGGCGGCGATCCGTTCCAGCACCGGCAGGAACGCCGCCAGGGTTGCCGGATCGACGGCCGGGTCGGCGGGGGGCGTGGCGGTCATGGACGGCTCCTCGAACTCGGGTCCCGCGACGGGGCGGACAGGGCGGGTCAGACGTGGCGGGTCAGACGTGGCGGGTCCCGTGCTTTACGGTGCCGGAGCGCCGCGATGAACCCGATAAATCGCGCCGCCGCCGGCGATTCGCGGCCCCGGACCCATTCGCCTCACCCGGGCGGCGTTGCTTTCACTTAGGCCCTGGCTATAGTCCGCGCGCTTTTTGACAAGCCCGGACGCCCCCTCGACCGAGGGTCTGGCGGCGCGGGCCTTATCCTTGAGGAGTCACCCGCTTGATCACCCCCGCCTTCGCGCAAGGGGCCACCTCGGCCGCTGGCGGAGCGGACATCGCCTTGCAGGTGGTGCCGTTCGTCCTCATCTTCGTCATCATGTACTTCCTGATCCTCCGCCCGCAGCAGCGCCGCGTGAAGGAGCATCAGAACATGGTCAAGAACGTCCGCCGCGACGACACCGTCGTCACCACCGGCGGCATCGTCGGTCGCGTCACCAAGGTCGCCGACGAGGCCTCGGAGATCGAGGTCGAGATCGCGCCCAACGTCCGCGTCAAGGTCGTGCGCGCGATGATCTCGGAAGTCCGCGTCAAGGGCGCGCCGGTCAAGGCCGCCTGAGGCGGCGACCCGGGCGCTGCAGGCCGGGCCCACGGCCCGCGGCGCCCTTGAGGAAACGGACACAGGACGGACCCGGCGGATGCTGCGCTTCTCGAGAACCAAGATCGTCACGACGCTGGCCGTCATCCTGATCGGCCTCAGCCTCGCCGTGCCGAGCTTCTTCTCGGCCGAGCAGCGCAGCCACTTCATGGCCTCCCTGCCGAGCTGGTTCCCCAGCTGGATCGTGCCCCAGCGCGCCATCGTGCTGGGCCTCGACCTCCAGGGCGGCTCGCAGCTCCTCCTCGAGGTCGACCAGAACGACCTCGCCAAGTCCCTGACCACGGCCCTGCGCGACGACGTCCGCCGGGTCCTGCGCGAGGCCGGCGGGGTGACGCCGGAGGGCGGCATCCAGATCATCCCGCGCGGCGTCCAGCTCCGGATCTCCAACGAGGCCGCCCGCGCCAAGGTGCTGCCGAAGCTGCGCGAACTCGCGCAGCCGATCTCCAACGCCCTGGTGGGCCAGGGCGGCGGCCAGACCCTGACCGTCGCCGAGAAGCCCGAGGGCGTGATCCAGCTCACCCTCACGGATGCGGGCCTGACCGACCGGACGCGCCGAGCCGTGACCCAGGCCATCGAGGTCATCCGGCGCCGCATCGACTTCGGCGGCACCAAGGAGCCCTCGATCCAGCAGCAGGGCGCCGACCGCATCCTCGTCCAGGTCCCCGGCCTCCAGGATCCGCAGAAGCTGGAGGACCAGCTCGGCAAGACGGCCAAGCTCGAGTTCCGGATGCTGGCGGATTCGCCCTCCGGCGACGTCGACCTGCTGCCCTCCAAGGACGAGAAGGGGGCCCGCGTCCCCGTGGAGCGTCGCGTGATGGCCTCCGGCGCCGACCTCACCGACGCCCAGCCGGCCTTCGACCATCAGACCCAGGAGCCGATGGTCAGCTTCAAGTTCAACCTGAAGGGCGCCCAGAGCTTCGGCCAGGCGACCTCGGAGAATGTCGGCCGCCGCATGGCCATCGTCCTCGACAACGAGGTGGTCTCGGCCCCCCGCATCAACACGCCGATCACCGGCGGCTCCGGCCAGATCACCGGCAACTTCACCGTGGCCCAGGCCAACGAGCTCTCGATCCTGCTGCGGGCCGGCGCGCTGCCGGCCAAGCTCACCGTGGTCGAGCGCCGCGTTGTCGGCCCCGGCCTCGGCAGCGACTCGATCCAGGCCGGCAAGTACGCCACCCTGGTGGCCGGCGCCCTCGTCATCGCCTTCATGTTCGCCACCTACGGGGTGTTCGGCTTCTTCGCCAACATCGCCCTCATCGTGCACGTGGGCCTCATCCTCGGCCTGATGTCGGTGCTGGAGGCGACCATGACCCTGCCGGGCATCGCCGGCATCGTGCTCACCATCGGCACGGCGGTGGATTCCAACGTGCTGATCTACGAGCGCGTGCGCGAGGAGGTCCGGGCCGGGCGCTCCATCGTGTCGGCCCTCCAGGCCGGCTTCGACAAGGCCTTCGCCACCATCATCGATTCGAACTCGACCATGGCGATCGCCGCCCTGATCCTGTTCTTCCTCGGCTCCGGCCCGGTGAAGGGCTTCGCCGTGGTCTTCATCCTCGGCATCCTCACCACGGTCATCACCGCCGTCACCCTGACCCGGATGATGATCGCCCTGTGGTACAACATGGCCCGGCCCAAGGCGCTGCCATTCTAATCCGCCGTTCGCCCGTTCACCGTTTGCAAGAGGAGGTCGATCCGATTTTCGCGTGATCCGCTCGGTCGCCACGCCACCACGTCATTCCGGGGCGCCGCAGGCGAGCCCGGAATGACGGGGAGCCCGGAGGAGACGAGCGCGGCCACGCAGAAGCCCGATCGACCGCATCGCCGAAAGACCCGAGACCGATCATGCGCCTGCTCCGCCTCTGGCCCGACGAGTCGCACGTCGACTTCATGCGCTTCCGGCGCATCACCTTCCCGCTCTCGGCGTTCCTGTCGGTGGCGACGGTGGTGCTGTTCCTCACCGTCGGCCTGAACTTCGGCATCGACTTCAAGGGCGGCACCCTGGTGGAGCTGCAGGCGAAGTCGAAGTCGGCCGATGTCGGGGCCGTCCGCCACACCGCCAACGGCTTCGGCTTCGGCGAGACGGAGGTGCAGGAGCTGGGCGGCGAGGGCACCGTCCTGGTGCGCTTCCCCCTGCAGCCGGGCGAGCAGGGCCAGACCGCCGTGATGCAGAAGGCGCACGCCGCCTTCGACGCCGAGTACGAATTCCGCCGCACCGAGACCGTGGGACCGCGCGTCTCGGGCGAGCTCGTGCAGTCCGGCACCATCGGCGTCGTGCTCTCAGTGCTCGCCGTGCTGTTCTACCTCTGGTTCCGCTTCGAGCGGGAGCTGGCGCTCGGCGCCATCGTGGGCACGCTGCACGACATCGTGCTGACGCTGGGCGTCTTCGTCATCAGCCGCATCGAGTTCAACATGACCTCGATCGCCGCGATCCTGACCATCGTGGGCTACTCGCTCAACGAGACCGTGGTGGTGTTCGACCGGACCCGCGAGCTGATGCGGCGCTACAAGACCATCCCCACGGTGGAGCTCCTCAACCTCTCCATCAACTCGACGATGTCGCGCACGGTGATGACCGCGACCTCGGCCTTCCTGTCGCTGCTCGCCCTGGTGCTGTTCGGCGGCGAGGCGATCAAGGGCTTCGCCATCGTGATGCTGGCCGGCGTCGTGATCTGCACCTACTCGGCGATCTTCGTCTCGACGCCGGTGCTGATCTATCTCGGCCTGATGCTCTCGGGCGTGAAGGCGCAGGGGCGCCCGGCCGGCGGGCGCGTGCCCCAGGCGGCGGAGTAGGGGCGGGCATGGCGTCCCTCGGCAGCCTGCACGACGGCTTCGTTCCCGGGCGCCACCTCATCGACGCCTACGGCAACGGCGGCTTCCGCTTCGCCGAGATGTCGCATCGCGGCTCGATCCTGGTCACGCCGTCGGGCATCCGGGCCTGGGACGTGGGCGCGCCCCGCGCCATCGACCGGAACAGCCTGCGCCCGATCCTCGCCGAGGCCGGGGCGGTGGACCTCCTCCTCATCGGAACCGGGCTCGAGATCGCGCCTTTTCCTGATGCGCTCCGGCGCTGGCTCAAGGAGGGCGGCATCGGCCTCGACGTGATGCAGACGGGGGCGGCGGCGCGCACCTACAACATCCTCATGGCGGAGAACCGCAAGGTCGCCGCCGCCCTGATCGCGGTCGCATGATGAATTGCGGGACATGACGGATTCGGACACCCGGACCAGCCCGGCCGAGGGCAACCTCACCTTCGCCTTCCAGCATTGCGAGGCCCTGGTCCGGGAGGGCGATCCCGACCGCTACTTCGCCACCCTCTTCGCGCCCGCGAGCGCCCGTCCCCACCTCTTCGCCCTCATCGCCTTCAGCCTCACCGTCGCGCGGGTCCGCGAGGCCGCCTCCAACCCGATGGCCGGCGAGATCCGCCTGCAATGGTGGCGCGACGCCCTCCAGGGCGAGGCTCGCGGCGACGTGAAGGCCAACCCCGTGGCCGCCGCCCTCGACGACGCCATCGTCCGGCGCAAGCTGGGGCGCCAGCCCTTCGTCGATCTGATCGACGCCCGGGTCTTCGACCTCTACGAGGACCCGATGCCCCGGGTGAACGACCTCGAGGGCTATTGCGGCGAGACCGTCTCGGCCCTGATCCGCCTCGGCGCCCTCGTCCTCTGCGACGGGGTCGAGCCCGGCGGGGCGGCGGCCGCCGGCCATGCCGGCGTCGCCTACGGGGTCACCGGCCTCCTGCGCGCGCTGCCCTGGCACGCCCGGGCCGGCCAGGTCTACCTGCCCGCCGACATCCTCAAGACCTACGGGGTCACCCGCGAGGACATCATCACCGGGCGCGGCGGCCCCGGGCTCCTGCGGGCCACCGCCGATCTCCGGGCGCTGGCCCGCCGCCACCTCAAGGCCTACGCGGCGGCCCGCGCCACCATCGCGCCGGCGGCCCGCCCCGCCTTCTTAGCCGTCGCCCTGGTGGAGCCCTACCTCGCCGTCATGGAGCGGCCGGGCTACGACCCCCTCAACACCGTTGTCGAGATCCCGCGCTGGCGCCGCCTCTGGACCCTCTGGCGGGCCTCCCGCCGGGCCTGAGGGCGGGCCGGTCGCCCATGAAAAAGGGCGGCCCCCGAAGGAGCCGCCCGTCAGCCGTCGCGAAAGGGGCGGCCCCGAACGAGCCGCCCCGTCATCCGTCGCGAAAAATCCGCCTCAGCGGGCCTTCTTCGTCAGCTTCTCGGCGATCTCGAACATCTCCTGGGGCGCGTAGTCCGGGGTGAAGGCCGAGGGCACGCCGGTGAGCTGGTGGATCTTGCCGCCGTCGGGCATCCCCTCGACGACGCTGAGCTCGCCCGGCGGGTCGCCCGGGAGCGCCACCTCGCCGTTGCCCCAGATGCCGGCCATCTCGGTGTAGTCGCCCGGGCTGAAGGTGTAGAGCCGGCGGTGCGAGCCCTCCTGCAGGTACTTCTGGCACTCGGGGATCTTGTCGAGGTTGATGTTCGGCGTCGGCAGGAACTTCTCGATCTCGACGCCGGTGATCTTCTTCAGCGCCAGGGCGTAGGCGTGGGCGTGGACCGAGCCGCGCACCAGCAGGTAGCCGCAGACCTCGCGGCCCGTCGGGTCCGTCAGGGTCTCGTAGACGCGCAGCTTGTGCAGGCGGGCGCCGCACTCGAGGTGGAAGTTGTGCAGCAGGTCCACCACGACGTTGCCCGTGGTGGTGATGAAGTCGTTGTTCCAGGACGCGCCGTTGCTGTTGACCGGCGTGACGCCGCCGCCGTTCGACAGGAAGGCGGCCGCGAGGCGGATGTCCTTCATGTCCTCGAACGGGGCCTTCGAGATGTCGCCGCCGTCCTTCTCGTCGCCGTCGTTGTCGGGGCCGTTGTTCAGCATCGCCACGCCGTTGCTGACGAGCTCCACGTGACCGAGTTCCTCGGCCGTGATCGCGGCGACGAGGCTATAGAACGGGCGCAGCTTCGACTTGCTTCGAAAATTGAAGCTCTGGAACATGTAGTTTCCCAGGGTCGACATCTCGCCGTACTTGCCGCCGAGCAGTTCCTGCAGGGCCGCAGCGGCGTTGGGATCCTTCCGCTTGGGGGCTGGAAGCTCGGCCTGTAGCTTGTCGACGCGCATAAACATGGATTAAATCTCCGCTTCCCGTCGTTCGGGGTCTCGACAGGGAAGTGGTCGCCGGACGCGCATGTTCCGCTGGCCCGGCCAGGAATGCGGTGGCCGCGGCGTCGCGGACCGGGGCGGGTGCGCCGGCGGCGCGGACGGATCTTCGTGCAACACCCTCTGAATACATGATTAACCGCGTTGAGCCGGCCGAACGGCTCTGCTAGCAACGGGAACAAGGCCCGGCATGAGATCGGGTTGCCCTGGAGGAGGACGGCCCCCGTGAACACAGTGACCACCTGGAATCAGGTCTACGACCCATTCGGGAACGCCTGGCTCTCGACGCTTGCGGCCTCGCTGCCCGTCATCGCCCTGCTCGGCATGATCGCGAGCGGCAAGGTCCAGGCCCATATCGCGGCCGTGCTCTCCCTCGTGCTCGCCTTCTGCGTCGCCGTCTTCCTGTTCGGCATGCCGGGCGACCTCGCCCTGCGCGCCTCCGGCTACGGCGTCGCCCTCGGCCTGTTCCCCATCGGCTGGATCATCCTGAACGTCATCTTCCTCTACCGCCTGACGGTGGAGAAGGGCTGGTTCGCCACCCTCCAGCAATCGGTGGCGGGCATCACCACGGACCGGCGCCTCCAGCTCCTCCTCGTGGCCTTCGCCTTCGGCGCCTTCTTCGAGGGGGCGGGCGGCTTCGGCACCCCGGTGGCGGTGACGGGCGCGATCCTGATCGGCCTCGGCTTCTCGCCGCTGGCCGCCTCCGGCCTCTCGCTCATCGCCAACACGGCGCCCGTGGCCTACGGGGCGCTCGGCGCGCCCATCCAGGGCCTCGCCTCGGTGACGGGCTACGATCCCTACATCCTCGGCGCCATGATCGGCCGGCAGCTGCCGTTCTTCTCGATCATCGTGCCGTTCTGGCTGATCTGGGTGTTCGCGGGCTTCCGCGGCATGATCAAGATCTGGCCCCCGATCCTGGTCTGCGGCGGCTCCTTCGCGGCGGCCCAGTTCCTGATCTCGAACTACGTGAACCCCTGGATCGTCGACATCGGCGCCTCCCTGATCTCGATGGCCGCCCTGGTGGCCTTCCTCAAGGTCTGGCAGCCCAAGGAGGTCTGGACCTCCCCGGCGCTTCGCGGCAACGACCCGTCGATCGGCTACGTCAACGGCGGCCGTCCGGTCTCCCTGGGCGCCGCCGTCCCGGGCGACCTGCCCAAGGTGGATCTCGGCGGCCGCACCGCGACCTCCCGCGAGATCGCGATGGCCTGGGTTCCGTGGATCATCCTCTCGGTGATCGTGGCGATCTGGGGCACCGGCTGGTTCAAGAGCCTCGTCAACCCGATCTTCACCTGGAAGTACGAGGTCCCGGGCCTGCACAACGTCATCATGAAGGTGCCGCCGGTGGTGGCCAAGGCCCATCCGGAAGCCGCCGTCTTCGCCTTCACCTACATGTCCTACACCGGCACCGGCGTGCTGTTCGCGGCGATCATCTCCGGCCTGATCATGCGCTTCTCGCCCTGGCGCCTGGTGACGGCCTACATCGAGACGATCTGGGTCTTGCGCTACTCGCTCATCACCATCGCGGCGATGCTGGCTTTGGGCGTGCTCACCCGCTACGCCGGCGTCGACGCCACCCTGGGCCTCGCCTTCGCCGGCACCGGCATCCTCTACCCGTTCTTCGGCACGCTGCTGGGCTGGCTCGGCGTCGCGCTCACGGGGTCGGACACGGCCTCCAACGTGCTCTTCGGCGGCCTGCAGAAGATCACCTCGGAGCAGCTCGGCCTGTCGGGCATCCTCATGGCCTCTGCGAACTCGTCGGGCGGCGTGATGGGCAAGATGATCGACGCCCAGTCGATCGTCGTCGCCTCCACCGCCACCGGCTATTTCGGCCAGGAGGGCAAGATCCTGCGCTTCGTGTTCTGGCACTCGATCGTGCTGGCCTGCCTGGTCGGCGGCCTCGTGATGCTGCAGGCCTACGTGCACCCGTTCAGCGCGATGGTGATCCACCCGTAGGGGCGATCCGCTCGACACCCTGACGACAGGGCCCGCCCCGGAGACGATCCGGGGCGGGTTTTTTCGTGACCGCGCACGGCCCGGGGGCCGGCCGCCCGCGATGCCGCTTGTGTCCCGGGCCGCGCGGGGGCAAGTCCTGGGGATGTTCTTCCGCAAGCTCGCCGCGCGCTACAGCCTCGCGAACCTCAAGCCGGTGGAGACCGCGCGGCTGCGCCTCGCGCCGCTGGTGCCGTCCGACGCCGAGGCCCTGCGCGCCCTGACCGACGACCCGGCCATCACCGGGGCGGTCGACTTCCTGCCCGCCCCCTTCACCCTGAAGGACGCGCGCCAGCTCATCGGCCCGGCCAAGGTGACGAAGGACTGCTTCCTCGGCGCATGGCTGCGGACGGACGGGGCGCTCGCGGCGGTGATCGGCCTGCACCTGCGCGGCGACCACGCCGCCGAGGTCGGCTACTGGGTCGGCGGCGCGGCCCGGGGGCAGGGGCTCGGCACCGAGGCGGTCACCGCCGCGGTGGGCCTGCTGCAGGAGCGCTTCCCCCACCGCTTCATCATCGCCCAGTGCCGCCCCGAGAACGCGGCCTCGGTCGGCCTCCTGCGCAAGGTCGGCTTTCGCGACACCGGCGATCCGGGCCAGCTGCCCGGACGCCGGATCTTCACGGTCGCGTCGGCGTGACCGGGGCCGGGATTCCGGTCGCCGGCAGGTCCGACGCCCGCCGGCGGTAGACGACGACCGTGGCCAGGAGACCGCAGGCGCCCCCCAGGGCGAGCCACAGGCCGGGGGCCGCCTTGTTGCCCGTCTCCGCGATGAGCCAGGTGGCGACCAGCGGCGTCATCCCGCCGAACAGGGCGGTCGCCAGGGAATAGGCCAGGGAGAACCCGGCCGTGCGCACCTCCGGCGGCACGATCTCGGTGAGCGCCACCACCATGGCGCCGTTGTAGCCGCCATAGAGGAAGGACAGCCACAGCAGCACCCCCAGCATGGTCTCGAAGCTCGGATGCGCCACGAGCCAGGCCAGGGCCGGATAGGCGGTGACCAGGGTCAGGCCCGAGAACAGCAGCAGGATCGGGCGCCGGCCGATCCGGTCGGAGAGCGCGCCCATCACGGGGAGCCAGGCCAGGTTCGACACCGCGACGCAGAAGGTGACGATCAGGCTGTCGGTGTCGGAGAGCCGGAGGACGGTCTTGCCGAAGGTCGGGGTGTAGACCGTGATCGCGTAGAACGCGATCGTGGTCATCGCCACCATCAGCATCCCGAGCCCGACGATCCGCCAGTTCCGCCCCAGGGTGCGCAGCACCGCGCCCACCGGCGGGTGGACCTTGCGGGCCTGGAAGGCCGGGGTCTCCTGCAGCGAGCGCCGGATGTAGAACAGGAACGGCACCAGGAGGCAGCCGATCAGGAAGGGGATGCGCCAGCCCCAGGCGCCCATCTCGGCCGGCATCAGCAGGCGGTTGAGGGCGTAGCCGATGGCCGCCGCCGCCATGATCGCCACCTGCTGGCTGCCCGATTGCCAGGCGACGTAGAAGCCCTGGCGGCCGGGGGGCGCGAGTTCGGCGAGGTAGACCGAGACGCCGCCGAGCTCGACCCCGGCGGAGAAGCCCTGGAGCAGGCGGCCGACCAGCACCAGGATCGGCGCCACGAGGCCGATGCTGGCGTAGTCGGGGACCAGGGCGATCAGGATCGTGCCGGCGGCCATGATGGCCAGGGTGACGATGAGCCCCTTCCGGCGGCCGACCCGGTCGACATAGGCCCCAAGCAGCACGGCCCCCAGGGGCCGCATGAGGAAGCCGGCCCCGAAGGTCATGAAGGTCAGCATCAGCGCGGCGACGTCGCTCTCGCTCGGGAAGAACGCCTTGGCGATGTAGGCGGCGTAGAACCCGAAGGCGAAGAAGTCGAACATCTCCAGGAAGTTGCCGCTCGTCACCCGCAGGACGGCGGCGGCCCGGGAGCCGGCTTGGTCGTGATCCGCATGGCCCGCCATCGCAGTTCCTCGCCTGATACGTTCGGCCCTGGGCCGTTCATCCCAGGGTGACCGCATTTTTTCGCCGCCGCTAGGGCGGGGGAGGGGCGGAGCGGTTTCAATGCGGGCGCCGTGTTCGGGGCGCCGCGGCGGGCTCCCTACTCGGCCGCGATCTGCGCCGGTCCGTGGCCGAGCCAGGCCGCGAGGTCGGCCCGGGCCCGGTCGGTCATCGCCTTCTTCTTGGCCACCGCCTTCTCCGGCCCCTTCAGGCGCTTGCCCCCCTCGCCCTTCGGGGCGTGGTCGAGGGGCGGGAACAGGCCGAAATTCACGTTCATCGGCTGGAACGAGCGCGGGGCGCCGGCCTCCTCGGCCGCGATGTGGCCGCCGGTGATGTGGCCGATCAGGGCACCCAGCGCCGTGGTGGCGGGGAGGGGCGCGAGGGCCTCCCCGCGGACCTCGGCCACCGCGAAGCGGCCGGCCATCAGGCCGATGGCGGCGCTCTCCACGTAGCCCTCGCAGCCGGTGATCTGGCCGGCGAAGCGCAGGGACGGCCGCGCCTTCAGGCGCAGGGTCGCGTCGAGGAGGCGGGGGCTGTCGAGATAGGTGTTGCGGTGGAGGCCGCCCAGCCGCGCGAACTCAGCGTTCTCCAGGCCGGGAATCGTGCGGAACACCCGGACCTGCTCGGAATAGGTCAGCTTCGTCTGGAACCCGACCATGTTGTAGAGGGTGCCCAGCGCGTTGTCCTGGCGCAGCTGGACGATGGCGCAGGCCTTCACGGTGGGGTCGTGCGGGTTGGTGAGGCCCACCGGCTTCATCGGGCCGTGGCGCAGGGTCTCGGGGCCGCGCTCGGCCATGACCTCGATCGGCAGGCAGCCGTCGAAATAGGGGGTCGAGGCCTCCCACTCCTTGAAGCCGATCTTGTCGCCGGCAACGAGCGCCTGGATGAACCGGTCGTACTGGTCGCGATCCATGGGGCAGTTGATGTAGTCGGCGCCCGTGCCGCCGGGCCCGACCTTGTCGTAGCGCGACTGGAACCAGGCCTTGCCCATGTCGATGGAGTCACGGTGCACGATCGGCGCGATCGCGTCGAAGAAGGCCAGCGACTCGGCCCCGGTCAATTCGCGGATCCCCTGCGCCAGGGACGGGGCGGTGAGGGGGCCCGTGGCGATGATGGTGCGGCCCCAGGCCTCGGGGGGCAGGCCCTCGACCTCCTCGCGCACGATGCGGATGCGCGGATGGCCCTCGATCGCCGCGGTGACGGCCCGGGCGAAGCCCTCGCGGTCGACGGCGAGCGCCCCGCCGGCGGGAACCTGGTG
This sequence comes from Methylobacterium sp. Leaf94, assembly GCF_001426045.1. Classification (NCBI taxonomy): domain Bacteria; kingdom Pseudomonadati; phylum Pseudomonadota; class Alphaproteobacteria; order Hyphomicrobiales; family Methylobacteriaceae; genus Methylobacterium; species Methylobacterium sp. Leaf94. Next base: position 126,160 of record NZ_LMRM01000063.1, read on the forward strand.
CGCGTCGGCCGCGCGCAGGATCAGCGAGCCAAGGGTGCGCATCTCCTGGTGCAGGAGGCCGACGGCGTTGCCGTTGGCGTCGTCCGAGCGGAACGAGTTCGAGCAGACGAGTTCGGCGAAGTCGCCCCCGTGATGGGCCTCGGTGCCGCGCACCGGGCGCATCTCGTGGAGCACCACGTCGTGGCCGCTCTCGGCGATCTGCCAGGCGGCTTCCGACCCCGCGAGGCCGCCGCCGACGATGTGGATGGGCAAGGATTCCGCGTGGTCCGTCATCGGCACGGGATAGACCCGCCCGGGACTTGGATCAATGCGGGGCTTGGATCAATGCGGGGCTCGGCTCAATGCAGCTGCGGCGAGACCAGGAAGCGCTCCCGGTCCGAGGAGGTCACCGAGAGCTTGAGGGGCTTGCCGTCGCGCTGGATCGTCAGGGGCACCCGCACCCCGGCCTCGCCCAGGGCCCAGACCTGGCGGAAGAAGCCCGCGAGGTCTGCCACCGGCTCGCCCGCCACCGCCACGATGACGTCGCCCGGGCGCAGGTCCGCCGCCTCGGCGGGACCGTCGTCGGCGAGCCCCATCACCACCACGGAATCCTCGCCGTCGCTGGCATAGAGCCCGAGCCAGGGGCGGACCGGCCGGTCGACGCGCCCGCGGGTGGTGAGGTCGTCGAGGATCGGCGGCAGCAGGTCGATCGGCACGATCATGTTGATGGTCTTCGGCCCGGCCGTGCCGCCCTGCTGCAGCTGCAGGGAGCCGATGCCGAGGAGCGCCCCGTCCGGTCCGATCAGCGCCGCCCCGCCCCAGTGCGGATGCGAGGGCGCGGTGAACAGGGCCTCGTCGAGGACGTATTCCCAGTAGCCGGCGAATTCCTGGCGGGCGACGATCTCCACGGCGAGGCTGCGCGCGCGTCCGCCGACCCCGGCCATCACGGCCCGGTCGCCGATCTTGACGGGCGCGGAGCGCCCGAGCTTCAGCGGCTTGATCCGCAGGTCGCCCAGCGCCTGGACGAGGCCGAAGCCGGTGACCGCGTCGAAGCCGACCACGTGGCCGGGCACGGAGCGCCCGTCATGGGTGGTGAGCCAGACGGAATCCGCCTCGGTCACGAGGTACCCGATGGTGAGGACGAGGCCGTCCTCGCCGATGACGACGCCGTTGCCGGCCCGCTCGGTGCCCAGCGTCTCGGCGGTGAAGGCCTCCGGCGGTACCCGCGTGGAGAGCGCCACGACGGCGGTGAGCGCCTGCTCGAGGTCGTAGCCGTAATCGGCGGCCTTGGGCTGGGCGGATGCGGGGATCTTCCAGTCTCCGGGCGAGGCCATGGGCGCGTCTTTCCTGCCGTCGTGTCGTGTCGATGAGACCGGAGATAGGTCGCCGGCTCGGATTCCGACAGTCTGGAGCGACCCTGCGACCGCTCAAGGCCCGGCGCGCAGCACCTTGCCGGGATTGAGCAGGCCCTGGGGATCGAGAGCGCCCTTGATCCGGCGGGCCAGCGCCATCTCCTCCGGCCGCCGGTGGTGGACGAGGGCGTCGACCCGGTACTGGCCGATGCCGTGCTCGGCCGAGATGCTGCCGCCGAACCGCGCCACCGCGTCGTGGACGATGCGGTTGATGGCGTCCGATCCGTGCCCGGGGCCGATCAGGACGTTGTAGTGGATGTTGCCGTCGCCCATGTGGCCGAAGATGTTCGGCCGGGTGCCCGGCGCGCCCGCGGCCAGGGCCTCGCCCGCCGCCGCCAGGAAGTCCGGGATCGCCGGGATCGGCACCGAGACGTCGTGCTTCACGCTCTTGCCGGCCCGGGCCTCGGCCTCGGTGATGTGCTCGCGCAGGGCCCAGAGGGCGGCCGCCTGCGGGCCGGATTCGGCGAGCACGCCGTCGGTGGCGTCGCCCCGCTCCAGGGCCTCGCCCAGCAGCGTCTCGACGGCCTCGCGCAGGCCGGGCAGGCTCGATCCCGCCTCCATCAGCACGGTCCAGTCGGCAGCGGCGATGGGACTCGCCAGGCCCGCATGCTGGGCCACCAGGGCGAGGGATTCCCCCGCGATCAGCTCGAAGGCCTGGATGGTGTCGCCCAGCGCATCCTGGGCCGCCCGGAGGAGGCGCAGGGCCGCCGCCGGATCGGGCACCGCCAGGAGCGCCGTGGCGGTGTGGCGCGGGCGCGGCACCAGGCGCAGGATGGCGGCGGTGACGATGCCCAGGGTGCCCTCGCTGCCGATGAAGAGCTGCTTCCAGTCGTAGCCCGCATTGTCCTTGCGCAGGGCGCGCAGGCCGTCGACCACGGTCCCGTCGGCGAGCACCACCTCGAGGCCGAGGACGAGGTTGCGGGTCATGCCGTAGCGCAGGACGTTGAGGCCGCCCGCATTGGTGGCGATGACGCCGCCCAGCATGGCCGAACCCTCCGCCGCCAGGCTGACGGGGAGGAGGCGCCCTTCCGCCGCCGCCGCCTCCTGCGCCACCTTGAGGATGCAGCCGGCCTCCCCCTCCAGGGTCAGCCCGAGGGGGTCGACCCGGCGGATCGCGTTCATGCGGGCGAGCGACAGCACCACCTGGCCGCCGGAGGCGTCCGGGGTTGCGCCCCCCGCAAGGCCGGTATGTCCCCCCTGGGGCACCACCGCGACGCCGGCGGCGTGACAGGCCGCCATCACGGCGGCGACCTGCGCCGTGGTGCCTGGGCGCGCCACCGCCGCCGGCCGGCCCGGGAACAGGCGGCGCCAGTCGACGGCGTAGGGCGCGCAATCCTCCTCGCCCGTCAGCAGGCCGCCCCGGCCGAGGCTGGCCTCCAGGCGGCCGAGGAGGTCGGCCTGTGCGCGCGTCTGGCTCATCGGAAGGCTCCTCGTGCTGGCGGTCCGGCCCGGGCCGGACAGCCCGGGAAACGGGTCGTCCCGGCATTCCGGCGCCGGCCCGCCGGGTCAAGGGGGCGGCCTGACAATCGCCGCCGATGCTCAAGGCCGGCCCTTGACCGGACCCGTGAACTGGCTTCTCACACGGCCCATTCGGGCGCCGGCGTCACGGTCCCGGCCGCGTCGCGCGGCCTTCGGGGCCGGCGCCCCATCCGCCCGCCACGGGCGCGAGATCCGAGAAGAACACGACCATGGCCGAACGACTCTCCTTCCCGAAGGACAAGATCCGCGTCCTGCTGCTCGAAGGCATCAACGACAGCGCCGCCGAGCTGTTCGCCGCCGCCGGCTACACCAACGTCGTCCGGGTGGCCAAGGCCCTGGACCGGGAGGCCCTGCACGAGGCCCTGAAGGGCACGCACATCCTCGGCATCCGCTCGCGCACCCAGCTCGACGCGGCGGCCCTGGCCCACGGCGAGCGCCTCCTGGCGGTGGGCTGCTTCTCGGTGGGCACCAACCAGGTCGACCTCGAGGCCGCCCGCCACCGGGGCATCCCGGTCTTCAACGCGCCCTACTCGAACACCCGCTCGGTGGCCGAGCTCGTCATCGGCGAGATCGTGATGCTGCTGCGCCGGATCGTGCCGCGCTCGGTGGGCGCCCATGCGGGCGAATGGGACAAGTCGGCCACCGGCTCGCAGGAGGTGCGGGGCAAGACGCTGGGCATCGTCGGCTACGGCAATATCGGCTCGCAGCTCTCGACGCTGGCGGAAGGCATGGGCATGCGGGTGGTGTTCCACGACCAGACCGACAAGCTGCGCCACGGCAACACCGAGCCCACCGACAGCCTGGAGACCCTGCTGGCCCAGAGCGACGTGGTCTCCCTGCACGTGCCGGAGACGCCCGAGACCCACAACATGATCGGCGAGGCCGAGATCCGGGCGATGAAGCCCGGCGCCTTCCTGATCAACAACGCCCGCGGCACCGTGGTCGACCTCGACGCCCTGGCCCGCGCCCTGCGCGACGGCCACCTGCGGGGGGCCGCCGTCGACGTGTTCCCGGTGGAGCCCGGCTCCAACCAGGAGCGCTTCGTCAGCCCGCTCCAGGGCCTGCCCAACGTGATCCTGACGCCGCATATCGGCGGCTCGACGGAGGAGGCGCAGGAGCGCATCGGCTCCGAGGTGGCGCGCAAGCTCGTCGATTACTCCGACATCGGCTCGACCGTCGGCACCGTGAACTTCCCGCAGGTGCAGCTGCCCGCCCGTCCCACCGGCACCCGCCTGATCCACGTCCAGCGCAACATCCCGGGCATGCTGGGGCGCCTCAACGACACCTTCGCCCGGCGCGGGGTGAACATCGCGGCGCAGTTCTACCAGACCGACGGCGAGGTCGGTTACGTGGTGGTGGAGACCGACGTCACCGATGCCGACGCCGAGAGCCTGCTGGAGGAGATCCGGGCGCTGGACGGCACCATCCGGGCCCGCCTGCTCTACGAGCGCCGCTGAGGCGCGCGCAGTCGCCTGCCCTACGCGTGCCGCTGACGCGCGCGCAGTGGCGCACCGGCGCCGCCTCGGTTAACCTGGGTTGAGACGGTGCCATCCGAAGCACCGTCGCCGGACCGATCCCGCGCGCGCCGGAGACAGAGGAAGCCCAGCCGTTGCGTGCAAGTCCCCTGCGTGACGGCCCCCCGCGTGGCGGTTCCCAGCCCGATGGTCCCTCGGCGGACGATCCGGCGCGCACCGATGCGGTCCTCGTCGATCTGATCGCCCGGATCGCCCGGCGCGACGAGGCCGCCCTGCGGACCCTCTATGATCGGACGGCCCCGAAACTTCTCGGCGTGGTCCTGCGTATCCAGTCCGATCGCGGCCTGGCCGAGGACGTGCTGCAGGACGTGTTCCTGCGCATCTGGCAGAAGGCCGCCACCTACAGCCCGGCGGCCGGACGGCCGCTGGCCTGGCTCTGCACCATCGCCCGCAACCGGGCGATCGACGGGGTGCGGCGGCGAAGCGAGACGCAGGGGCCGGTGACCGAGGACGGGGAGGATTGGGTGGAGCGGCTGGCCGACCCCCACGACAGCGAGGGCGCGATCCTCGGGCGCAACGCCCTCCAGGCCTGCCTCGGCCGGCTCGAGGCGCTGCACCGCGACTGCATCGTGCTGGCCTATTGCGAGGGCCAGTCCCGGGAGGATCTCGCCCTGCGCTACGACCGCCCCGTGAGCACCATCAAGACCTGGCTGCATCGCGGCCTCGCGACCCTGCGCGGCTGCCTGGACGGTGCCCCATGACCCCCGATCCGGAGGAGCGCGACCTGCGCCTGGCCGAGTACGTGCTCGGCACCCTGCCGCTGCCCGAGCGGGCGGCGGTGGATCTCGAGCTCGCCGTGGACCCCGCCGCCCGCGCGGCGCGCGACGCCTGGGAACGCCGCCTCGCGCCCCTCGCCCTCGGGGCACCCGAGGTCGTGCCGGGGCCGGAGGTCTGGCCGGCGATCGCCCGGCGGCTCGCCGCCGACGGGCCGCGTCCCGCCTCGCCGATCGACGTCCATCCGGGCGGCGATCTCGGACCCGCCGCCAACGACGACCGCATCGGCGCCCTGCAGGGCGCCCTGCGGCGCTGGCGCCTGACCGCCGGCACGGCGGCCGCCCTGGCGGCGGGGCTCGCCCTGTTCATCGCCGTCGGCGGGCCGCGCCCCGGCACCGGGCCGGGCGAGGGCGACGGGCGCTACGTGGCGGTGGTCAGCCGCGGCGGCGAGGCCCCGGCGCTCCTCGTCAGCATCGACACCCGGGCCGGGACCGCCCGGGTGCGCCCGGTGGGGGCGCAGGCCCCGGCGGGGCACAGTCTGGAACTCTGGTACGTCGGCGCCGGCGCGGCCCCGAAGACCCTCGGCCTCGTGGGCACCGACGCCAGGGTGCTGGACAAGGCGCTGGCCCTGCCGGCCGAGGCCGGCGCGCTGGCGGGCGGCACCTTCGCGGTCTCCGTCGAGCCGGCGGGTGGCTCGCCCACCGGCCAGCCGACCGGGCCGGTGGTCTATTCCGGCCCGCTGATCCGCGAATAGGCGGCGGGCCCGGGACGGCCGGCCCTGCGCCTCACCCCAGCAGCTTGTCCAGGGTGATCGGGATGTCGCGCACCCGCACGCCGGTGGCGTGCCAGACCGCGTTGGCGATGGCGCCGGCGGTGCCGGTGATGCCGATCTCGCCCACCCCCTTGATGCCCAGCGGGTTCACGTGCGGGTCGTGCTCCTCCACCAGGATCGCCTCCATGGCGGGCACGTCGGCGTTCACCGGGATGTGGTACTCGGCGAGATTCCCGTTCATCACCCGACCCGAGCGCGGGTCGAGCAACGCGTGCTCGTGCAGGGCCAGGGACACGCCCCAGATCATGCCGCCGTAATACTGGCTGCGCACGAGGTGCGGGTTGATGATCCGCCCGGCCGCGAAGGCGCCCACGAGGCGCGTCACCCGGATCTGGCCGAGGTCGGGGTCGACCTTCACCTCCGCGTAGACCGCCCCGTGCGCGTGCATCGCGTAGGTCTTTCGCGATGCGGGGTCGCCCGCGCCCTGTCCCTTGGCCTCGACGGAGGTCCTGCCGGCGCGGGCCAGGATCTCGCCGAAGGATTCGGAGCGGGCGGGGTCGTCCCGGCGGGCGAGGCGGCCGTCGGCGGCGGTGACGCCGGCATTGCCGGCGCCGTAGAGGGGCGAGGCGCGGTCGTTGACGGCGAGCTCCGCCAGGGCGGCGATGGCGCCCTGCGCGGCGTTGTCCACCGCCGTGCCGCTGGTGGCGGTGCCGGTGGAGCCGCCGGCCAGGCCGCCGTTGGGCAGGTTCGAATCGCCGATGCGCAGCTCGACTTGGGTAATCGGGAGGCCGAGCCCGTCGGCGCCGATCTGCGCCAGCACCGTCCAGGCGCCCTGGCCCATGTCCTGGGCGGCGGTCTCGATGAGACCCGTGCCGTCGGCCCGGATCGTGGCGCGGGCCTCGCCCTGCATCATCCCGGCCGGGTAGGTGGCGGTGCCGAGGCCCCAGCCGACCAGGAGCCCGTCGGCGTCGCGCATCTGGCGCGGCTGGCGCGGGCGGGCGGCCCAGCCGAAGCGCGCGGCTCCTTGGGCGTAGCATTCGCGCAGCGCCTTCGAGGAGAAGGGCCGATGGGTGATCGGCTCGACCTCCGCGTAGTTGCGCAGGCGGATCTCCAGGGGATCGAGGTCGAGCTCGAGGGCCAGCTCGTCCAGCGCACTCTCCACCGCGACGCTGCCCGAGGCCTCGCCGGGGGCCCGCATGAAGATCGGGGTGCCGATATCGGCCCGGGAGACCGCGTGCGTCGTGGCGATCGCGCCGGCCGCGTAGAGGTGGCGCGAGAGGATGCCGGAGGGCTCGACGAAGTCGTCGTGCCGGCTCGTCAGGGTCAGGGTGTGGTGGTCGAGGGCCGTGAGGGTGCCGTCCCGGGAGGCGCCGAGCTTCAGGGTCTGGCGCGTGGCGGCGCGGTGGCCGACCGGGCCGAACATCTGCTCGCGCCGGGTCACCAGCTTGACGGGGCGTCCCACGAGCTTCGCCGCCATGATGCCGAGGATCTGCGGCGCGGCGATGAAGCCCTTCGAGCCGAAGCCGCCGCCGAGATAGTGGCAGACCACGTGGATGTTCTCGGGCGGAATGCCGAACAGGCCGGCGAGCCGGCCCTTGGCGATCCAGAGCGCCTGGGTCGGCGTGTAGAGGGTCAGGCGGTCGCCGTCCCACGCGGCCACGCTGGCATGGGGCTCCAGGGCGTTGTGGTACTGCGCGGCCGTGTCGTAGGTCGCCTCGATCCGGGTCTCGGCCGCCGCCATGCCGGCGGCGAGGTCGCCCGAGCCCTCGTCGGTGGCCGAGCCGGCCCCGACGGTCTCGGGGCGGAAGATCTCGCCGGCCCCGAGGGCGACGCTGACGGGCTCCGAATCGTAGCGGGGCGCCAGCAGGGCCGCGCCCTCGGTGGCGGCCTCCAGCGTCTCGGCGATCACCACCGCGATCGGCTGGTTGGCGTAGCGCACGCCGTCATTCTGCAGGAGGTCGAGGCGGAAGGCGAAGGGATTGTCCTTCAGGTCCGGCGACTGGGCGAGCGCCGGGGCGTTCTGCGGCGTCATCACCGCGACGACGCCGGGATGGGCCTCCGCCGCCGCGACGTCGAGATGGGTGACCCGGCCGCGGGCGACCGCACTCACCGCCATCACCGCGTGGGCCAGGCCCTCGGGCCGGAAATCCGCGCTGTAGCGGGCCGCCCCGGTGATCTTGGCATGGCCGTCGCGCCGGGTGAGCGGCTGGCCGATGGAGGCGCCGTGGCGCTGACGCTCAGGCATGGGCGGGGGCTCCGGCCGAAGGGATGAGGGGATGGGGAGCGAAGGGACTGGCCGGCAGCGCGGGGACGCGGTCCGGGGTGCCGGCGGCCGCCAGGGTGAGCGCGCGGACCACGATGCGGCGGGCGAGCTCGATCTTGTAGGCGTTGTCGCCCGAGGGCCTGGCGTCGGCCAGCGCCGCCTCGGCCGCCTTCGCGAAGGTCTCGGGCGTGGGCGCCGCGCCGGCCAGCAGATCCTCTGCCGCCCGGGCGCGCCAGGGCTTCAGGGCGACGCTGCCGAGCGCGATGCGGGCCTGCCCGATCCGGTCCCCGTCCATCGCCAGACCCACCGCCGCCGACACCACCGCGAAGGCGTAGGAGGTACGCTCGCGGACCTTGAGGTAGCGGCTGTGCCCGGCGAAGGCCTCCGCCTCGGGGGGCAGGGTGACGGCGACGACGAGGTCGCCCGCTTCCAGAACGGTCTCGCGCTCCGGGTGATCGCCGGGCAGGCGGTGGAACGCCTCCAGGGGCACGGAGCGGGTGCCGCCGGCCCCCGCGATCTCGACGGTGGCGTCGAGGGCGGCGAGCGGCACGCAGAAGTCGGACGGGTGGGTGGCGATGCAGTGATCGCTCCAGCCGAGCACCGCGTGGCTCCGGGTGACGCCGCCCAGCGCCGCGCAGCCGGCGCCGGGGTCGCGCTTGTTGCAGGCGCTGGCGGTGTCGTAGAAATACTGGCAGCGGGTCCGCTGCAGCACGTTCCCGGCGGTGGTGGCGGCGTTGCGGAGCTGGCCCGAGGCGCCCGAGAGCAGGGCTTCCGCCAGGGCCGGGTAGCGCCGGGCGATGGTCGCGTCGTGCGCCAGGGCCGCGTTGCGCACCAGGGCGCCGATCCGGGTCGACCCGTCGGCGCCGCGCTCGATGCGGTCGAGGCCGGGCAGGCGGGTGACGTCGACGAGGGTGTCGGGCCGGCTGATCCCGCCCTTCATCAGGTCGACGAGGTTGGTGCCGGCGGCGAGATAGGCCGCCCCCGGCCGGGCGGCGGCCGCCACCGCCTCGGCGACGCTGGTGGCGCGGATGTAGTCGAAGACCTTCACGCCGCATCCTCCGCGAGCTGGCGGCCGGGCAGGACGTCCGGCCCGCTCATCGCCGCATGGGCGGTGAGCACGGCTTGCGTGATGCCCGCATAGGCGCCGCAGCGGCAGAGATTCCCGCTCATGCCCTCGCGCACCCGCTCGGGGTCGCCCCCGGTCTGGCCCTCCTGGATCAGCCCGACCGCGCCGAGGATCTGGCCCGGGGTGCAGAAGCCGCACTGGAAGCCGTCATGCTCCAGGAAGGCGGCCTGGACCGGGTGCAGGGCGTCGCCCGCGGCGAGGCCCTCGATGGTGGTGATCGAGGCCCCGTCGTGGCTGACGGCGAGCGCCAGGCACGCATTCACCCGGACGCCGTCGAGGAGGATGGTGCAGGCCCCGCACTGGCCCCGGTCGCAGCCCTTCTTGGCCCCGGTGAGGTCGAGGCGCTCGCGCAACAGGTCGAGGAGGGTGACGCGCGCATCCTCCAGGACGACGCTGCGGCGCACGCCGTTCACGGTCAGCGTGATGGGAAAGCTCATGCGGGGGACACCTCCGGCCGGCTTGTCTGGAAAGGCTCCAGATAGAACCGGCGCGGTGCCCGACCAGGGGGGGCTTCAGCGCGCGGCGGCCTTCGCCTCCGCCTCCTTGCGCGCCAGGATGGCCCGCATCTGCGCGATCTCGGTGTCCTGCGCCGTGACGATGCGCTCGGCGAGCGCCCGGACCTCCGGGTCCTTCGAGTATTGCAGGGCGACCCGGGCCATGGCGATGGCGCCGGCATGGTGCGGGATCATGCCGGCGGCGAAATCGCGGTCGACATCGCCGGAATAGCGGATCTCCATGTCGCCGTGCATGCGCATGGCGGCCTCCTGGAACGCCCTGGTGGAGGGGGATGCGCCGGCCTTCGCCGCGCCGGCGGGTTTTTCCGCGTGCGGGTGGCCCGGCGTGGCGTGGCCGTGGTCGTGGCCATCCCCCGCGGGGTGATCCTCATGGGCCGGGGCGGCGCCCGTCAGGGCGAAGAGGGCGAGGGTGGCGAGGACGGCGGCGGCGGTCTTCATGGGGGTCGGTCTCCGGGAGATCAGAACAGGGCCGGGGCGGGGGCGCCCGCGGCCGGCGCCGAGGCAGGGCCTTGCGCCGCCTGGAGGCGGGCGAAGGCGCCCCGGCCGAAGCGCAGGACGAGGACGGGGGTGAGCACCGCGTCGAGGAGGGTGGCGCTGAAGAGGCCGCCGAAGATCGTGACCGCGACGGGGTGGAGGATCTCCTTGCCGGGCGCCGTGCCGTCGACGAGGAGGGGCACCAGGGCGATGCCGGCGGCCAGCGCTGTCATCAGGACGGGCACCAGCCGCTCGTTGCTGGCCCGCAGCACCAGGGCCGGCCCGAAGGGCAGGCCCTCGGCGATGCCGAGGTTGAGGATGTGGCTGATCTTCAGGATGCCGTTGCGGGCGACGATGCCGGTGAGCGTCACGAAGCCGATCATCGAGGCCACCGAGAGGGGCAGCCCGGCGAGGAAGAGCGCCGCGACGCTGCCGATGAGGGCGAGCGGCACGTTGCCCATGACGATGAGGGCGAGCACGCCGGAGCGGTAGCGGCTCGCCAGCAGGGCGAAGACCAGGGCCAGCGAGACGAGGCTGAGGAGCCCGATGGTGCGGGTCGCCTCCCCCTGCGCCTGGAACGCGCCCTCCAGGCTCGCGGTGATGCCCTGGGGGAGCGTCGTGCGCGCCAGCGTGTCGGCCATGGCGGCGGCCACCGCCGCGCCGTCCGCGCCCGCCTGGGTGTTGGCCTGCACGACCAGCCTGCGCCGGCCGTTCTCGCGAAGAATCTGGTTGGGGCCGTCGCGCTCGGTGATATCGGCCAGCGCATGGGCCGGCACCCAGCCGGTGGGCGTCTCGATGAGGAGTTCGCGGAGTGCCGCCACCGAGCGGCCGGATTCCGGCAGGCGCAGGGTGACGTCGTAGCGGCGCAGGCCGTCCACCAGGGTCGAGACCACCCGACCGTTGGCCAGCCGGCTCACCGCCTCGACCACGGCGCCGGGGGCGATGCCGTAGAGGGCGGCGCGTCCGGAATCGACCCGGACCTCGAGCTGCGGGATCCGGACCTGCTTCTCGATGGACAGGTCGGCGATGCCGGGGATCGTCTCGAACGCGGTCGTGAGGGCTTCGGCCGTGCGGCGCAGGCCGTCGAGGTCCTCGCCGAACAGCTTGAGGGCGATCTCGGCCCGGACGCCCGAGAGCATGTGGTCGAGGCGGTGCGAGATCGGCTGGCCGACATTGAGCGAGACCGGCAGCACGCCCAGGCGCGCCCGCAGATCCGCCACGATGGCCGCGCGCGGCCGCCCGCCGGGCTTCATCGCGATCTCCAGGTCCGTGGAGTGGACGCCCTCGGCATGCTCGTCGAGCTCGGCCCGGCCGGTGCGGCGCCCGACCCGGTCCACCTCCGGGATGTCGAGGACCAGACCTTCGGCGATGGCGCCGATCCGGCTCGATTCGGCGAGGGAGATGCCCGGCGTGAAGGCGAGGTTGACGGTGAACGAGCCCTCGTTGAAGGCCGGCAGGAAGGCCCGCGGCAGCGTGGTGGCGGCGAAGGCCGCCGCACCGACGCCGAGCACGGCCGCCGCCATCACGGCGCGCGGGTGACCGAAGGCGAACGCGACGAGGCGGCCGTTGCCGGCCTTGAGACCGCGGATCAGCCGGCCCTCCGGCGCCTCCAGGGTCTTCAGGCCGGGGAGCAGCCAGGAGGCGAGGGCGGGTGTCAGGGTGAGCGAGACGAGCAGGCTCGACAGGATCGCGATGATGTAGGCCTGCCCCAGGGGGGCGAAGAGCCGGCCCTCGATGCCCGACAGGGCGAAGAGCGGCACGAAGACGAGGCAGATGATCACGGTCGCGTAGACGATGCCGGAGCGGACCTCGTTGGAGGCCGCCACGATCACCGCGAAGGCCGTGCGGGGCGCGCCCTCGTGACGGTTCTCGCGCAGGCGCCGCAGGATGTTCTCGACATCCACCACCGCGTCGTCGACGAGCTCGCCGATGGCGATGGCGAGGCCGCCCAGCGTCATCGTGTTGATGGACAGCCCGAGCGCGGAGAAGATCGCCGCCGTGGCGAGGATCGAGACCGGGATCGCCGTGAGCGAGATGAGGGTGGTGCGCGCGTTCATCAGGAAGGCGAACAGCACCAAAGCCACCACGGCGACGGCCTCGAGCAGCACCTGAACCACGTTGTGCAGGGAGGTCTCGATGAAATCCGCCTGCCGGAACAGCACCTTGTCGGCCTGGATCCCGGGCGGCAGGCTGGGGCCGAGCTGGGCCAGCGCCTCTTCCACGGTCTTCGTCAGCCGCACCGTATCGACGCCCGGCTGCTTCTCCACCGAGACGATGACGGCGGGCTTGCCCAGGTAACCGCCATCGCCGCGCCGGGGCCGGGGGGCGAAATCCACCTCCGCCACCTGCCGCAGGTAGACCGGACCCGCGGGCGTGCCCACCACGAGGTTGCGCAGGTCGTCGAGGTCGATGGTCCGGCCGATGGCGCGGATCAGCACCTCGCGGGCCCCCGCATCGGTGAAGCCGCCGCCCGCATTGGTGCCGAAGCCCTCCAGGGCCTGGGTCAGGCTGGCATGGGTGACGCCCAGGGCCCGCATGGCGGCGGGGTTCGGCGCCACCCGGAACTGGCGCACCGCGCCGCCGATCGGGATGACCTGCGCCACGCCCGGAATGGACAGGAGGCGCGGCCGGATGGTGAAGTCGGCGGTCTCGCGCAGTTGCATCGGGCTCGCGGTCTCGGAGGTCACCGCCACCAGCAGGATGCCGCCCATGATCGACGAGACCGGCCCCATCTGGGGCATCACGTCGGCGGGGAGCTCCGAGCGGGCCAGCGCCAGGCGCTCGGCCACGAACTGGCGCGCCCGGTAGAGGTCGGCGTCCCAGGCGAACTCGACGGTGACGATGGACAGGCCGATGCCCGAGACCGAGCGCACCCGGGTGACGCCGGGCAGGCCGTTCATCCGGGTCTCGATCGGGTAGCTGACGCGCTGCTCGACCTCCGGGGGCGCGAGCCCTTCCGCCTCCGTCATCACCGTGACGGTGGGCCGGTTGAGGTCCGGCAGCACGTCGACGGGCAGGCGGGTCAGGGCGAGGAGCCCGGTCAGCACCAGGGCGGCGGCCAGCGCCAGCACGAGCAGGCGGTTGCGCAGGGACTGCGCGACGATGGTCTCGAACATCGGGCCTCTCCTCAGCGGATCTGGTCGAGGAGCTCGGCGCCCTGGACGACGACGCGGCGCCCGGCCGCGATCCCGTCCTCCACCAGCATCCGGTCGGCATCCAGCGGCGCCACCCGCACCGGGCGGCCGAGGAAGCGCTCGGCGCTGACGTGCTCGTAGACGAGGCTGCCGCCCTCCGCCCGCACGACGCCGGAGCGCGCCACCGGCAGGCCGGGGCGGGCCGGGCCGACGGGGGCCAGCACGGTGACGAACTGGCCCAGGCGCAGGCCCTTCGCCTCGCCCTCCACCGCGAACTGGACCGGCACCGCCTGGTTGCGGTCCGCGAGCCCCGTGCCGCGATAGGCGAGCTGCAGGGTGCCGCCGTCGCCCAGGCGCGCGGTGGCCCGGCTGCCCTCGGCCAGCGCCTCGAAGCTCAGGGCCTCGACCCAGAGCTTGCCCGGATCGACGATGCGGTAGACCACGGTGCCGGGGGCCGCCATGGCGCCCGCCACCGCGTTCGCCTCGGCGATGACGCCGTCGACGGGGGCGACGAGGGATTCGGGCTCGCGCCGGATGGCGTCGAGGGCGGCGCGGCGGTCCCGCAGGCCGCCGAGTTCCGAGCGGGCGTCGTCGAGCTGGGTCTGCGCCACCGCGCCGGTGGTGGAGAGCCGCTCGAAGCGCCCGACCCGGCGCTCCAGGATGGCGATCTGCTGGTCGAGCTCGCCCTGGCGCTGGCGCATGTCGGAGACGTCCACCGCCTGGACCGGCGGCGTCACGGTGGCGAGCACCTCGCCGCGCGTCACCCGGGTGCCGAGGCGGGGAAAGCCCCGCTCCGGCGGCGCCAGCCGGCCGCCGACGGAGGATTGCACCACGCCGCTGGCATTCGGGTCGGGGATGATCCGGCCCGGCAACGCGACGCTCCGGGTGACGGAGGCTTGCGCCGTCAGGCCGGTGCGCAGGGCCAGCAGCCGCTGCAGCGACTTCGGCACGAAGACCGAGCCGTCGGGCAGGCGGCGCGCCCGCTCCATCAGGGTGCCGCCGGTGAGCGCCGCCGGGGTGACGGGCGGCTGCGTCTGGTCGGGGCCGTGGCCCTCGTGCGCCTGCGCCGCGCCGCCGAGGAACAGGGCGAGCACCAGCGTCGCCCCGACGGCGAGGAGGACGGCCAGGATCACGGCCAGAGACTGGCCCGCGCGGCGCCGGAGCGCCAGGGCGAACGCCCCGAGCCCCATCAGGAAGCCGCCGGCCGCCAGCGCCGCCGGGCTCTGCCGCGCGAGGCGATCGGCCAGGGCCGTGGCCGAGGCGGCGGCGCCCGAGGCCGAAGGTCCGGCGGTCGGGGCCGCGATCGGGGTGGGCAGATGGAGATCGAGGTCGAGGAGGTCGGTGCGGCCCTCGGCCGAGACGCCGACGACGAGGTCGTGGTCGGTCCCGGCCGCGAGCCAGGGCGCCGCGAGGCGGTAGGTGCCGGGCGCGGTCTCGGCGGCCTTGCGCCGGCCCTCGGGCGTCATCACGGCGACGCCCGCCTCCGGGACGGGGGCGTTGGTGGCGAAGGCGTCGAGGTAGAGCACGAGATCGGTGCCCTGCACCACGGCGACGAGCTCGAAGCGCTCGGAGACGGCCTCCGCCCGCGGGGCCGTCGCGGCCGGAGCCGGCGGCGCGTCCGCACCATGATCGTGGCCCTCATGGGCGAGGGCGGCCCCGGACAGGACGGGCAGGGCGGGGAGCGCGAGGGCGACGAGGAGGGCGAGCGCGCGCAGGGCGGCCGCGAGGCAACGGAACATGGACCGGGAGTCTTTCGCCGAGGAGCACGGAACGGCGTCCCGGCCGCGAGCCTCCATCGGGAGTCTCGCGGGCCTCATGGGACGCGCGGCAGCGTCAGGCGTCGAATCGAGGCGGTTCGGGGAGGGTTTCCGGGACGATGTCCGTCCGGGCGGGGAGGGCGCGTGCCAGGGCGCGGTCGCCGGGCCCGCGCGGGCCGGCCCCGGCGTCGCTGTCCGGGGCGAGCCCGGCCCCGGTGCAGCAGGCGTTCGAGCTGCGGCAGCCGGCATGGCCGCAGAGGCCGTCGCAGGCGCCGGTGCTCAGCGCCTTGATCGGGGCGGCGGCCAGCACCACGCGGGTCCGGATCGCGGCCCGCGGCAGGAGGATCCGGTCTTCGCCGCCGAGCCGGGTTTCCGCCGAGACGGCGGGGGAGGGGGCGGTCGCGGTCACACCCGCGGCGTGCGGATGGCCCGCATGGGCTTCGGCGCCGGACGGCATGAGGCCGACGGCGATCAGCACGATCACCGCCGCGAGCCAGAGTGCCATGTGCCGGACGCGCATCATATCAACGACAGACATAGCACACCGCGCCGGGCGACGACAGGCCGGTTTTCGCGCAGGGCGTGCCCGCGGGCACCCCGGCTCGACCTAAGAGGCTGGGAACGCACGGGGTTTCTCGCGGCACCGGTTCCCCTGCCCCGCCGCATGCTCTAAGCGGGCGACCCGGAGGCTCCGCCTTCGGGCGGCACCGCCTGCAGGCGGCAGCGGAGGACGGCGCGCGATGAGAACTCTCCTGGTGATCGGGATCGGCACCGGCAACCCCGAGCACATGACGATCCAGGCGATCCGCGCCCTCAACACCGCCGACGTGGTCTTCGCCCTCGACAAGGGCCGCGCGAAGGCCGACCTCGTCGACCTGCGCCGGGAGATCTGCAGCCGGTATCTCACGGACAGGCCCTACCGCTTCGTCGAGGCCCAGGATCCCGAGCGCGACCGCAATCCGTCCGATTACGGAGCCACCGTCGAGGCCTGGCACGCCGCGCGCGCGGCGCTCTACGAGGCGATGATCGCGACGGAACTCGGCCCGGAGGGCTGCGGCGCCATCCTGGTCTGGGGCGATCCCTCCCTCTACGACAGCACGCTCCGCATCCTCGACCGCATCCGGGCGCGCCGAACCCTGGACCTCGCGGTCCGGGTGATCCCGGGCATCACCAGCGTCCAGGCGCTCGCGGCCGGCCACCGCATCCCCCTCAACCGCATCGGCGGCCCGATCACCATCACCACCGGCCGGCAGATCGCCGGCGGCCTGCCCGCGGGCAGCGACGCCACCGTGGTGATGCTCGACGGCCGGCCCCGCTTCGACCATCTCGACCCGGACCTGACCATCTACTGGGGCGCCTTCCTCGGGACCGCCGACGAGATCCTGGTCTCGGGCCGCCTCGGCGACGTGGCCGACGAGATCGGCGCCGTCCGCGCGGCCGCCCGCGCCCGGCACGGCTGGATCATGGACACCTATCTCCTGCGCCCGCCCGAGCCGGCCAGCGCGGACTGAGACCGCCTGCGACATGGTCGCCCATCCGCCGGAAGGATCCTCCGGCCTCCTGCCCGACCGACAGGGGATTCTCCCGCGTCGCCGCAGGGACACATCAACAAAAATCCCTTTCCTCCAAAGCTGGCGCGACCCGTGACTGTCTGAGACTTGGCCGGGTGTTTGCACGAGACTTCGCCGGGCCAATAATCGTCCGATCCGGCCGCGACGACGACTGTCGCGGGCCAGGATCGGGAGGGCTTGCGGATGGCGGCGCACGGGGTTCGGGCGGACGGGTTCGGAGGGCAGGGGCGCGCGCGGACGCTCTGTGCGGTGCTGGTCGCCGGGGTCGCCTGCGCCGTCCTGGCGGCCGCCGGGGCGCTTCCCGCCCTCGGCGCGGCCTACGCCGCCCTGTCCCTGCACCTGGAGGACCGCTTCCACACGCAGGAGCCCGGGCCCCCGGCGCGCATCGCCCTCGGGCCGGAGGGGCGCGACATCCGGTTCGCCGGGGCGATCGGGGCCGGGACGGCCGCGCGCCTCGCAGCCCTGCTGGCGATCCATCCGGAGGTGACGCGCATCCATCTCACCAGCGAGGGCGGCCTCGTGGAGGAGGCGACGGCGATCGGCGACCTCATCGCCGCCCGGGGCCTTGCCACCTACGTGCCGGACTATTGCGTCTCCGCCTGCACCCTGGCCTTCGTGCGCGGGGCCGAGCGCTACCTCGTGACGGACGGCCGCCTCGGCTTCCATGCCCCCTACGATCCCGGCCTGTTCGGCCAGGTGGTGCAGGCCGACGCCTCGGCCGAGCGGGCGGCCTACCTGGCCGCCGGCGTCGACCCGGCCTTCGCCGCCGAGGCCCTCGCCGTGGCCTCCGACAGCCTGTGGATCCCCGAGCCCGCCCGCCTGATCCGGGCGCGGGTCGCCACCGCGCTGGTCGACACCGACCGCTTCCCCGATTCCACCCTCGACGACGATCCGAGTTCCGCCGGCGCCCGGGCGGCGATCCTGGGCGCGCTGCCGCTCCTCGGCGCCCTCGCGGGGCGGGGCGCCCTCGCGGGGCGGGGCGACGTCCTCGACGCGCTGGCGGCCGCCTATCTCGACGGCTACCGGGCCGGCCTGCCCGAGGGCGCGGCCCTGGACCGCCTGCGGGCGGGGGCCGCGCGCGCCATCGCCCGTATCCTGCGCGGCGCCGACGACGCCACCTGGGTCGCCACCGGCCGCGTTCTCCTGCGGGCGATGCGCCGGGCCGACCCGCAGGTCTGCCTCAGCATCGGCGGAGCGGGCAACCTCCTGGCGGCGCAGGACATCCTGGACGACGATGCGGCCGCGACCGTGCTCGCCCGGGCGGCCGGGCAGGGGGCGGGCGCGGCGATGGCCGCGCCCGCTGCCGAGCCCGCGCGCACGACGCGCATCGCCCGGGACTGCGCCGGCCTGATCGCGGCCTACGCCGAGGCCCTGGCACGGCCCGGAGCCGGGCCGATCCTGCGGGAGCTCGCGAGCCACCGGGGCCACCCGACGCGGGAGGCCACGGCCCTGCCCCGCTGATCCGGGCCCTTCGTCTCATCCGGGCTCTTCGTGTCAGTGCCGCTGGCCGTCCGGACTGTCCCGGAGGTGGCGGGCGAGCTCGAGGCCGATCTCCACCATCAGGCGATCGAGGAGCCGCGACAGGCCGGGCCGGGCGAGATCGTCGGCGAGGCCGCGCAGGGCGATGGCGTGTTCGGCCATCCGGTTCACCGCATGCTGGTCTCGGGGGCCGTCCGCGCGGTCCTCGGCCAGGTCGAGGACGATGCCGCGCGCCCGCGCCGGGGTCCCCGCGGCGTCGGCCTCGATGCGTCCGCGCAGGTCCAGCCGGCGCAGGTCCAGCCGGCGCGGGCCGCGGGTGCGGAAGGCCACCGCGAAGGCGCCGCCCCGGGCGATCGCCGCGTGGAGGGCGTTGTCGACCCGCGCCCGGTCCGCGTCGTGGATGCGGGCGAGGAAGCGCGCCAGCGGCACGCCCCGCGCGCCCGCCTCCGGCGGCCACCCGACGGCCCGGGCCACCGGGGCCGAGACGACGAGGCGGTCCGCCCAGATGTCGTGCACCCAGGCGCCGACCACGCCCGAGGCGGCGAGGGCCGCCCGCAGGCCCCCGGGAATGTCGGCCTCCGACTCCGGCGGCGGGGATCGCATCATGGGTCTCCTCACCGGCAGGAGCGGATCCGCGCAGACGACCTGAGGTTGCCTGATCGGCCGCACAGAGCGCTGGGCGTGCAGCACCCTAGAGCGGAAGATTCGCTGCGAAAAGGGTCCCAGGCCGAATTCCACGCGAGACCGGCAACCTGAAATTGCCTGTCCACATCTCCGCCGCCGCGCCGGGCTTAACCGTTGGTTAACCATGATCGGCGACATCCGGGATCGCAGCATCCTTGGGTCACAGGACGGAAGGCCACCGCCCCGTCCACCGGCGATCCAGACTGCCGGATCCGTCCGCCCCCAACCGTCACCCGAACTCGTCGACGCTCGCGAAGGGATGCCAGGATGAAAGCCATCACGTTCGTCACCCAGAAGGGGGGCAGCGGCAAGAGCACGCTCTGCATCTCCCTGGCGGTCGCCGCCCAGGAGCGCGGCCTCTCGGTCTGCATCCTCGAGATGGACCGCCAGGCCACGATCAGCGACTGGCTCGACCATCGCACCGCCGAGGGCCCGGAAGTGGCGCAGATCGACGCGACGCAGATCGAGGGCGTGATGGCCCAGCTGCGCGACTCCGCCTACGACTACGTCTTCATCGACACCCCCGGCGTCGATTCCGCCGGCACCCTCTCGGCGATCCGCGCGGCCGATCTCTGCGTCATCCCGTGCCGCCCGACCCCGGCGGACCTGCGCGCCTTCAAGCCGACGCTCGCGGCGATCTACCGGCTGGAGAAGAAGTTCGCCTTCGTGCTGAACCAGACCCCGCCCCGCTCCTACCGCATCCGCGATGCCGCCGACGGCCTCGCCGTGCTCGGCATCCTGCCGGACGTGAACATCGTCGCCCGCACCGATCACCAGGACGCCATCGGCGTCGGCCAGGGCGTCACCGAGTTCAATCCGAAGGGCCAGGCCGCCTCCGAGGTGCGCAAGCTCTGGAGCTGGATCGAGAAGCGCATGCAGGTGAG
Organism: Methylobacterium sp. Leaf94; assembly: GCF_001426045.1. Taxonomy (NCBI): domain Bacteria; kingdom Pseudomonadati; phylum Pseudomonadota; class Alphaproteobacteria; order Hyphomicrobiales; family Methylobacteriaceae; genus Methylobacterium; species Methylobacterium sp. Leaf94. The sequence continues at coordinate 145,938 of NZ_LMRM01000063.1, forward strand.
CAAGCATGCCAAAGCCGCCTAAGCTGAGTCTCGCCTCCATCGTTGCCGCCTCGACCCCGCCGGGCAAGTCCCACCAGGGCCCCCAGCAGACCGCCGAAATCGTCCAGCTCGACACCGGCGCGCCCCCGCTGCGGCGCCCCACCGCCACCCTGAAGCAGCGCGCCCGTCAGATGTCGGTCTACCTGGAGCCGCCGGTCTACGATCAGCTGCGCGACATCGCCCATGCGGAGCGGGCCAAGATGCACGGCCTGATGCTCGAGGCCCTGGATCTGCTGTTCAAGCAGCGCGGCGCCCGCTCCATCGACCAGCTCAACGAGCCGGACGGGCGCTGAGCACGAAAGAAGAGCCCCAGCAAGAGCTTGCCGGGGCTTTCCGATGTTTCGGATCAGCCTTGTGCGGTGCGTGACGGCCCGCGGCCGCGATCGATCGGACCAGGATTTTTTACCGATCCCGCAAAGGCTTGGCGGACGATTCTCAGGCTGAGCCTCCGTCCGGGCTCGCGGCCCCGGCCCCGGCCCGGTTCCCCCGCCGGGACAGGCCTGCGTTCAGCCTTCCTTTACGGCATTCGGACAATCTTATCCGTCTCGGGAGGGGCGCAGGACGCCGGTCCCGGGGGGCTCGTCCGGTCCTGCTCTCGCCCGCCGGCGGTCCCTCTCGAATGTGTTTTGTGGATCGGGGCGGGGGCTGGGGCGGATCATCGCGATGGCGCGTACGACGAAGCCGGGACATCCGGGGCCGGCCCCGCTGCCGCTCTGGCGGCTGCTGGCGGTCTCGGCCGTGGCCCTCACCACGGCCAACTGCGCGCAGTCCCCGCAGAAGCTCGCGGGCGCCTCCGGAACCGGCTCCAGCCTCGATCCGAAATACGGCGTCAAGGCCAGCCCGCGCCTCTACAACGAGGGCGACGTGATCCCGAAGGGGGGCGGCCGGCGATTCTCGGGCAAGCCCTACGTGGTGGCCGGGCGCACCTACGTCCCGCGCGAGGACGCCAAGGGCTATGTCCGCGAGGGCCTGGCCTCCTGGTACGGCTCGGCCTTCCACGGGCGCATGACCGCCAACGGCGAGGTGTTCGACCGCCACTCCATCGCCGCGGCGCACCCGACCCTGCCGCTGCCGAGCTACGCCCGCGTCACCAACCTCGCCAACGGCCACTCGATGATCGTCCGGGTGAACGATCGCGGCCCCTATCACGCCAACCGCCTGATGGACGTCTCCGAGGAGGTGGCCGAGGCGCTCGAATTCCGCCGCAGCGGCACCGCACGGGTCCGCGTCGAGTATGCCGGCAAGGCCTCCACCGCCGGCAGCGACGACCGCAAGCTCCTCGCCACCCTGCGCACCGACGGCCGGCCCGCCGCCGTCAACGGCCCCTCGCCGGTCATGCTGGCCGATCTCGGCCCGGACACGGCGCAGGTCTCCGCCGAGCGCCTCGCCCGGGCGAGCCGCCCCGCCCTGGCCTTCAAGGAGGCCGACGACCAGCCCGCGGCCGAGGCCGCCCCGGTCGCCGCGACCGAGGCGGCGCCGGCGCCCCGTCCGGCCAAGCCCGCCCCCATCCTGGTGGCGAGCGCCGCCACCGTCGCGGTCCCGGCCGCGCTGCAGCCGACGGCTCTGCGGGCCGAGGGGTTCCGGCCCGTGCGGCACAGCCCGTCCGAGCCGCACCAGACCCTGGCCGCCGCCCGGCCCGCGCCCCTCAGCCTGACCCCGCCGCCCCTGCGGCTCGCCGGGGCGCGGCCCGAGCCGCACGCGACCGCGAGCCGCCTCGCCGCCGCGTCGCCGGCCGGTAAGGGCCAGGGCCAGGGGCTGGGGCAGGGGCTCGCGACGGTCGCCCAGGCCGGCGGGGCGCTGGCCAGGAGCGATCCCCGCGCCGCCACCGCCCGCTTCGCCGCCGCGACCCCGGCGCCCGCATCCCGGACGGCTCCCGCCGGGCTGTCGGCCGCCGGACCGAGATCGGGCCACCAGCCCGGTGTCGCCCGGATGGCGGTCGCCAGGACCGGTTCGGAGGCCAGGACCGGTTCGGAGGCCAGGATGGCTTCGGAGGTCAAGGCGGCGCCCAAGGCCGTCGCGGTCGCCAAGGCCGTCGCGGTCGCCAAGGCCGGTCCGGTCGGCAAGCCGGCCGGCAAGGCCGCCGGTCTGGCCCAGGGGACGCCCCCGGCCAAGGCGACCCCCGCGGCGCGAACGGCTCTCGCCGCCAAGGCGCCGGCCCGGACCCGCGCCCAGTTCGCCGAGGCCCGCTGAGACGCCCGCCGAGGCGGCATGCGGCGCGTCCGCGGCCGTCGGGACCCATCGACGCGCGAGGGGACCCACACGTGATTTGGGTTCGATCTCGGCGCCAAATACCTGTAACGTCACGCTTGATCGTGGGGGCGATGCACGGGGCGGCGTGAGGCAGGGCGTGAGACAGGGTATGAGTGTGAGAGAGCTCCTCGCGGGTCGGAACGGAGCGGGCCGCGCGGCGGTGTCGGGGCTGGTCCTGGCCGCGGCGCTGAGCCTGTTCGCGGCGGGCTCCGCCCTGGCCCAGAGCTTCCAGACGGCGGCGCCCCACGCGATCCTGATCGATGCCGATTCCGGCTCGGTGCTGTTCGAGAAGGGGGCCGACGAGCTCTTCTCCCCGGCCAGCATGGCCAAGCTGATGACCACCGAGATCGTGTTCAACGAGATCCGGCAGGGCCGGCTGACCATGGACTCGGAGTTCCAGATCACCGAGGACGCCTGGCGCCGGGGCGGAGCGGGGGGCGGCGGCTCCTCGATGTTCGCGCAGCTCAACAGCCGCATCAAGCTGTCCGACCTGCTGCGCGGCCTCATCGTGCAATCGGGCAACGACGCGGCCATCGCCATCGGCGAGGGCATCGCCGGCTCGGAGGAGAATTTCGGGCGGATGATGACGGCGCGGGCGCGGGAGATCGGCCTGACGCGCTCGACCTTCCGCAACGCGACCGGCTACTCGGCCCCCGACCAGAAGGTGACCGCCCGCGATCTCGCCAAGCTCGCCCTGCACCTGATCGAGACCTACCCGGACCTGTACAAGATCTTCGCCGAGCGCGAGTTCACCTGGAACAAGATCAAGCAGCAGAACCGCAACCCGCTGCTGACGCTCGATCTCGGCGCCGACGGGCTGAAGACCGGCTACCTCGAGGAATCCGGCTACGGCCTCACCGGCTCGGCGGTGCAGAACGGGCAGCGCCTGATCATGGTGGTGAGCGGGCTGAAGACCGCCCGAGACCGGGCGGCGGAATCGCGCAAGCTGATGGAGTGGGGCTTCCGCGCCTTCGAGCCGCGCCAGGTCTTCACCGCCGGTGAGACCGTGGCGGAGGCCTCCGTCTACGGCGGCGCGGCGGGCAGCGTGCCCCTCGTCGCCAAGAAGGCCGTGCGGGTGCTGCTGCCGCGGGGCTCCGGCGACAAGATCACCGCCCGGGTGGTCTATCAGGGCCCCCTGGTCGCCCCGGTCGAGCAGGGGCGCGAGATCGGCCGCCTGCGCATCACCCGCGGCGACACCCAGGCCCTCGACCAGCCGCTCTATGCCGGCGACACGGTGGAGGCCGGCACGCTCCCGCAGCGGGCCCTCGACGCGGCCTGGGAGGTCGGCACCGGCCTGTTCCGCAAGGCGTTCGAGAAGGCCGGCGCGAAATCGTGACGGCGCCCGGGACGGGGGGAGGGACCTTCATCACCTTCGAGGGCGGGGAGGGGGCCGGCAAGTCCACGCAGATCCGCCGCCTCGCCGCGCATCTGCGTGCCGAATCCGGCCGCCCCGTGCTGACGACGCGCGAGCCCGGCGGCTCGCCCAAGGCCGAGCGGATCCGCGAGGCGCTGCTCGCGGGCCTGGCCAAGCCCTACGGCCCCTTCGCCGAGGCCCTGCTGTTCTCCGCCGCCCGGATCGACCACCTCGACACCCTGATCCGCCCGGCGCTGGGGCGGGGCGAGATCGTGCTCTGCGACCGCTTCGCCGATTCGACCCGGGCCTACCAGGGCGCGGCCGGCGGCCTGGACCCGGATGTGCTGGTCGCCCTCGAGGGCGTCGTCGTCGGCCCGACCCGGCCCGACCTGACCCTGATCCTCGACTGCGAGCCGGAGCTCGGGCTCGCCCGCGCGCAAGCGCGCCGCGCCGCGGGTGCCGAGGGCGCGGTCGACCGCTTCGAGGCCGAGGCCCTGGCCTTCCATGCCCGCCTGCGCACGGCCTTCCGCGCCATCGCGGCGGCGGAGCCCGGACGCTGCGCCGTCGTCAACGCCGCCCTGCCCGCCGATGCCGTCGAGGCCGCGATCCGCGCCGTGGTGGCCGAGCGCCTGCCCGGGCTGCTGCCCGCGCGGGCCGGCCATGGCCGGAGCGACGACCGCCCCGGGACGGAGCACGGCGATGCGGCCTGAGCGCGCCCCCGAGGACGTCGAGCCCGGAGACCTGACGGAAGTCCCGCGCCCGCGCGAGCAGAGCGATCTCGTCGGCCATGCCGAGGCGGAGGCCGCCTTCGTCGCGGCGATCGCCTCGGGGCGCCTGCACCATGCCTGGCTCATCGGCGGCCCGCGCGGCATCGGCAAGGCGACGCTGGCCTACCGGGTCGCCCGCTGGCTCATCGCCCATCCGGCGGCGCAGGGGGCGCCCGCGAGTCTCGCCGTCGACCCGGACCATCCGGCGGCGCGCCAGGTCGCGGCCCTGTCGCATCCCAACCTCGTGGCCCTGCGCCGGACCCGGGCCCCCCAGGCCAAGACCCTGGCGACCCGGATCTCGGTGGATGCGGCCCGCGGCGCCCTCGCGCTGTTCGGCTCCACCGCGGGCAATGCGGGCTACCGCATCTGCATCGTCGACAGCGCCGAGGACCTCAACGCCAACAGCGCCAATGCGCTCCTGAAGATGGTGGAGGAGCCCCCGCCCCGCTGCCTGTTCCTCATCGTCAGCCACGCGCCGGGCCGGCTCCTGCCGACCATCCGCTCGCGCTGCCGGGCCCTGACCCTGCGCCCCCTCGCGGAGGCCGAGGTGGCGCGGGTGATCGGCGGCTTCGCGCCGCCCTTCGTGCAGCCTGGCCCCGAGGCGCTTGCCCGGGCGGCGCAGCTCTCGGAGGGCTCGGTCGCCGAGGCCGTCGCCCTGCTCGATCCCGCCCGGGCCAGCCTCGTCGCGGAGGTCGAGACCCTGCTGGCCCGCCTCGACCACCCGGACTGGCGCCGCATCCTGGCCCTGGCCGAGAAGCTCAGCGGGCGGGACTCCGACGACCTCTTCGCGGCCAGCCTCGACACGGTGTTCCGCTTCGTCTCGGCCGAGCTCGACCGGCGCCGGCACGCGCCGCCCGCCCGCCTTGCGGCCCTGGTCGAGGTGTGTGACAAGATCGCCCGCGCCGCGCGGGAGGCCGCGACCTACAATCTCGACCGCCGGCCGCTGGTCCTGTCCCTGTTCGGCGACCTGGCGGGCGCGCTCCGCGACGCCGCCTGACGGGGCCTGGTCGTCTCCCGCCGTCCTGTGATCCCGGGACCCGATTCCGGGGCCTGATCCTGTGAACCCTGTATCCGGGGAACCCCTCGACGTGACCGCCACCGACCCGGCATCCGCGAAGACCTTCGGTCTCTCCACCGCGATCTCCTATCCCAACGGCGCGCCGCATATCGGCCATGCCTACGAGGTGATTGCCACGGACGCGATCGCCCGCTTCAAGCGCCTCGACGGCTACGAGGTGCTGTTCTCCACCGGCACCGACGAGCACGGCGTCAAGATCCAGCAGACGGCGGCCAAGGCCGGGATCACCCCGCGGGACCTCGTCGACGCCATGTCCGCGCGCTTCCGTGCCATGGCCGAGGCCCTGGATTGCAGCCACGACCGCTTCATCCGCACCACCGAGCCCGACCATTACGCGGCCGCCCAGGCGCTGTGGCGCCGGATGGAGGCCAACGGCGACCTCTACCTGTCGAAATATGCCGGCTGGTACTCGGTGCGCGACGAAGCCTACTACGCCGAGGACGAACTCGAGACCGGGCCCGACGGCGTCCCCGTGGCCAAGGCCACCGGCACGCCGGTGACCTGGATGGAGGAGGAGAACTTCCTGTTCCGGCTCTCGGCCTACCAGGATCGGCTCCTCGCCCTCTACGAGGCCGAGCCCGACTTCATCGGCCCCGAGACCCGGCGCAACGAGGTGGCGAGCTTCGTGCGCTCCGGCCTCAAGGACTTCTCGGTCAGCCGCACGAATTTCGACTGGGGCGTGCCGGTGCCCGGGCACCCCGACCACGTCATGTACGTCTGGGTCGACGCCCTGACGAACTACCTTACCGTCACGGGCTTTCCCGACCAGGCCGACGCGCGGACGAAGTTCTGGCCGATGGACCTGCACGTCATCGGCAAGGACATCGTCCGCTTCCACGCGGTGTACTGGCCGGCCTTCCTGATGTCGGCGGGGCTGCCGCTGCCCAAGCGCGTCTTCGGCCACGGCTTCCTGCTCTCCAAGGGCGAGAAGATGTCGAAGTCGCTGGGCAACGTCGTCGACCCGATGGACCTGATCGCGACCTACGGGGTCGACGCGGTGCGCCACTTCGTGCTGCGCGAGGTGCCCTTCGGCGGCGACGGCAATTACAGCCACGAGGCGATCATCACCCGCTACACGGCGGACCTCTCCAACGGGCTGGGCAACCTCGCCCAGCGCTCCCTCTCGATGATCGCCAAGAACCTCGGCGGCACGGTTCCCGAGCCCGGCGTCCTCACGGAGGACGACCGCGCCCTGCTGGCCCTGGCCGACGCCTTGCCCGCCACCGTGCGGGCGGCCATGGACCGGCTCGCCCTCCACACGGCGCTGGCCGAGATCTGGGCCGTGATCACCGCCGCCGACCGCTACTTCGACGCGCAGAAGCCCTGGGTCCTGCGCAAATCCGATCCGGCCCGGATGGCGGCGGCGCTCTCCGTCGTCGCCGAGACCCTGCGGGCCATCGGCATCCTGGTGCAGCCCTTCATGCCGGGCTCCGGCGCCCGGCTCCTCGACCTCCTGGCCGTGCCGGCGGACCGGCGCCAGCTGGCCGATGTGGGGGAGGGCGGTCGCCTCGTGCCGGGGACGCCGCTCCCCGCCCCCGTCGGCCTGTTCCCGCGCTTCGTGGAGCCGGAGGCGTCTTCGGCGTGAACGACGGCGTCTCGTCCGACGGCGTCTCGTCCGACGGCATCTTGCCCACCCCACCGTTTTCCGAGCCTCGCCTCATGCTGGTCGACAGCCACTGCCACCTCGATTTTCCGAATTTTTCGGAGGATCTGCCCAACGTCCTCGCCCGCGCCCGCGCGGCCGGGGTGACCCGGATGGTCACGATCTCCACGCGGATCGCCAAGGCCCGGACCTACGAAGCCCTGTCGGAGGCCAACCCCGAGATCTGGCACACCATCGGCACCCACCCGGACGGGGCGGGCGATGAGCCCGACGTGCCGACCGAGGCCATCGTGGCGCGCACGCACCATCCCCGCTGCATCGGCATCGGCGAGGCGGGCCTCGACTTCCACTACGACAACGCCGCCCCCGAGGCGGTGCAGGAGCGGGTCTTCCGCCGCCACATCGCGGCCGCCCGCGAGACCGGCCTGCCGCTGGTGATCCATTCCCGCGACGCCGATGCGGAGATGGAGGCGATCCTCGTCGACGAGATGGGGCGCGGCACCTTCACGGCCGTCCTGCACTGCTTCTCGTCGGGGGCGCGCCTGGCCGAGGTCGGCGTCGAGCTCGGCTTCTGCGTGTCCTTCTCCGGCATCGTCACCTTCCGGCGCTCCCACGACCTGCGGGCGATCGCCCGGTCGGTGCCGCGCGACCGCCTGCTGGTGGAGACCGACGCCCCGTTCCTGGCGCCCGAGCCCCATCGCGGCCGCACCAACGAGCCGGCCTACACGGCGGACACCGCCCGCGCCCTCGCCCAGACCCTCGAGATGGAGTTTTCGGACTTCGCCTCGCTGACGACGGCCAATTTCCACCGCCTGTTCCACAAGGCCGCGGCCTGAGCCGGGCAGGGGGCTCGGATCGGGCGTGACAGGCCCCCGCCCCCTCCGATACCAACGGGGGCGGAGGTGCCGATGGGCGCATTGCGATTGACGATCCTCGGCTGCGGCTCGTCCGGGGGCGTGCCCCGCGTGGGCTACGGCTGGGGCGCCTGCGACCCGCAGGAGGCGCGGAACCGGCGCCGGCGCTGCTCGCTCCTGGTGGAGCGGCAGGACGGCGACCCGGCAGGAGCCGCCACCACCCTCCTCGTCGACACCTCGCCGGACCTGCGCGAGCAGCTGCTCGGCGCGGCGGTCCAGCGCCTCGACGCGGTGCTGTTCACCCATGCCCATGCCGACCACACCCACGGCATCGACGACGTGCGGCCCCTGGTCATCCACATGCGCCGGCGCATCCCGGTCTTCGCCGACGCCCGCACGCGCCGCCTGCTGGAGGCGCGGTTCGGCTACTGCTTCGAGACGCCCCCCGGCAGCGAGTATCCGCCGATCCTCGACATGCACGACCTGGCGGACGGGGAATCGACGGTGGTGGAGGGGCCGGGCGGGGCGATCACGGCCCTGCCCTTCGGCCTGGAGCACGGCAACGAGGCGGCCCTCGGCTTCCGCTTCGGCCCGGCGGCCTACGCGCCCGACGTCAGCCTGATGCCGGCGGCGTCGCAGGCGCGGCTGCACGGCCTCGACCTGCTGATCATCGATGCCCTGCGGTTCACCCCGCACCCGACGCATTACTCGGTCTCGGATGCCCTGGCGCTGATCGAGACGGTGCGGCCGCGCCGGGCCATCCTGACCAACCTGCACACGGATCTCGACTACGCCACGCTGAGCGCCAAGCTGCCGCCGAACGTCGTGCCGGCCCATGACGGGCTGAGCGTCACGCTGGATCTCTAGCGTTCGTCCGGGATCGGGGGAAACCGGTTCTCCCGAGAAGACGAACGGCGAGACGAGGAATCGCCAGTCCGTCTCGGCCAGGATGAACCGGACGGACTCCCGGGAGGAGGGCGGTCCGCCGCCTCCCCCGATCCCCTCCTCGGCTCAGTTCTGGGTGCCGGCGTCCTGCGGCAGGCCCGCATTGGCCAGGAGCTGCGCCGTGGCGGCGCGGGCCAGGCGGTCGTAGCCCGCATCGGTCATGTGCAGGCCGTCGGGACCGATCATCTGGGTCGGGGACAGGAGCCCCTGGGCGGCCCAGGCGCGCATCATCGCGTTGCGGCGGATCACCGGCACGTTGAGCTCGGTGGCGATGGCGTGCAGGGCGGCGCCGTAGGCCTCGGCCCCGGCGGTGGTCGCGAGCTTCTTGCACCATTGCTGGTCCATCAGGACCACGTCGGCACCGGTGGCCCGCATGGCGAGGATGCCGGCGCGGGTGAGTTCGGCGAAGCGCGCGACGCTGACGCCGCTCATCGGGTCGTTGCTGCCGGTCTGCCAGATCACGAGGTCCGGCTTGTCGGCGAGCACGTCGCGCTCCAGCCGCCGGGCCATGGCCTCGGAATCGTCGCCGCCCTTGCCCCGGTTCAGCACCGTGACGGCGGAATGCTCCGCGCCCATCGCCCCGAGCCGCGCCGTGAGGTCGCGCTGGAGCTGGGCCGGGTAGGTGGTGGCCGGCGAGGAGGCGCCGGAGCCCTCGGTCGAGGACGAGCCGAAGGCCACGATGCGGACGGCCTGGCCCTGGGCGATCAGGCCGGCGAGACGGGGCAGGCGGGCCAGCGCCCGGCGCGGGATCGCCGTCCGGACGATCGGTCGGGCCGTCTCCATCGCCGCGGCCTGGGGCGGCTGCACCAGGGCGGTGCGCTGCGGCTCGGCCTGCGCGCGCGCCGGCGCGCCGGTGGCGAGCGAAACGGATCCGACGGCCAGCAGGACCAGGCTCAGGGCAGCGGAGGGGCGTGCAAGGATCGGCATCGCATTCGCTTCGGAGAGGATCGATTCGGACGGGCATCCGCTCGGCTGGTGCCCGGTATCATGTATTATGAGGAGGAATTATGACATCCGCCAGCGGTTTAGCACCCCTGGCGGTCGCTGCGCGCCCAAGAACTGGCAACGACGTGAATCGCCCGTGTGGAGATTGCATGAATACGCGGTGTCGGGAATGGGTGAACCCTTCGTCGCGGGAGGCCCCTGCCCCGGTCCGACGGGTTCTGGTTCCATAATATATCTTATGCGAACGGTGTTTCCCGGCCTGAATCGGGGGGGTGTTGGGGCGGCGCGGCCAAGTTGGCGGCGGGCTTGTCATCAATAATTGGCGGCGAACGTGAAAAAGCGTGCAGATAGAGAGGCTTGTGCCAGCAGCATTGCGGGCCCTCGGCTACAAGGAGAGCGGTTGCCAATTATACGTAACACCCTGAAATCACTCACGTTCTTGCGGACCCCGTCGTCAAGCGATTGTTGATTGCGGACCTTATTGCGGACCCTAGCCGCTACCGGGCGCTCAATCGTCCGTGCTTTGATCAACAGGGTTGAGACGTGGTCCGAACAAAGTCCCGTCGGAGGAGATGAGCTCGGTTGCCGCGACGGCTACAGCCCGGGCTGCCTCGGCATCCAGGCCGTCGTTTTGCTGAAGGTGTTGAGCCGCCTCAGCTGCCCGCTTGTATTGGAACGCTATGGCTTTAGCCATTTCATTCAATTCGGAAACTGTATCTCCGCCTATGATTTTGATGCGGTCGAAGGCCAGAAGACTGAGAAGTATCGCTCGGAGAAGCTTTATATCAAGTTCTTGAGCTGCCCCCTGCCCTCGTTCTCTGCTGCCACGACCCGTCAGAATATAATCTATAGAAACGTTCCGCATGTATGAGGCGGCTACCGCCTCAGCATACGGGATGGAATTACGCGATCTCCACTTTGATACATTTTGTCTAGTGGTATGCAGCGCATCGGCTAGTGCAGTATCTGTATCAACTCCATACACCTCTTTCATCCTATCAAGGACGTCGGCAGCATTTAGCTTCTGGGCCTCCGCGCTAGGCGGAACCGATAGGTCTTGATCAAGCGGTGTTGACATATTGGCTACAGGCGTGTTTCCATTTAGGCTACATCGTCGGAGCCTATCATGGACATCGTGTTGCACGATACCGAGCAAGCCTATGAGGCTGAGTATGCGCGGGTGCGTTCGGTCCTTATTTCGCGGGGCAGCTCCCTTAACACGTACCTCAAGAGCCGCGGCATCTGTCGTCAGCTCGCCTACAAGGCCCTCAAAGGCCGGTCTCTCGGCCGCAAAGCTGTAGCCCTCAGGGCGCAAATCATTCGGGACGTTCTGGATACGGCTGCCTAACATGGATGGCTGGGTCACCGCGTCCGAAGTAGCTCAGGCCGCTGGGATTTCTGAACGTAAGGTTCGGCACGCCTTCGCTCGGATCGGTTCAGGAAAAGCGCAGCTGTGGCGGGGCTCTTGTCTGACGGTTCGCGTTTGCCACGGACGGGGAGGGAGGGCCGGGGCTTCGTGGAGAGTCCTCGCAACCACCCTCCCCCCGGCACTTCAGCTCCGCATTCAGACTACGCAAACGCCTGTTGAAGGGCAGTTGAACGCCTCAGCAAAGGCCGTTCAAGCGGCCGAGTGGTGGGCTCATTTCCTCCGTCCCGCTCTGACGCACCCGAAGGGTTCACGTGAGCGACGCTCCGCGATGGAGGTGCTGGCTAGTGCCGAGGTTTGCGGCCCGCATGGCGAGTGGTTCACGCCGAGCCTACGTGACATCGAGCGCAAGGTCAGCAAGGCGACGGCCGGCGGCCTGAAGGGACTGATCCGCAAGCGCCGCGAGACGAAGCCCGAGAGCCGCCTGATCCTCACGAAGCGTTGGGATGCCGCTACTGCCGGCTAGGATGACGCCCTGCGCGCCGAGATCGCTCGCAAGGTCCACCAGCGCATCCGCGACCTATGGGGCAGTGGGGCGGTCTACAGCGTGGTCCAGCGCCTTGCCGGTGAATACCTCGCTGACCTCACCCTCAAGGCCAGGATCGGCGGCACCTTCGCCGAGATCATGCCGGCGTGCGAACTGCCCAAGGGCGTCGTCGAGGCGGGCCGCAGCGCCCGGCGCGTCCATCAGTACCGCACGGACATCAAGGCTTGGGACGATCGGCGCTCACGCCTCCGTCTCACCTCGGCCGGGTTCGCGCCAATGGAACTCGTCTACGGCGATGTCCACCATTTCGATGTGTATGTTGCCCGCCCGGACGGCACGCTGGCGACCCCCAAGGGCATCGCCTGGCTCGATGCCGGCACCCGGCGCGTGCGCATCGACCTCGTGCTCTGTGAGCCCGGCACGGCGATCCGCAACAGCGACGTGATCGACAGCTTCATATCGATGACGCAGGACCCGCACTGGGGCATGCCGGCGAAGCTCTATCTCGACAACGGCTCCGAGTACGGCTTTGCCGAGTTCCTGAAGGACGCTTTGCGCCTCGGCGGCCTGGACTGCGAGGAGTTCGGCCGGGGCAGGGCGCTGATCCGGGCGACCGCCTACAACGCGGCAGCCAAGGGTATCCTCGAAGGCTCGTTCCGCGTCATCGAGCAGACGATCCTCTCGGCTGTGCCCGGCTACATCGGCGGCGACCGCATGAACTCCCGGCGGGCCAACCTCGGCAAGGCGCCCTCCCCGTTCGACGGCAGCTTCGACGACTTCGCCCACGACTTCGTTGGGCTGCTCGCCTTCTACAACACAAAGCGGCAGACCGGCGACCTCGCTGGGCGCTCGCCCGAGCAAGCCTACGCGCAGGCGGTCGCCGCCGGCTGGCAGCGCACCGACGTGGACGAACTGGCGCTGATGACGGCTTTCTCGGAGGAGGCTACGCGCACGGTCCAGGACGGCAAAATCAGCGTCGGCGGGGAATGGCTCTATTGCGACGCGCTGGCTCGCCACACCGGCGACAGGGTCAGCATCCGCCTGCCGAAGTACCTGTGCTGGCCGGCCGTGCCGGTGTTCACGATGAAAGGGGAATACATCGGCATCGCCCGCCCCGACCCGGTTTATTCGCGCCTCGATCCGGCAGGGGCTGCGGAGGCCGCCCGTCGCAAGGGGGTGGCCCGCGACGCGATCCGGTCCGAGGCGGCCGACCTCAACCGGATTGATGTGGTGGCGGAGATGATCGACTCCGGCCGCCGTCAATCCGCGCCGCCGGTGCCGGCGAGCAAGGGGACGATCGAGCTAGGCGGCGACCGCGCCGAGATCGGCCGGCGCATCATGGAGAGCCCGACCGAGCGCCGCGATCGCGACCGCGAGGAGAAGCAGGCCAAGCTCAAGGCCACCCTGGAACGCGTCGAACGCTTCAGAGGCTTGTGATGAACGACCTCACCCCCATGCTCGACCCCAAGTATGCCCACCTCCCTCTCTACCTCCAGCGAGGCATCCTCCAGCGCAAATTAGAGCGCGAGGAGGAAGAGCGCGAAGAGCGCAGGTATCAGGAGCGCATCGAGCAGAGGCGTGCGGAGATCGCTGCAAAGCGCGCGGCCGAAGCCGCCCAGAAGGAAGCGTTCGAGGCGCGTCGTCAGGCGCATGTCAGCCGGGACACCCCGTTCGTGATGACCTCGGCGGCCAGGGTTGTGCTCGACACGATCGACCGCTGCGACCGGTTCAGACATAACGGGCTCGTCACCGGGGCACCTGGCGTCGGTAAGACGCGTGCGTTGGAGGAGGCGGTCCGCCGCTCGGGCACGATGGAAGGGCCGCTCGTCGGCCTCGTGACCGTCACGGGCGTGATGGGCAACTCGACCATGGCGCTGCTGGAGGAGGTCGCTCCTCACCTGGGTGTGCGCACCGTCTACGGCGTCGCCGCGACGCTGAAGCTCCTGTGCAGCCGGGCCAGCGCCTTCCCTGTCCTGCTGTTCGATGAGTCGCAGAACCTTACCGACCGCGTGGCGCGCGACCTGTTGGCGATCAGCGAGCAGGCTCGCGTCCAGATGCTGTTCTTCGGCAACGACGAGGCGCTGAAGTTCGTCAACTCACAGAAGGCCGCCATCCGGCAGATCGCCCGGCGCCTGCCGATCCGTGAAGAGATCGACTGCATCCTGGACACGGACGCGGATCTGCTCGCCGGCCAGTATGCCGTGGACGACCCGGAAGCGCTCCGACTGTGCCGCACCCTCGCTGAGACCCATCACGCGGACGGCATCGGCAAGGTGTTGCCCATCGCCCGTGCCGTCGCCGAGGCCGCTGGCAGCCGGACGGTCGATGTCGATCATCTGCGCGAAGCCCTGGCGCTCTTCCCGCACTTCTTGCGTGACCTCGCGAGGGCCAAGGCACCCCCACAGGTCGTGCGTCAAAGCAGCTTCAAGCGCCTGCCGAAGCAGCGCTGACCCCCCCTCCCCCATTGGTTGTGTTCCTCATGCCGACCCTGAGCCGGCCGGTCTTCTTCCTGCCAGAAAGGCCGTTTCCGATGAACCAGTACGTCAATCTGAAGCATACGATCAAAGAGGCGGGCGAGCGACATCCGCTTCGGTTCGGTCCCAAAAAGCGCCACACCGCCGGCACACTTCATACGAGCGACGGTCCAAGGGTCAGGCAGCCTGCGGCCCGTGATGCGTCGCTCAGTGGGGGGGAAGCTAGGGCGTGGTGACGATTTAACGAGTTCAGGCTGGGACCAGCTTGGCTTGGGAGGGATGGCCGACGCAGGAGTTTGGCCATGTTTCAGGAAGTCGACGCGCTTCGGGACGATCAATGGGACCGCCTGAAGGGTTTCGTTCCGGGGGGGACGAAGGGCAAGCGCGGTCCTCGGACCGACAACCGACGCTTCCTGGGCGCGCTGCTTTGGATGGCACGTTCGGGCGGGCGCTGGCGTGATCTTCCGGAGCGACTGGGCGACTATCGGTCGGTGAAACGGCGGTACTACCGCTGGATCGAGCGCGGCGTGCTCGACGCGATGCTGGAGGTTCTGGCACGCGAGGCCGATCTGGAGTGGCTGATGATCGACGCAACCATCGTGCGGGCACACCAGCACGCTGCTGGCGCGCACAAGGTCAAAGGGGGGCGGATGCCCAGGGCCTCGGCCGGTCTCGCGGCGGCCTGAGCACGAAGATCCATGCCGCGACCGACGCGCTCGGGCTTCCCGTACGACTTCTGGCCAGCCCTGGTCAGCGCAACGACATCACCGTGGCGGCCGACCTGATCGCGGGCTTCGAGCCCGATGCGACCTTGGCCGACAAGGCCTTCGACGCCGACCCGCTCTGCGTGGCGATCACGCAGAGCGGTGCCGAAGTCGTCATCCCGCCCAGGCGCAACCGCAAGGTCCCGCGCGCCTACGAAAGGGACCTCTACAAAGAACGGAATCGCATCGAGCGCTTCTTCAGCAAGCTCAAGCAGTTCCGACGCGTCGCAACGCGCTACGACAAGCTGCTCACCAACTTCATGGGTTTCGTCAAACTCGCCGCCATCGCCATCTGGCTCAAATAGTTAAATCGTCACCACGCCCTAGCACTACCTGGGCACTTTGATGTTAGAGGGCAGCGTGAAGCGTCTTCGGCAGTGGGGGCACAGGACGGGTGGAACCAGCTTGGCGAACAGCCGTCCGATGATGGCCTGCCGCACGGCGGGTAGGCTGGGTGACGGCGGCGGCCCCGGAAGGCGGGTCGTCATTTTTTCCCCGCCCCGTCCGACGATGCTCGGCGAGGCGCAGGTGCTGCAGGTAGGCGCAGGCGATGCACGTCATCAACGCGTGTCGATGCAGCCCAGTCCAGGACCGTCCCTCGAAATGGTCGAGGCCGAGTTCTTCCTTGAGCTGCTGGTGGGCCTGCTCGCAGACCCAGCGCGCCTTGATCGTGCCCGCCAGGGCGCGCCGTGACGTCTTGGCCGGCAGGTTGGACAGGTAGTATTTGCGCTCACCCGACGAGCGCCACTCGCCCACGAGCCAGACGTCCTCGCCCGGCAGATGCCGGTTGTTGCCCCAGACCGGACCGTCGCCGACCCGCACCCGGATGGCGGCGAACCGGGCCGAGAGCTTGCCCTTCGTGCCCTGACGCCACGTCACGCGCCGCCAGGGCAGCTCGGCCAGCACCGCCTCGGCCTCCCGCGGCTCCTGGTCCGGCGAAGGTTTGCGGGCGCGACCGGTCGGCGGCACGAGCCGCACCTCGGCCGCGTAGACCTTCTGGTTCCTGACGATGCCGACGGCCCAGCGCAGGCCCCTTGCATCCAGGCCGTGACGGAAGGCAGCGCTGACGCCGTAGCCCGCATCGGCCAGCACCGTGCCGAAGCGTAGACCGGCGGCCCTCAGGCGATCCAGTTCCGACAGTGCGATCTCACCCTTGGTCCGCGGCACGATCGCGGCCTCGGGCACGCCGGCCTGCCCGCATCGTTGCGGATCGCTCGTCCATGCCTCGGGCAGGAGCAGGTGCAAGCCTACCGGCACGGGCACCTCGCCCTGCGCCAGGGAGAGGGAGACCAGAGACTGACAGTTGGTCTGCTTGCCCAGCGCACCGCAGTACTGGCGCGCCACCCCGACCGAGCGCGTGCCCTTCTTCGGCAGGGCGGTGTCGTCGATCACCAGGCAGGCATCGGATCCGCCGACCAGCCGGTCCGCCTGACGGGCCAGCTCCGTCCAGAGCGGTCCATCGTCCCAGGCGGGGCTGGCGATGAAGTGCTGCAGCTGGTCGTGGCCCGACAGCCCGAGCCGTGCCGCCATCGGCTGAAGGCTTTTGCGATCCCCCGGACCGAGCAGGCCCCGGAGATAGAGCGGTGCCCAGGTCCGCCGGGTCTTGCGCCCCATCGCAGTCAGGAACGGCGTCAGCCAGGTGTCGAACTCGTCCGTCCCCTCGCGATCCCGATCCATCGCTGCCTCCCACGAGCTATCCCGAGGGAGACAACGCGGCAAACGCCCTCAAAGTGCCCAGGTAGTGCTAAGCATCTATCTGCCATATTGTTATGAATCATAGCTTTAAATTTCCTAGGAGCTGTTTTAAAAATTCTCAATGCTGTCGCATATGATTTTTACATTGTAATATATTTAATCGTACAAGACATCGATAGACTCGTCCGTTCGCGAAACTGATACGCATTGTACAGATTTGTCAAAAGATATAGAGCAGAGAACAAATTGATCTGGAATAAGATCTGCATTTATCAATACCAATCTTGCTCCTAGATCGGTTGAGTTTTGAATGACACATCCTTTGTAGCTATGCTCATCAATTACAATAAAACCAAATGCGTCTTCGCTATTAGATTCGATGTGGTCCCATGCTTTTGCAGCCATCCGATTCCCTTGCATCGTTCGTATGGACAGGGGTTCACAAGTGCCTATGAAGCTTCTAATATTTCAATATAAATGCGAATAAGTCAACCAGAATGCGAAATACAAAGCTTACCGGCTGTGTATCGAGAGTTCTTTCTAACTCGCAGCGTTTAGACGCGTATTGGTCATACGGCTTGTAAGGGGCCTTTCGCTTCAAAGAGGATCTATGATTCCATCTCCATTCGTCGTCAATCTGAAGCTGCATTCCAAACGTGACTTCAAATATTGGCACAACATTCAGCTTTGATTGAGTAATATCGGCAGATATCAACTCTATTGCCTACTGAACTGCCGTGATATTTTGAGACCAATTTCGGTAGTACGGCGTCGATGTCGAAGATATGATCCCGATTCGACTGGTTTTTTACTACGCGTTCCCGACTGGGAAGCAGCTGCGCGTTCTACAAAACTCAGCTTGTGGGATTTTTCGAACTTAAGGTGGTTCACAAAACTGGAAAACAAGGCGGATACGTCTTCATTTGCGACCTGCGTTATAGTTTGCGCTAGGCCCGCTTCACGTCCTCAAAGTGGATTGATACACATATTAGAAAAAATCGCCTGATAGTTGTGTTTCGGGCATGGAAATGCATGGATCGTTAACCTGTGCGGCTTGATCCTTGGAGCGTCATTTTGCTGCAATACCCCGCGTGATCGGTCACGCTGTCCAAAAAGGCGCTTAATGTATCCGTTATTGGAGAATGAGCCCGAGCGGCTTGCAGTTCTGCGAGATCTGCAGGTGCTTGACACGCCTGGCGAGACACACTTCGATGCGGTGTGCCGCACGGCACAAGCCTTATTCTCGGCACCAATCGCCTTCGTCTCTCTGGTGGACGAGAACCGACAGTGGTTCAAGGCTCGTTGCGGGATCGACGTCAACGAGACGCCGCGCAGCATAGCCTTCTGTAACTACGCAATCCTTTCAGATGATGTCCTAATCATTGAGGATGCACTGGACGATCCTAGGTTTAAGGAAAACCCCCTTGTCACAGGTCCGCTCGGCGTCCGGTTCTATGCCGGAGCGCCGCTAATTCTGCATCAGGGAATACGCCTCGGAACGCTGTGCCTGATGGACGTTCAACGGCGTTCCTTTTCTGCTGAGCAGATCCGGCAGTTTCAAGATTTGGCGAACATCGTAGTGGCCCACTTGCGCCTGCACGAGGCTCGAAACCAGATCGGACGAGATCTGAAGGCGCTGCAATCCGCACAAGCGAAGCTGCGGGAAGCGGCTGATTACCAGCTTCTCGTCGAGCAGGTCGGGGGCATCGGGTATTGGCAGTACAATCTGAAATCTGGAAAGGCCACGTGGTCCCCCAGCATGCGACAGCTCGTTGGCCACGATATGCTCGACGATGAACTGTCCCTCCATAATTTAGTTCAGTTCCTGCACCCCGACGAACACCGCGACCTGTTTGCCGCCTTTGATATCCGAAACGCCGACGTAAACGGGATGGCCCTTTTGCCGTTCGACCGGCAGCGTCGCCTTGTCAGGGCGGATGGCGAGGTCCGGACTGTTATCTCCCGCGGCCTGCCGCAGCACGACGAAACGGGTGCGGTTGTTGCTCTCCTGGGCGTCTGTGTCGACATCACCGATCTCGTGCGTTCCGAGGAGCAGCTGCGCGGGGTCAGCACCCTTCTTCGTGTCACCCTGGAGAATATGGATCAGGGCATCCTGATGGTTGGCGCGGACAATCGTGTCCTAGTTCACAACCAGAGGGCCAGGGATCTGCTCGGCCTTTCGGAGGCTCTGCTGCATGAGGGAGCCCGGTTCGATCTCCTTCAGCAGCATCAGATTGACCGCGGCGAGTTCCGCAGGGTCGATGGCGAACTCAGGCACTGGCTGGAGAGTTGCGCCCCGGGAACCACGGCCGTCACCTATGAGCGGGACCGTCCGAACGGGCCCTCAATCGAGGTGCGATCAGTGCCTTTGCCGACAGGCGGATTGGTCCGGACCTTCACCGACATCACGGAGCGCAAGCGGCGTGAGGCGGCCCTTCGCCTCGCCGAGGCCGAGTACCAGACGCTCTTCCAGAACGCCGTTGTCGGCGTCTACCGAGCGAACCTCGATGGCACGCTTGTTCGGGCGAACCAAGCTCTTGCGAGACTCCATGGATACGGCGACCCGACGAGTGCGACGGCGTCCGGCAACGGCTTCACCCATGACTGGTACGTTGACGGCAACCGGAAAGATGAGTTTATGCGCCTCCTGTTGAGGCACGGCAGGGTCGATGATTTTGTCTCGGAGGTGACCGGTCACGCAACCGGCGGACCGATCTGGGTATCAGAAACGGCGTGGTTGGTGCGCGATGCTGACGGACGCCCCTCCTGTTTCGAAGGCACAGTCGTGGACGCAACGGAGCGAAAGCGCGCCGAGGCACAGATTGAGCACATGGCCCGGCATGATGCACTAACGGGCTTGCCGAACCGCCGGCAGTTCCAGGAACGATTGACCCAGGAACTAGTCCATGCGCAGCGGCAAGGGACCTCGATCGCTGTCCTATGCTGCGACCTCGATCGCTTCAAAACGGTCAATGACACCTTCGGACATCCGGCCGGCGACGCGCTCTTATGTACCCTGGCCGACCGCATGCGGCGCTGCTTGCGTCCGGGAGACATGGTTGCTCGTCTCGGAGGCGATGAATTCGCAATCATCCTGCTGGGTCGAAGCCATCCCCACGGCGTGGGAGCGACAGCGAAGCGTGTCATTGAGGTAGTAGGTCAGCCCGTGGACATCGATGGGCATCTGACGAACGTGGGTGTCAGCATCGGTGTCGCGATCGGACTGGACGACGGTGATCGGGCCGACCTTTTGTTTAAGAATGCTGAT
This sequence comes from Methylobacterium sp. Leaf94, assembly GCF_001426045.1. Taxonomy (NCBI): domain Bacteria; kingdom Pseudomonadati; phylum Pseudomonadota; class Alphaproteobacteria; order Hyphomicrobiales; family Methylobacteriaceae; genus Methylobacterium; species Methylobacterium sp. Leaf94. The sequence continues at coordinate 165,887 of NZ_LMRM01000063.1, forward strand.
ATCGCCCTCTACCGTGCCAAGGAAGCGGGTCGTCACACGTGCCGCTTCTACGAGGCTGGAATGGATATGGCGGTCGCGTCCCGTAATCTGCTCGAAATTGATCTAAAGGACGCCGTCCGTAAGCGAGGTTTCGCGCTGCACTACCAGCCGATCATTGATCTTGCGAGCGATACGCTCCGCGGTTTCGAGGCTTTGCTGCGCTGGCCGCACGCGGAGAAGGGGATGATATCACCGGCCGCTTTCATTCCCTTGGCCGAGGAGACTGGCTTGATTGTCGAGCTTGGAGCCTGGGCGTTGCGCGATGCGTGTCGGGAGGCGGTATCGTGGTCCGCCGATCTTCGTGTCGGCGTCAACGTGTCTGCGGTTCAAATCCAACATGTCGATTTCCACCAGCACGTCGTTGACGCTTTGGTTCAATCCGGACTCGCGCCGGAGCGCCTGGAGCTAGAGATTACCGAGAGCGTGCTTGTGAAAGATGCCGAAATGGCTATCGCCTGCTTGCATCGCCTACGCAGAATAGGCGTCCGTCTGGCGATTGACGATTTTGGTACCGGCTACTCTTCGCTCAGCTACCTGTGTCAGTTTCCGTTCGATAAGATCAAGATAGACCGATCGTTCATCCAGGATGCCTGTGCATCAACGTCCGGCGCCATCGTCCGTGCCGTGGTCGGTTTGGGCAAGCACCTTGGGGCAACCATCACGGCCGAAGGCGTAGAGACGCAGTCGCAGCTCGACTGGGTTCGAAGCGAAGGCTGCTGCGAGGTTCAGGGCTTCATCTTTGGTAGGCCGGTGCCTGCGAGTTTTATCAGGGGCATGATGCAGCCGGTCGAGGTTGCGAACGCGCAGGGGCCGGAGATAATAGATTACTCGCCGTACTGCGAGCGGCAATCTCTACTCAATGCCTGATCGTGCGGATCGACCCAACCCGGATTGGATGCCCCTCGCGATCCTTCGATGATCAAACGCATTGCAGTGACAGACTGGCCGCTTACAGAATGAGTGGTAGGTCGCGACGACACATTTATTGGTTGAAGTTGTGTAAACTATGCACAACGCCGACGATCCGGCTCGCTGCATTAACATTGTGCTCAGCCGTGGGTGCATGGATCAATTCGAACGGCGATGTCTCAAAACGATCAGTGTAGCGGCACCGTCCTGTGCGGGCTACACGAAGCTCCAGACCACTGCCGACTGTCCCGTTCGAAAACGGGTAGGAGCGTCATGAACCGGAGTTTACCGCTTGCTGGTGTGGCATTGCCCCAAGCATGTGTTCATGATTCATGGATAAGCAGAAGGTCGTAGACTGGCGACGCGCGATCCGTGTCGCTTCAACTGATGGGATCGGTCCGCCGACGCCGGGCCCTGACCGTTTGAGGAGCGAACGGTCAGGGCCCGGCGTCGGCATGCGTTCTTGTCAAGTTGCAGGATTTTGATACAGCGGGTACTTATCCCGTCCGCAAGATTATAGTTCGAGCGTTGTAAGCCCAGTAAAAAGACACGTAAAGAATTCCACGTATTTGCCTTCCCTCTAGGCTGTCCAATATATTTTGAGTAACGTACAATGTCAAATATAGACAAAGATAGCGGCGCGGACACGATCGGTACCCGTATCAAATCGCTGCGCCGTTCCGTCGGCCTCAGCCAGGCCAATCTCGGCGAGAGTCTGGGTGTTACGTTCCAACAGATCCAAAAATACGAGAGTGGACGGAGTAGGATAGCGGCCGATAAGCTTCAACGGATCGCCCAGGCTCTGCACGTAGACGTGAACTATTTCTACGACACGCGCAACGGGGAGTCTCTGTCTGAGAAGGAGGTCCGTCGAGGTCAGACATTACCGACACCTGAGGGGATCCTGTTTAACGAGCACTTCGACAGGATCAAAGACCCGCGCGCCCGGTATCTGCTCTCCGAGCTTGCTCGTGTGCTCTGCGAGATCGAGGCAGGAAAATAACCGTTGGGACAACAGGCATTGCCGTCTGAAGCGGCTGGAGAACTCGAGACGTGAGGATGTAAGGCCCTGTTCGCGCGTTGAGGATAGGACTTTCCGAGACCCCCATCGCAACAGTCTTTTAGCGCTCGCGCCAGGCCTTCGCGATTTGGTCGGTCAGAGGTTTGACAAGGTAGGATAGGACGGACCGTTCTCCGGTCTGGATGAAGCTCTCGACTGGCATGCCGGGCACGAGCCGTGCCCTGCCCAAGCGATCGCGTTCCGTATCGGGCACACGAATCCGGGCCGTGTAGTAGCTCATGCCGGTCTTCGAATCCTGGCTGACATCCGCGGAGATGCGGCTGACCATTCCGCCGATCTCTGGTGTTACGCGCTGGTTGAAGGCGGCGAAGCGAAGCACGGCTTTCTGGTCAAGGTGGATGCTGTCGATATCTTGGGGCTGGATGCGCATCTCGACCGCGAGCGTGTCCGCATCGGGCACGATCAGCATCGCGGGCTCACCCGGGACGACCAGGCCACCCACCGTATGGACGGTCAGCTGATGCACGACGCCGTCTTGAGGTGCACGCAGATTCGTCCGCTTCAACTGGTCGAGGGCAGCGACGCGTTTCTCCGACAACTCGGACCAGCGGCCGCGGATATCGGCCAGTTCCTTGCCCGTTTCGCTCCGCATGTCCTGATCGATCTGAAGAATCTGCAGCTCGGTCTCCGTAATCTTGCCGTTCGCCTGCGCTTGCGCGGCGACCAGTTGCCCGCGCTCGCCGCCCAAGCGAGCTGCGTCGCGCTCTAAGGCCGTCACCCGTGAAACGGCCACGAGATTCCGCGCCCAGAGCTCGCGAACGCCGACGAGTTCATCTCCGATGAGGGCGATCTCGCGGGCCTTGGCGGCGGCTTGCTCGGCGAGACCGGTGATCTCCTGGCGGATCTGAAGAATACGTTGTTGGAGCTGAGCCTTCTGGCCTTCTCGCCCGGATCGGCGCGTTTCGAAGAGGCGGCGCTCTCCATCGATCAAGTGCGCGACGGCCGGCTCCTCGCGCCTGCGCCGTGTCAGCGCGTCGGGAAAATCGATCATCGTCAGGCCATCCCGCTCCGCCTCGTTGCGGGCGCGGCGGGCCGTCAATTCGTCCATGGCTTTCAGGATGATGTCGAGGTTCGCGCGGATCTGGGTCTCGTCCAGCGTGATCAGGACATCCCCCAGGGAGACGCGCGTGCCATCTCGGACATGAATCTCGCTCACGACACCGCCTGTCGGGTGCTGGACCTTCTTGACGTCGCTCTCGACGACGAGTTGCCCTGGGCTCACCACGGCCCCGTGGATCTCGGTGAGTGCCGCCCATCCGCCGATGCCGAAGACTAGGACGGCGATGATGCCGGAGACCACGGTCAAGTGTCGGCCGATCGATTGGTCCGCCTCGGAGTGCCGGGGGCCGGCAGCGCGCGTCGGCAGCGCCCCAGCCGTCACACCGTTCCGAATCATGCTGCTCGAGGTCATGCGGAAGCCTTCAGGTTCGTCTCGGCCGCTTTCGCGGTTGCAGTGATGGTGCGCTTCGGGCCGCGCACGTTGGGAAAAGCCGTTGGGCGAAGATTCGTCTTCAGCACCTCGTTCTTGCGGCCAAAGGCGCGCCCCCGCCCCTCTTCCAGGACAAGCACGAGATCGACGGCGGCGAGGACGCTGGGGTGATGAGCGACCACCACGACGATGCCGCCGCGCATGCGCACGCCGAGGAGGGCCTGCGTGAGTGCCGCTTCCCCGGCCTCGTCGAGGTTGGCGTTCGGTTCGTCGAGAACGACGAGGAAAGGATCGCCATAAAGGGCGCGCGCGAGGCCGATCCGCTGGCGCTGCCCTGCCGAGAGCCCCGCCCCGCCGGGGCCGATGCGGGTCTCATATCCCTCAGGTAGCCGAAGGATCAGTTCGTGCACGCCGGCGCTCCGGCTGGCCGCGACGACGGCTTCGGCATTCGGGTCCGGCGCCAGCCGTGCGATGTTCGACGCGATGGTGCCGGCGAAGAGCTCGACGTCCTGAGGGAGGTAGCCGACATGGCGGCCGAGGCTGCCGTCGGCCCACTGATCGAGGGTGGCCCCGTCGAGACGTATCGCCCCACGCAGCGGCGTCCAAACGCCAACGAGCGCCCGCGCCAGCGTGGATTTGCCGGATGCACTCGGCCCGATGATGCCGACGCCCTCGCCCGCCTTGAGGCCGAAGCTGACGTCGGAGACGATCGCGCGCGTTCCGCCCGGCGGCAGGATCGATGCGTTCTCAACAGTCAGGGATCTGATGGGGGCCGGCAGAGCGAGCGCCGGTTTGTCCGGGGTGAAGCGCGCGAGCATGTCATGCAGGCGCACCCAGCCTTGCCGGGCCGCAACGAACCCTTTCCAGTTGGCGATCGCGATCTCGGCCGGTGCCAGCGCCCGCGAGACAAGGATGGACGAGGCGATGATGATGCCGCCCGTGGCCTGCCCCTGAATGACCAGGTAGGCTCCGAGCGCCAGCACCGCGGATTGCAGCACCATGCGGAAGATCTTCGAGGTGGTCCCGAGACCCGCGGCGATGTCGGCGACGCGGCGCTGACGCCGCATGTACGCGTTATTCTCCGCGTTCCAGATCTGCGCGAACTCCTTCTGCATGCCCATGGCCCGAAGGACCTCCGCGTTCTGGCGCCCGGCCTCGGAGAGGGCGTTACGGCTCGCCCCATGCTGGGTGGCTTCGCGCTGGGGCCGGCGGGTCAAAAGCTCGGTGAGGATGGTCAGCGCCGCCAGGACGAGCGCGCCGGCCAAGCCCGCGAGACCGATCAGCGGATGGAACAGGAAGCAGATCCCGAGGTAGATCGGCATCCAAGGTAGATCGAAGATTGCCGTTGGACCGAGGCTCGAAAAGAAATTGCGGATCTGATCGAGGTCCCTCAACGGCAGGAGCCCGTCGCCGCCGGCCGGTGCCTCAAGAGGATGGCGCACCACCATGTCGAAGACCCGCCCGGATAAGGCTTCGTCCAGCGAGCTGCCGATCCGGGCCAAGACCCGCGCCCGGATGGTCTCGATGAGCCCTTGGAACAGGAACAGGGTCAGGGTCAGCATACCCAGTCCGACGAGGGTCGGGATCGAGCGTGCCGGGATGACCCGGTCGTAGACCTCGAGCATGAAGAACGATCCCGTCAGGTACAGGATGTTGATGATGCCGCTCATGACGCCGACGCCGAAGAACGCGCGCCGGCAGCGGAAAAGGGCGGTTCTCAGCTCGACATTCTGATGAAATCGCATCGGAGTTCGCCTATTTGAGTTCGGCGGATCAGCTATAAAGCGAGTTTTTTCGCCTTCAGCGATAGACTGTGACAGCGCACCGGGTGCCGCTCCGGCTCCAAATGTGCCGTATATCTTCTAAGACGGCCTGCCGATTATTAAAAAATTCCTAAAGTTGTCCGGATCGATTGCATTGATATCCATCAAAAGCGATGGAATTTCGGTATTTACCGACGCAGTTTGGGCTCTGTTAAGCTTATAGAATGCGAGTCGCTCCTATCGATCAAATAGGCGCCTGGGCCCCGCCCTTGCATGCTTGTAAGGGAGTTATTCGTATGTAGGTTGATATTGGTAAGCGAGAGGCGGAACTGACGCCGAATCCTCGACAGCATTTTCTGATCTGAAGTGTAACCAACCGCTGGATATTGATCCGCGGGCGCACCTAGAGAGAATAGCTATGGCAAGCACCCAAACGTTCGAGGCATCCTCTGGTCGCTCGGGCAGTTCGCTGATTATCGATGGGTTTGTTTATGCTCAGCGGAACGGATCCGGATCCGCAACGGGAACGCTTTCAGTCAATCGAGATTTTTTAGAACCGGACGCGAGTCTGAAAACTGGCTCGATTGCTGGGTATCTTTCTATTTCTCGGCAAACTGGTACCGTATTTGATTTGAATGCCTTATCGATAAGAGCAGACGTGAGTCTTTTATCTGGCGTGGTGTTTGTCGGGTATAGGAATGGTGTTGAGGTTGTTTCTGCCGCTTCTGGCGATCTGATCAATCTAGGCTTGCTATTGGGGGAAACGCGTTATCAGTTTAGCTCTGCATGGCAAAACCTAACAGAGGTGAGGGTATTCAGAGGTGGTGTCTTAGATGTTTCGCTTGGACAGCTTGGTTTTGGTATCGATGATGTTACACTAGCTATTGATACGGTTGCGCCCAGTGCGCCAACTATCACCACCGCCGCGGGCCTGACCAACGACGCCACCCCGACCATCGCGGGCACRGCCGAGGCCGGTTCGACTGTGACCATCTCGGACAACGGCACCGTGCTCGGCACCGCCGTGGCCGGACCGAACGGCGTGTTCAGCTTCACGCCGGCCGCTGACCTGGCCCAGGGGGCCAACAGCTTTACCGTCACCGCCCGCGATCTCGCCGGCAACGTCTCGGCGCCCTCAGCTGCCGTGGCTCTTACCATCGACAGCCTCGCCCCCGGTGCGCCGGTGATCACCATAGCGCCCGGCCTTACCAACGACGCCACCCCGACCATCACGGGCACGGCCGAAGCGGGTTCCACCGTCACCATCTCGGACAACGGCACCGTGCTCGGCACCGCCGTGGCCGGACCGAACGGCGTCTTCAGCTTCACTCCGTCCGCTGACCTGGCCCAGGGGGCCAACAGCTTCACCGTCACGGCCCGTGATCTCGCCGGCAACGTCTCGGCGCCCTCTGCTGCCGTGGCTCTCACCATCGACAGCCTCGCCCCCGGCGCGCCGGTGATCACCACCGCCGCCGGCCTCACCAACGACGCCACCCCGACCATCACGGGCACGGCCGAGGCCGGTTCGACTGTGACCATCTCGGACAACGGCACCGTGCTCGGCACCGCCGTGGCCGGACCGAACGGCGTCTTCAGCTTCACCCCGGCCACTGACCTGGCCCAGGGGGCCAACAGCTTCACCGTCACCGCCCGCGACCTCGCCGGCAGCATCTCGGCGCCCTCTGCTGCCGTGGCTCTCACCATCGACAGCCTCGCCCCCGGTGCGCCGGTGATCACCACCGCCGCCGGCCTTACCAACGACGCCACCCCGACCATCACGGGCACGGCCGAGGCCGGTTCGACTGTGACCATTTCGGACAATGGTACCGTGCTGGGCTCCGCCGTGGCCGGACCGAACGGCGTCTTCAGCTTCACTCCGGCCACTGACCTGGCCCAGGGTGCCAACAGCTTCACCGTCACCGCCCGCGATCTGGCTGGCAACGTCTCGGCGCCTTCTGCCGCTGTCGCTCTCACGATCGACAGCCTCGCCCCCGGCGCGCCAGTGATCACCACCGCCGCCGGCCTCACCAACGACGCCACCCCGACCATCACGGGCACGGCCGAAGCGGGTTCCACCGTCACCATCTCGGACAACGGCACCGTGCTCGGCACCGCCGTCGCCGACACGAACGGCGTGTTCAACTTCACGCCGGCCGCCAACCTGGCCCAGGGTGCCAACAGCTTCACCGTCACCGCCCGCGATCTCGCCGGCAACGTCTCGGCGCCCTCTGCTGTCGTGGCTCTTACCATCGACAGCCTCGCCCCCGGTGCGCCAACCATCACCACCGCCGCCGGTCTCACCAACGACGCCACCCCGACCATCRCGGGCACRGCCGAGGCCGGTTCNACCATCGACAGCCTCGCCCCCGGTGCGCCAACCATCACCACCGCCGCCGGTCTCACCAACGACGCCACCCCGACCATCACGGGCACGGCCGAGGCCGGTTCCACCGTCACCATTTCGGACAATGGCACCGTGCTGGGTACCGCCGTGGCTGACACGAACGGCGTGTTCAGCTTCACCCCGGCCGCCGACCTGGTCCAGGGTAGCAATGTCCTGACCGTGACCGTGCGGGATCTCGCCGGCAACGTCTCGGCGCCTTCTGCCGCCGTGGCTCTCACCATCGACAGCCTCGCCCCCGGCGCACCGGTGATCACCGCCGCCGCCGGCCTCACCAACGACGCCACCCCGACCATCACGGGCACGGCCGAAGCGGGTTCCACCGTCACCATCTCGGACAATGGGACCGTGCTGGGCACCGCCGTGGCCGACCCGAACGGCGTCTTCAGCTTCACCCCGGGCGCAGATCTCGCTCAGGGGGCCAACAGCTTCACCGTCACCGCACGGGATCTCGCTGGCAACGTCTCGGCGCCGTCCACCGCCGTGGCTCTCACCATCGATNCTCACCAACGACGCCACCCCGACCATCACGGGCACGGCCGAAGCGGGTTCCACCGTCACCATCTCGGACAATGGGACCGTGCTGGGCACCGCCGTGGCCGGACCGAACGGCGTCTTCAGCTTCACCCCGGCCGCCGATCTGGTCCAGGGTAGCAACGTCCTGACCGTGACCGCGCGCGATCTCGCCGGCAACGTCTCGGCGCCCTCTGCTGCCGTGGCTCTCACCATCGACAGCCTCGCACCCAGCGTACCGGTGATCACCACCGCGGCCGGCCTCACCCCCGACACCACCCCGACCATCACCGGCACGGCCGAGGCCGGCGCCACCGTCACCATCTCGGACAACGGCATCGTACTCGGCACCGCCGTCGCCGACACGAACGGCGTGTTCAGCTTTACCCCGGGCGCAGACCTGGCCCAGGGTGCCAACAACTTTACTGTGACCGCGCGCGATCTCGCCGGCAACGTCTCGGTGCCCTCCACCGCCGTGGCTCTCACCATCGACAGCCTCGCCCCCGGTGCGCCAACCATCACCGCCTTTGCAGGCACCATCACCGATGCCACCCCGACCATCACCGGCACGGCCGAGTCAGGGGCGACTGTCACGGTCCGTAGCGACGCACTCGTGCTGGGTACCGTCGTGGCCGCTGCCGACGGCAGCTTCAGCCTAACTCCGACGGTGCCTCTGCCGAACGGACCTGCCAACCTCACCGCCACGGCGCAGGATGGCGCCGGCAATCTGTCGCCTCCCTCCGTCGTGACGCAGGTCGTCATCGACACGCGCGTGCCCGGCGCCCCGGTCGTCGACTACGTGGCGCCGACCAACGACGACACGCCCGTCATCACCGGCACGGCCCTGGCTGGCGACCTGATCACGATCACCAGCGGCGCGAACCCGGTCGGCTTCGGCACCGTAGGCCTCGACGGTCGCTTCAGCGTGACTCTCACGGTTCCGCTGGCGGAGGGCACCAATGCGCTGGAGGTCAGGGCAACGAGCCTCGGCGGCCTCGTCTCGCCGGCCGCACCCGTGACGGTGCTGGTCGACACGGTCGGTCCTCTCGCTCCGAGCATCACAGCTTTTGCAGGACCCACGAACGACACGACTCCCGCCATCACGGGCACGGCCGAGGCCGGTTCCACCGTCACCATCTTGGACAACGGCATCGCGATCGGCACGGCCGTCGCTGGCATGAACGGGGGCTTCAGCTTCACACCCACCACCCCACTCACGGCAGGCAGCAACGTCCTGACCGCCACCGCACAGGATCTCGTCGGCAACGTCTCGGCGCCCTCTGCTGCCGTGGCTCTCACCATCGACGGCGTTGCGCCGGATGCGCCAGCCATCACCATAGCGGCCGGCCTTACCAACGACGCTACCCCGACCATCACGGGCACGGCCGAGGCCGGCTCGACTGTGACCATCTCGGATAACGGCACCGTGCTCGGCACCGCCGTGGCTGACACGAACGGCGTGTTCAGCTTCACCCCGGCTGCCAATCTGGCTCAGGGTGCCAACAGCCTCACCGTCACGGCGCGCGATCTCGCCGGCAACGTCTCGGTAGCCTCTGGTGCCGTGGCTCTCACCATCGACAGCGTCGCCCCCGACGCACCGGTCATCACCAATGCCGCCGGCCTCACCAACGACGCCACCCCGACCATCACGGGCACGGCCGAAGCGGGTTCCACCGTCACCATCTCGGACAATGGGACCGTGCTGGGCACCAGATCTCGCTCAGGGGGCCAACAGCTTCACCGTCACCGCACGGGATCTCGCTGGCAACGTCTCGGCGCCGTCCACCGCCGTGGCTCTCACCATCGATAGCGTGGCTCCCGGCGCACCGGTGATCACCACCGCAGCCGGCCTCATCAACGACGCCACCCCGACCATCACGGGCACGGCCGAAGCGGGTTCCACCGTCACCATCTCGGACAACGGCATCGTACTGGGTACGGCGCTGGCTGGCACGAACGGCGTGTTCAGCTTTACGCCCCTCACCCCACTTACGGAAGGAAGCAACGTCCTGACCGCCACCGCACGGGGTCCGGCCGGCAACGTCTCCACGCCCTCAGCAGCCGTGGCTTTCACCATCGATAGCGTTGCGCCTGATGCGCCAACCATCACCCTAGCGGCCGGCCTCACCAACGACGCCACCCCGACCATCGCGGGCACGGCCGAGGCCGGCGCCACCGTCACCATCTCGGACAACGGCACCGTGCTCGGCACCGCCGTCGCCGACACGAACGGCGTGTTCAGCTTCACGCCGGCCGCCAACCTGGCTCAAGGTGCCAACAGCTTCACCGTCACCGCCCGCGATCTCGCCGGCAACGTCTCGGCGCCTTCTGCCGCTGTCGCTCTCACCATCGACAGCCTCGCCCCCGGTGCGCCAACCATCACCACCGCCGCCGGTCTCACCAACGACGCCACCCCGACCATCACGGGCACGGCCGAGGCCGGNACCATCGACAGCCTCGCCCCCGGTGCGCCAACCATCACCACCGCCGCCGGTCTCACCAACGACGCCACCCCGACCATCACGGGCACGGCCGAGGCCGGTTCCACCGTCGCCATCTCGGACAACGGCGCCGTGCTCGGCACCGCCGTGGCCGACACGAACGGCGTCTTCAGCTTCACCCCGGGCGCAGACCTCGCTCAAGGTGCCAACAGCTTCACCGTCACTGCACGCGATCTCGCCGGCAACGTCTCGGCGCCTTCTGCCGCTGTCGCTCTCACCATCGACAGCCTCGCTCCCGGCGCACCGGTCATCACCACCGCCGCCGGCCTCACCGACGACGCCACCCCGACCATCACGGGCACGGCCGAGGCCGGTTCCACCGTCACCATCTCGGACAATGGTACCGTGCTGGGAACCGCCGTGGCCGGACCGAACGGCGTCTTCAGCTTCACCCCGGGCGCAGACCTCGCTCAGGGTGCCAACAGCTTCACCGTCACCGCACGCGATCTTGCCGGCAACGTCTCGGCGCCCTCTGCCGCCGTCGCTCTGACCATCGACAGCGTTGTGCCTAATGCTCCGAGCATCACCGCTTTCGTGGCCCCGACCAACGACACCACCCCGGTGATCACCGGCACGGCCGAGCCGGGSGCGACSGTRATCGTCTCGAACGGCACGACCCAGATCGGCTCGACGGTGGCCGGCGCCGACGGCAGCTTCAGCCTGACAGCGGCCGCTCTGCCCGAGGGNCGGCACGGCCGAGCCGGGGGCGACCGTRATCGTCTCGAACGGCACGACCCAGATCGGCTCGACGGTGGCCGGCGCCGACGGCAGCTTCAGCCTGACAGCGGCCGCTCTGCCCGAGGGYACGGCCAGCCTCACGGCCGTGGCCGTGGATGCGGCGGGCAACGCCTCGCCCGTCTCCRCAGCCACGCCCCTGGTCATCGATCTCACGCCACCAGGGGCACCGGTGTTCGACGCCCYGGCGCCGACCAMCGACACCACACCGACCCTCACGGGGACGCCGGCACGGCCGAGCCGGGGGCGACSGTRATCGTCTCGAACGGCACGACCCAGATCGGCTCGACGGTGGCCGGCGCCGACGGCAGCTTCAGCCTGACAGCGGCCGCTCTGCCCGAGGGYACGGCCAGCCTCACGGCCGTGGCCGTGGATGCGGCGGGCAACGCCTCGCCCGTCTCCGCAGCCACGCCCCTGGTCATCGATCTCACGCCACCAGGGGCACCGGTGTTCGACGCCCTGGCGCCGACCACCGACACCACACCGACCCTCACGGGGACGGCCGAGGCCGGCGCCACCGTCACCATCGCGGACAACGGCACCGTGCTCGGCACGGCGCTGGCCGGGAC